>NZ_JBCLVH010000001.1:0-429036 GCF_039548255.1 Lentibacillus songyuanensis
CTTACCAACTAGCTAATGCGCCGCGGGCCCATCTGTAAGTGATAGCCGAAGCCATCTTTCAACTTCCTCCTATGCAGGAAAAAGTATTATCCGGTATTAGCTCGCGTTTCCGCGAGTTATCCCGATCTTACAGGCAGGTTGCCCACGTGTTACTCACCCGTCCGCCGCTCGTTCCACAGGCGCACACCCCGAAGGGTGTTTGCCTGCTTCCCGCGCTCGACTTGCATGTATTAGGCACGCCGCCAGCGTTCGTCCTGAGCCAAGATCAAACTCTCCAAAAAAGTTTGTCATAGGATTGACACCAATCAATCCTATTAATAGTCTTAGCTTCAAAAATTGATTCCAGGGTCTAAATCGTCCATCAAATCATACGATTCCATTTTCGACCTAACCTCTGACATCTGTTATCATACTGGTTGTTTTGTTCAGTTTTCAAAGAGCGAATGTTTTTCGCCGCCGTTTTTGGCGACTTGATTAGTATATCAACTTTGTTTCTCAATGTCAATAACTTTTTTAAAGTTTTTTTGTGCTGTGTTGAACTAACAACGCAACGTTTACTAATTTACCATGAATGTGTCCTTAGTGCAAGAGGGAAATACATGGAAAAATTTATAAACGAACATTTTTCCTGTTATCAGCGAAAAAATACTGTGTACTTACGCAGTATTTTCGCCTATCCAAAGCAGTGTGAATGCTATTATAACAACGTATTAAAAAGCCAGGTTGATTTTAAAGGTCATCTTTAGACCACCTGGCTTTTTCTTTACATTCTATTATTTGTTACGCATTTGCGGAAACAATAACACATCACGGATTGATGGGGAGTTCGTCAATAGCATGATAAGTCGGTCCACACCAATACCAAGTCCTCCTGTTGGCGGCATCCCATACTCCAATGCCTCCAGAAAGTCTTCGTCCATTAAGTGTGCTTCATCATTTCCCTGCTCGCGTTCTTTTAATTGCGCTTCAAAACGTTCACGCTGATCAATTGGATCGTTCAATTCACTAAAAGCATTTGCGTGTTCACGGCCGACAATAAAGAGCTCAAAACGGTCTGTGAATCGGCTGTCTTCTTTATTCTTTTTTGCAAGTGGAGAGATTTCTACTGGGTGGCCATAAATAAACGTTGGCTGAATAAGTCTTTCTTCTACCTTTTGTTCAAAGAACTCATTTACGACATGGCCAAACGTCATGGAATCTTTAATTTCAATCTCGTGTTCTTTTGCTAGTGCCCGCGCCTGTTCATCACTCATCGATTCCCAAAAGTCTACTCCAGTGTATTCTTTGACGGCGTCAACCATATGCTGACGTTTCCATTCCGGTTCTAAGTTAACTTCATATTCTCCATAAGTGATCGTCGTTTTACCAAGTACTTCTTTGGCAATATGAGCAATCAGATTCTCAGTTAAGCTCATCACATCATGAAAGTCGGCATATGCTTCATATAATTCCATCATGGTGAATTCCGGATTGTGTCGTGTTGATACACCTTCATTACGAAATACCCGGCCAATTTCATACACTTTTTCCATTCCGCCAACAATCAGGCGTTTCAAATGCAGTTCAATAGCTATGCGCATATACAATGGGATGTCCAAAGCATTGTGATGTGTTTTGAACGGACGTGCTGCTGCACCACCAGGAATCGCATGCATCATTGGTGTCTCTACCTCTAAAAAGCCCTGACCATCCAGATAACGGCGCATGGACTGCATGATTTTACTGCGCAGAATGAACGTCTCTTTGCTATCCTGATTGGTAATCAAGTCGAGATACCGCTGACGATACCGCTGTTCCACATCTTTTAATCCATGATATTTCTCCGGCAATGCACGAAGGGATTTCGTTAATAATTCAAATTGGGTTGCCTTAACGGACAGTTCTCCAACTTTTGTCTTAAACATCACACCGGTAATACCAACGATATCTCCCAGATCAATTGATTGGAATAATTCATACGCTTCATCCCCGATGGCATCCTTGCGTACATAGATCTGAATTTGTCCACTTAAGTCTTGCAAATGAGCAAACCCGGCTTTTCCTTTTCCGCGTTTAGTCATGATACGACCTGCAATTGTGACTGTTGTCGTTTTTTCTTCTAATTCTTCTTTAGAAAACTGTTCATATTTATCTAATAGATCCGACGCCAAATCTGTTCGATTAAATTTGCTGCCAAATGGATCGACTCCATGCTCCCGATATGTATCGAGTTTTTCTTTTCTTACACGCATATGCATATTTGCTTCTTCTGACACCATCATCACTCCAATAGTTTAATTACGGTTCTATAAGATTGTCCAAAAAGGAGGATAAAAAGAACCTTTTAATAGCAGTTTCTTTTCCCGCCAATAAAGACTTTAATATTCGTAACGCGTACCATATAAAAAACTGCCAGTGGCTTGCTGGCAGAGTCGCTTCATCATTAGTATAGAAAACTCAACTGATAGTGTCAATCATTGGAGACCACGACACTCCAGCCACTGGTGCTAATTCGTAATATCATCTAATTGATATATCTTTCATCCTTGTTCTGTTCACCGTAACCCACTTGCTGCTCAAGCATTAATTCTTCCTGCGATACAGCTAACGCAAGAACGATTTTAGCAATCAGTTCATCATTCGCTTCTTTCGTTCCCCGTTCAACATCTCCAAGTACAGCCACCGAGACGCCCAAATGCTTAGCCAGGGACATCTGAGTATACCCCTTTAACTTACGAAACGCCTTTATTCGTTTGCCGAGTCGTTTTCGGTCCATGTTGTAACATCCCTCTTATCATTCGCAGACAAATCTTGCACCATGTCATACACACTACGATCACAACCCGCAACATGTAAATCAGGTGCTATCTCCGCTAACGGGATAAGTACAAAAGCGCGTTCGTGCATTCTAGGGTGTGGTATAATAAGTCGCTCTGATTCTATTTGTTCATCGTCATAAAGTAAAATATCCAGGTCGACCGTCCGGGGACCAAAGCGTATTTCCCTTTTGCGTCCCAACTTCTGTTCAATCGACTGGCACACATCAAGCAAAGCAGTTGCCGAAAGTGTTGTATCTGCTTGTATCACCATATTTAAAAAATCTGCTTGCTCCGTATAGCCAACCGGTTTTGTCTCATAAACAGATGACTGTCGCTTTACTGTGACTAATTCTTCTTTCTTTAGTAACGTGATCGCTTCAGTTAGATAGTGATCACGTGGTTCAATGTTTGATCCTAAGGCAATATAAGCTTTCGTCATGATGTTTTCTCCCGGAAAATTTCCACAGCCACCGATTGATAATGACCAGGTATTGGCGGATCAGGCTTCACTACCTTGACCGTACAGGCGGATAATAACATAAATGATTGCAGCATTTTATCCGCAACCTGCTCCGCAACAGCCTCGATCAAGTTCTTTGGTTCGCCTTCTAAAATATCTTTTATCATACCATACACACGCCCATAATCAATGGAATCATCCATTTGATCAGAAACACCAGGTTTCTTTAAATCCATGAATAGCTCTACATCAACTAGAAATCGCTGACCTAATTTATTTTCTTCCGGAAACAATCCATGATATCCGTAAAAAGCCATTTGCTTTATAATAATTTTATCCATTGGCAGCCGCTCCTTTCCCTAACATTGCATCCATCATTCGGGCAAGCTCAGTGTTCACTTTCACATTATGAACGCGGATGATGTGCATCCCTTTGGTTATTCCCAAACACGTGGTTGCCCCTGTTCCGTTATCTCGTTCCTCAGCAGGCAGATCTAATATTTTTCCAATAAATCCTTTTCGGGACGTACCTAAAAGGATAGGGTACCCTAATTCAGAAAACATCTCCAGATGATTCATGACTATTAAATTATCTGCTGCCGTTTTAGCAAAACCAATTCCTGGATCAAGAATAATATTTTCATCTGGAACTCCCGCTTTTAATGCCATATCAATACTTTCCTGTAAATCATGCAACATATCATCAATCAGAGAAGTATAATCCATGTTTGTCCGATTGTGCATGAGAATAATCGGCACGTTGTATGCCGCGGCAACCTTCAAGATACCTGGATCCCGCTTCCCACCCCAAATATCATTAATCATATCCGCGCCGGCCTCAACTGCCTGTCTTGCTGTTTCCGCCTTATACGTATCAATAGAGATCGGTATATTCACGTGCTGTTTGACAGCCCTGATAGCGGGTAAAACCCGATCCAGCTCGTCCTTCGCCGGGACCGCTTCATACCCAGGTCTGGTAGATTCACCACCAATATCAATTATATCCGCACCTTGCTCCTCCAACAGTACTGCCTGGTCTACAGCTTGTTTAAGGGTGGTGTAGCTGCCCCCGTCCGAAAAGGAATCAGGCGTCACATTCAATATCCCCATAATATGTGTCCGTTCTGCTAAATGGAATGTTTTTGTTTTCGTTTTTAACAACATATGTCCAACCTGCCTCTTGTTGATTTCTCTCCTATCCTATCATATAAAAAAGGATTAGCACCAGACAAATTGATGCTAATCCTGACATATAACAAAAACCGCAGTGTCTTTATTCTTCATCAAATTGGTAAAGCGGGGTGGATAAATAACGTTCTCCATTGTCTGGCAGCACCGCCAACACCTTTTTGCCTCTTCCAAGCTGTTTGGCAACCTTTTTCGCCGCAGCAATAGCCGCACCAGAAGAGATACCTCCTAGAATTCCATCCAATCTCGCCGCTTCCCGTGCTGCTTGGAATGACTCATCATTGGAAATACGGATCACTTCATCATAAATTTCCGTATCAAGCACTTTAGGAACAAAACCGGCGCCCAGTCCCTGAATTTTATGCGGGCCTGGATTTCCACCAGATAAGACAGCCGAATCTTCCGGTTCCACCGCATAAACTTTCATGTCACTAAAATGATTCTTCAATACCTTTCCAGCACCTGTGATGGTTCCTCCAGTACCAATTCCAGATATAAATGCATCTACCCCGTCCGGCATTTGCTCTACAATTTCATGACCGGTTGTTCTTGCATGTACGTCCGGGTTTGCCTGGTTGTTAAATTGCTGGGGCATGAAATAGCCATTTTTTTCTTTTAATTCTTCCGCTTTCTTAATGGCGCCTTTCATCCCATCTGCACCAGGCGTCAGCACTAATTCCGCGCCATATGCACGCAGTAGATTACGGCGTTCTTTACTCATTGTATCCGGCATAACAATAACCGTTTTATAGCCTTTTGCCGCACCAACCATCGCCAATCCAATTCCAGTATTTCCACTAGTTGGTTCGATGATTGTATCCCCTGCTTTTAGCACACCTGCTTTTTCTGCTGCCTCAACCATCGCTACAGCAATTCGGTCTTTAACGGAACTGCCCGGGTTCATAAATTCTAATTTTAAATAAATAGCCGCAGCTTCATCATCTGCTGCGTGATTTAACTTCACAATCGGGGTTTGCCCAACTAATCCTGCAATATTCTCGGCAACTCTCATCTCATTACCTCCCAATTCCTAGTAATTTTATAGGATTTTATTATAATGTACGTTGTTTGCCCTAATTTGTCAACTATTTTAGCGCGGATTTTTGCTTCAAACAGCTGGATAATACCATTACGATTGCTTTAGTGCACGAAGGTCAGCCTCAGAAAATTGGTATCGTTCATTACAAAAGTGGCACGTCGCTTCTGCCCCATGATCTTCATGAATCATATTCTCTATTTCTTCATCGCCAAGCCCTTTAATCGCATTGGCAATCCGCTCACGGGAACATTGACAGTAAAACATAATCGGCATTTGCTCATGAATGGTTACGTCTTCATCTGTAAAGAGCCGTTGCAGGACTTCCTCTGGTGTATTCCCTTCCCGGATTAATGTTGAAATAGCTGGGAAGGATTGAATTTGTTCCTCTAAACGGGTGATGACCTCCTCATCTGCTCCAGGCATCACCTGAACAATGAACCCGCCCGCAGCCAAAATGGTTTGATCCGGATTTACTAATACGCCCGCACCTACAGCAGATGGCACCTGTTCCGAATTGGCATAATAATAGGTGAAGTCCTCACTAATTTCTCCAGAAACAATCGGTACCTGACCGGTGAAGTAATCCTTCAACCCTAAATCTTTCACAACACTCAAACTGCCTTGTGTCCCAACTGCCCGGGCAACGTCAAGTTTACCCTTGTCATTTAAGTCAAAGTCAACATGGGGATTGGTTACATATCCACGAACCTCTCCTTTGGCATTGGCATCTGCAACAATCGCCCCAATTGGACCATCGCCCTCTACTTTTACCGTTAATGAATCGTCACCCTTTAACATAGCGCCCATCATTGCAGTGATCGAAACAGTACGACCAATTGCCGCTGATGTCGTTGCCCATGTATCCTGTCGCCTTCTTGTTTCCTCAACCAAGCTCGTTGATGTAATTGCATAAGCACGTATCATCCCTTGGTAAGTAGTTGCTTTTACTAAATAATCACTCATGATGTACTACCTCCTATTGCCATTTTTTCATAAATTAAATGCAATCCTTTTAATGTCAGATGCTGATCCACATAATCGATGGTTGTTGATGCATCGGAAATAAGCGATGCAAGTCCGCCGGTTGCAATAACTTGCGGTTCCATTTTAGCCTGCTGCTTTATCCGTGTAACAATTCCATCTACTTGTCCAACATAACCGTAAAACATCCCCGATTGCATTGCTTCGACGGTCGAGCGGCCAATCACATTTCCCGGTGCTTCAATTTCAATCTTTGGCAGTTTAGATGCTTTGCTATATAATGCTTCCATCGATATGTGAACTCCTGGTGCAATCGCTCCGCCATAGTATTCTTCCTGCTCATTGACATAACAATACGTAGTTGCTGTCCCAAAATCAATAATGATAAGCGGAGACCCGTATTCGGCAATCGCGCCAATTGCGTTGACAATCCGGTCAGCACCAATCTCATTCGGATTTGGATACCCCATTTTTAGCAACGATTGAACGGTATTGCTGGCAATGATTAACGGTTCTAGATGAAAATAAATTTGACACATTTTTTCCAGTGAAAACATAATTGGCGGGACCACCGATGAAATGGCAACCCCATGAATATCAGAAAATCGAATTCCTTTATGATCAAATAATGATTTGATTAAGACACCAAATTCATCCTCTGTCTTATGCCGATCTGTTTTAATTCGCCATTCATGTTGCAACTGATCATTTTCAAATACACCCAAGACTGTGTTCGTATTCCCCACATCAAGCACAAAAAGCATCTCTCAATCAAACCCTTCATCCAAAGTTTATTGCTACAGCTCTATTTCGTGTGACATTAAACACTTGTTATTTCCCTTTATACTATACCATATTTTATTTTAAGAATTGAACACCGGGGGAACCTCCAACGAGAAACAACCTCTCATTGCAAATGAGAGGTTGTTTAAGCTATTGTTATTCTTTTTTCTCATCGGGTGAGGATGAATCGTCCGCATCTGGTTTTTCTTTTTCTTCGTGGTTTTCCTTGAGCTTTTGTTCTGATTTGGCCTTTGCTTCATCATAGCTTTCCGGACTTTCCGCCGCATCTTCTTTTGAATGAATATTGACACGTACATCGTCCTTATCAGAAGAAGTGGTTTGTGTTATTGATGTTGATTCATCAGGTTCCGGTAGAATTCCCTCTTCAAACAACCCTTTGATTTGTTTAGCATCCAGCGTTTCTACTTCAAGCAATGTTTTGGCAATGAGCTCCAGCTTATCTTTATTCTCAGTAAGAATTTTCTTTGCCCGGTCATAACAATAATTGATGAAGTTTTGCATTTCTTTATCAATTTCATATGCGATTGTATCGCTATAGTTTTGATCATTTTGAATGTCGCGGCCAAGGAAGACATTACCGCCACCTCCACTGGTGAATTGAAGCGGACCAATCTTATCACTCATACCGTACTCAGTGATCATCTTATGTGCAATACCTGTTGCCCGTTCAAAGTCATTTGAAGCGCCAGTACTTACTTCCCCGAAAATAATTTCTTCAGAGACCCGGCCACCTAATAGACCGGTAATTTTATCAAACAGCTCCGGCTTGGTCATAAAGTATCGATCTTCCCTTGGGAGCATCACTGCGTAACCACCAGCTTGCCCACGTGGGACGATTGTAACCTTATGGACCATATCCGCATCATCAAGCACCATACCAATAACCGTATGTCCACTTTCATGATATGCCACGATATTGCGTTCTTTTTCAGAAATCACCCGGCTCTTCTTCGCAGGACCGGCGATCACACGGTCAATTGCCTCATCAACGTCATACATATCGACTTTTGTTTTATCCTGACGGGCAGCAACTAATGCAGCCTCGTTAAGCAGGTTTTCCAAATCGGCTCCGGAGAAACCAGGAGTGCGCATGGCAATAACTTTAAGATCCACTGATTCATCAAGCGGTTTATTTTTGGCATGCACTTTTAACACTTCTTGTCGACCCTTTACGTCTGGACGGCCAACCGGAATCTGCCGGTCAAATCGGCCTGGACGAAGCAATGCCGGGTCAAGGATATCTGGACGGTTGGTTGCTGCAATAATGATAATTCCTTCATTTGCACCAAAACCATCCATTTCTACAAGCAATTGGTTCAGCGTTTGTTCCCGTTCATCATGGCCACCGCCAAGTCCGGCGCCACGCTGACGGCCAACCGCATCGATTTCATCAATAAAAATGATACACGGTGCATTTTTCTTGGCATTTTCAAATAAATCCCGAACCCGTGATGCTCCAACACCAACGAACATTTCCACAAAGTCCGATCCACTGATGGAGAAAAATGGCGTTCCTGCTTCACCGGCCACCGCACGTGCTAACAAGGTTTTACCTGTCCCTGGTGGTCCCACTAACAGCACACCTTTTGGAATGCGTGCACCGATTGTTGCAAATTTACGCGGATCCTTGAGAAATTCAACAACTTCAACAAGCTCTTGTTTCTCTTCATCGGCACCCGCTACATCCTTAAAGCGAACCTTCTTCTTATCTTCACTATACATTTTCGCTTTACTCTTACCAAAATTCATCACGCGACCGCCGCCGCCTTGCGATTGACTAAGAATAAAGAAGAAAAATAGTCCAATAATCAAAAATGGAATCATTGTCGTTAAGAAGGTAACCCATCCGCTTGGTTGTTCCTCTTCCTTCACTTTGAGCGCGCTTTGCTCCTGTGCCTTTGCATAAATATCCGCAACGACATCCGTATTGTCCGGCACCTGAGCAACGAATTGTTTATCGTCCTTCTCAAGCGTCCCGGTCAAGCGCATAATTCCATGTGCTGGCTGCATCGTCATTTCGGCGATTTCACCATTATTTAACGCTTGCATAAACTCTTCTACGTTATATTGCTCTGCTTGATCATTCTGCCCTTTAAATACACTGATTACGCCAATAATAACCAAGAATATAAGGAAATAAAAGATCACATTTCGAAATAGTCGGTTCATTGCCTACCTCCTCCCAAGCGGGAAAAACTATATTACATCGTACCATAGGAAAAAGTTCGAATACAACTAATTCCTCTTCAAATTGGCTTTCATTTTTTTCATTATATTTCCATCATTCCTATCGAGAATAAAAATGAATATTTGCTTCTAAATGGGTCACTCTTCGCCGCCATAAACTTTCGGTTTCAACACACCGATATACGGCAAATTACGATACTTTTCCTGGTAGTCCAGGCCATACCCGACGACAAATTCATTTGGTACCTCAAAGCCAATGATGTCTGCTTTAATATTCGCCGTCCGTCCCGAAGGCTTATCAAGCAGTGTGACAATCTTAATCGACTTTGCTTTGCGGTATTTAAACAAATCAACCAGATAACTTAATGTTAAGCCACTGTCAATAATATCTTCAATAATCAACAGATCACGGCCCTCTACTTTCGTATCCAAATCCTTGACAATTTTGACTTCACCAGAAGAGCGCATTCCCCCACCATAGCTGGATACATCCATAAAGTCCATTTCCAAATATGTTTCGGTATATCGCAATACATCCGACATAAATGGCAGTGCGCCTTTTAGCACACCAACGGCTAATGGGAATTTACCATCGTATTCCTCGGTTAGCTGTTTACCAATTGCAGCACACTTCTTAGCAATATCCTCTTGTGAAATCAAAACCTTTTCAATATCCTGATGCATGTTTTAATCCTCCTACAGTCTCCCCTGTTTCGATCCTTCGCCAGATTCTTTCGAGTTATGCTCATAGTACAGTTTAATAAATGACGTTGCATTTGTCTCGCTTCTTGGCTGTCCTTTTTTCAATCCGATCAGCCAAAGGATTTCACCCTTATTATCGGTTACTATCGGCCAATTATCCCGTTCTTTCTTTGGAATTTTTGCATCGATAAAGATATCTTTTAGCTTTTTACTTCCCTTCAAACCCTTCCAGCGCATGCGGTCCCCATCTTGACGCGTTCTAATATGTAATGGCAGTGCAATCTGATCCTTTCCACAGACATATGTATGCTCATTTTCAACAGGATCTTCTGTCCATTCCGTACGAACCATGGAGCCATCCGGTAAAATTGCCTCCCCGGGAACAGCCAGAGCCTCATTCAACTCTATATTTCGCAATGCATAAAAAAGGAAATAAAAACGCAGCGTCTGATACGACTTTTCGACTTTTAATTGCCGAGGGAAATCCATTTGAATGTTAGCTTTGTTCGTGGTTAACAACGCAAAAAAATGCTCCTCATGAACATAGGATAAATCCTTTGGCAATTCAACATATAGATAGTTTAATATTAGATGATAGAACCGCCTTTGTAAAGCAAGGGGGTAGGATTGAAAATGATCAATTTGAAACCAGGCGGATCCGCTTGTTTCATCTAATGTAATCACCTCGCCAAAAAGCCTTGATGCTTCTTGATGTATAAATTGCTCATCCGCTTGCAAAGCCTCGCTTAAATGCTGTGCTGTAGTATGTATATTATGATTTTGCTTTTTTATTAACGGAATAACTTCATTCCGGAAATAATTTCTGGTGAACGTTGATTCCTCGTTGGTTGGATCTCGTCTGGGAACAATATGATGTTTTTGGCAATATGCTTCGATTTCCCCCTTGCCAGCAACTAGCAGCGGACGAATAACCATTCCATCCGCAAAAGGCCTTTTTAAAGGGATACCTGCCAAGGCTTTCGTATTAGCGGATCGAACCAGACCCATCAGCATGGTCTCCACTTGATCATCGCCATGATGCCCAAGCGCCAGATAATCAGCGTTATACGTATTCATTTGTTCCGCAAACACCTGATAGCGCAATTCTCTTGCGGCCACCTCTATGCCAATTTTTCGTTTTCGCATATGCGCTAGAACGTCCACCGAGGTTCCATAGCATTCGATATTCCACTCGGCGCACTTTTTTTGGACATACAAAAGGTCACCTCTGGATTCCTCACCGCGCAGCTGATGATCGACTGAAACTGCAATAATCCGCAGCTGAAACAAGGTTCGTATCGATACAAAAAAGTGGAGCAATGCCATCGAATCCGGACCGCCGGATACGCCGACAACAACCGTCTTATTCTTGGCCAGCAACTGATGGTTTTTGATAAATGCCATAACCTTCTGATACATAATGACCCAACCGCACTCCTTTGTGACTTCTGCTTTCATAATAAACGGCTGCTATTACTTTTTTAAATTACGTTTTGCCCGCTTCACCCAATCCCCCGTTAGTATAACATAATCAACCAATTCGATACGAACTTAAGGTAGCAAAAGTGAAAATAAATAACAAGTAAGAGACAGAACCGAAATCCCTGTCAACTCGACGACAGTCGGTGTATGGCTTCCTGCTTTTCTCTTTCTTGTACTTCGCATCGGAGTCTTGCTGCGTTGCGCTTGATAGATTACCCCGGCAATTTCTTTTTTCATTTGTGCACTTGTTTGATAGTTTCCTTGAATGGCCTTTCGTAAACATACGCGATACACCCGCAATGGCTGCGCTTGGTTTATGTTAGCGAGCAGCGTTTTTTCCGGGTGCGGCCCCTTGCTGAACCGCTTGGGATAAAATATAGTTAAAAACACCATGACAAACGCGAACAAGTCATAGCTTGGTTCTGCACGTCGCGACCCCATTTTCCAGTATCCACGATCATAAAACTCGGTATATTCCTTAATCGCCCTTCCTTGCTGTGTTGTTCCTCCAACATCTACCCAACGGATTTTTGGCGGCGAGGATAGCACGAGGAGATTTTCCGTTTTCAGATCACCGAACACCCATCCCGCTTGATGCAGCCTTTCCAAATCGTCCAATAACTGCAGCATGAGCACACCAATCCATTCGCTGCCATGTCGCTTAATGAAATGAGCAAGTCCTTCTCCTTGTAAATACTCCATAATGTAAAATACATACGTAGATCCTTGAGGTGACTCCCAATCATCGACATCGAACAAAGAAGGTCCAAGCCGATTTCCTTGGACCTTTGCCAGTGATTTTAATACATTTACTTCCATCGTCATCGATGTACTGTTATCACTTATTTTTAAGGCTCGCTTTTTGCCATGATGTTCACACAGGTAAACCGAGCCAATGGCACCACTTCCCAGCTTTCTTTTTACGACATACTGCTGGTTGTGCCATTTTCCTTTTATGATCATGCCTGCATGTAAATCAATATCCTGCTTCTTCTGCGTCTGATTCCTCATCATTTTGAAAGCTCCTTAACAAGCTTTTTTTACCGAATTGGTACATTGCCTCACGAATGGCTGGCCCGGTTGGTGTAATCCCACCACTAGTCAATTTTGGAAACACGGTGGATACAGCGTCCAATTTAGGGGACCAGTCAAAGACTTTTTGAATACTTTTGCGTCGTCCCGGGAAACTATAAATACAAAAACGATTGCGGCCAATCCGAGCATTTAGACTGATAGACAGATCGATCAGCGCTTCTTTAACCGTTGGAAGTTTATCATTCATACTGGCACTAGTATCCACAAGTACAAGTACCTCCAAGTCACAGGTCTCTCCCATGTCTTCTACAACCTCCATGATTTCTCCACGCTTTTCTGGTTCTAAATCATCCATGGACTGTTCCGGTCCCAAAATTTGCTTTAACTCCTGATTAACAAAGCCTTGCAATGTTTGTGTCATGGCTTGTTTCGTAACTGTTTGCACCGTTTGGGCTAATGATTGTTTATACACTAATTGGCTAACACCGCTGCCACTCTTGGCAATGTCCTCAATTTCCTTTAATCCCTCTGGTTCTTCTACTTGATCATCACTTAAAATACCAATAACATTCACTGCAATTCCTTGCTGTGCTGCAATAGCCGCTGTTGCCGCAGGATCTTCTCCGCGATTGGAGCAACCATCTGTTATTAATAAGATTTGTTTTAATGTACCTTTTTTCACCACGATACCTCCCAACTATTCCAGTACCATCATCACCAGAATATTGGAAGAATATACATGGAGCCAAGAGGTTGAGACACATCGGAAACTTATCTTATTACACTGAAGACATACAGTGACAGGATAGTAGGCAGAGAATGTTACTTATTCAGGTAAAATGTAATACGCAGTTGATGGAAAATGCGACGTAGTGAATAATTTTCTATCGTGACCGTTTCCCGTGTTCTAATGGAAGATGAGAGCTTAAATTCGCTCCGTCAGAATACTCCGCTTTCCTTAGGCATGGCCTCAGCCTCCTCTAAAAGCAAAGACCGCTTCCTGTGGGGTCTTTCCGCGAGGAGGCCGTGCCCGTGGAAAGCATCCGCCCGGAGTGATCCCGGACGGTGGCCTCAGCACACCTGCCGAAAAATAAATCCCGTTATCGTCGCAATATATATCTAATCAGCATCAAAGTTTTCCTATGCTCGGTACTTAAAAACTTTTATCCACATCGAGGTGAAACGATATACCTTATCATTGTGCCTCCTTCCCATAAACAGGGATACTGGCCCACTTTGGTGTGTTCTTCTTAATTTTTGCCACCATTACCGTCATATCATCCTCGATGGCGCCTGACCTGGTTCGGACAACCTCTTCCAGCAACAAATCAGCCATTTCCTGTGGATCGTCAGTATGCATGTCCCGTATCTTGCGTTTCAGCCAAATATCAGTATTCTCCACGTGCTTTGGACCATCAAAAATTCCATCGCTCATCATGATTAAGATATCCTCTGCCATCAATTGTTCACTGACAATGTCGACATCAAACTCCTGAATAATGCCCATTGGTAAATTGCTCGCCTCAATCTTTCGCATCTCTTGTCCACGCTTGATAAAACTCGGTGTTGAGCCAATTTTTAAAAAGCTGACAAACGCATTATGCAAATTAATAACAGCAAGGTCCAACGTGGCATACATCTCGTCCGTTGAACGTAACGAAAGAATCGAATTAATCGATTTAATAGCCACCTTTTCCTGTATCCCTGTCTGCAGAATTTGCTGCAACAACCGCAACGTTTCATCGCTCTCTTCATGTGCCCGTTTTCCATTTCCCATGCCATCACTGATGGCCATGGCATACTTTCCTGTCCCAAGTTCAATCGTGGTAAAACTGTCGCCCGAGATTAACCCGCCACCTTTAGCAGCATTGGCAACCCCTGTTTCAATCACGAATTCCTTCGCCGAGCCAAACGCCAAGTAACAAAGCCCATTTGGGAACGGTGAAATTTCCTCCTGTTTCACAATAATCATTTCGTTTAAAATATCGGAGAGTACTGGTGCAATCAATTTTGCCGCTTCACCATGGTAATCGTAAAATGATACCGTCATTTCAATGTCCACATTTCCCTTATCCAAACGAAAAATATCAAGCTTGTCCAAATCAATCCCCATCTGTTTTAATGCATGCACAATTTGTATTTCCTGGTTTTCATGCTGTTGCCGCTCCTTTAAAATTTCCTTAGCAAAATTATCCATGACGTCGGATACCCCTTGCAGCTGATCGGCTACAAACCGTTTACTCTCCATCACTTGTTTTTTCAATTTCTGGTTTGCTTCAAAGAATGACATTTCCTCCTGCATCGCGTCAATGACCTTTTTGGATTTGACACAGTGATTGGCAAAATCGCGATGCAGTTTACGGTTTGGCTCTTTGCCTTCCTCAAGCTCGTCCTTTAGATTTTCCATTAAGGAATACGTTTTATCGAATTGCTGCTGCCAGCATTTATTTTTCATAAAACAGCCTTGACACGTTTTCTCGGTCACTTGACTAAGGAAAAAGTCCGTTTCCCGTTTACGGTCCATATCCTCCTGTGGCGTTTCTTGTGCGTTTGTGAAGCTTTTTGATAACGCTTCAAATACATCGGAAAATTGCTCTACCCGTTTCGCAGTAACATTGCGCACCTTTTGTAAATATTGCTCCTGTTCATTCGTGTACTCCTCTGTCCCGGGAATATACCGCGATAATCGTTTAAACCAACTTGCCGGTGTTAAAAAGAAAAGGACAATCGCGGTTGTCGATTCTATAAGCGAGGGGACCAACGAGGAAGCGTCACCATAAATCCCAACCAAAAACGTACCCACAAGTAACCCCACACTAACTCCAGTCTTTTTTCCTTCTTTCAATAGCCCACCAAGCAGTCCGGAAAATGCCAGTAAACTCATTTGATACAGATTCGCCACATTTGCCAGCGACAGGATTAGACCTGCCACAACACCGACAGTTGATCCAACAGCCGATCCGCCAACGAAAGCGAGAATTAAGACGAAGTAGCGGGAAAATATTTGTTCAAATGATGCATCATATACCTCCCAGCCAATGGTACCGGTCAGGATCGAAGCAATAAGGATAATCATACAGACAATCTCTTCATTTTTTAATGTCGGTTTATATTTTTTTGGTGATAATAACGGGATACTCTGCATAAAGATTAATACTAATACCGTTCCAAGCACCCCTTCAACAATTAACAGCATCCATTCATAGGATGAAAGCTGACCCGCTATGGAATATAGAAATAATCGGGGTGCGATCGTGGATAGAAATACAAATAGTGGAATGGCGATTTGCTGGTTGTTCACTTTTTTAAACAGCCCGGCCAAGAACACAAATGTAATCATCGCTAATGAAACAAATAGCCCCTGTGTACCGGAAAAACTTAACGCTCCGGCAATGATGGCCAACATTACCTTGAAAGTATTCTCCTTGTGGGCAAACCAAATCGTCGCTAAAAAAGCGACAGCAAATGGAGATACCACCGACAAGATGACAGCTCGTCCAAGCAAAAAGCCAACCATCACAAATAGCCATCCCTTTTCTAGCAAAATGGTCTTGCTTGCGGATGATACCTTTCTTCTTAGTTTGTGCATGCTTTTTGCCCCTTTTCTAAGGGACTTCGCTTCTACTCCAGGAATTGAATCCATCATACAATACCACTCCTTCTGAAGTTATTAAATCATAGGATGGATTCTTTTTTTGTCAAAATGACAGAGCATATTCCAGAAATCGTTCGACTAAGTTTTCCGTGGATAAGGGATTTTTCTACAAACCCCTTTGCTACGCTTTTCTCTTCTTAAAGCCTTATTTTCCTTGAATAAAAACAATATACCGATGGCAGAGGTTACGAACGATTTTTCGCGCTAACGAAAGCAAGTTGTGTTTAGAACAATCGGGAATACTCGAATTATGGATAAAACTTTTCCCACTACATCGGATTTTGTTTTTTATTTTTTCTGGAAAATACGGGGACTATTGACAGTTGTGTTCCCCTGTTGTAAGATATCATTTGTGACTTATTTGGCGGCGTAGCTCAGCTGGCGAGAGCGTACGGTTCATACCCGTGAGGTCGTGGGTTCGATCCCCTCCGCCGCTATTACACAGTATCTCGATAGGAAACCTCTCATTCAGTCATACTTTTATGAATGGGAGGTTTCCTATTTGTATTTAAAAATAGTGATGCAAATTATACATAAACTACAACGTAGAATGAGTTAGTGGTTGAACTACCGCTACAGGAAAACACTACGCTGGTATAGTGTGTTTCAACGGAATTCTTAGCTACACTGGAACGACCATATCTTTTTATTAACGACTATACCTTTCCCGATGAATGAAGGGCGGTGATTTCCGCTCAGAACAGCACAACTCCATAGCCTTACAATGCGATCCGTGTGGAGCCGATTAACGGTTTTTACGTTCAACGTTTGGCATTTTTTTAGGGGCCATTTCCCATTGCTAGTATAGTGTTTGCAATTATTTATAAACAGCCACACCAGTACGGGTGAGCGGAGGGCAGTCGACTCCCGCTCAGAACACGAGCTTAAGATCCCGCAGAGTAGTTCTTAAGGTGGGCCGACTAAAAACGGCCTTTGCAGCCAACGTCGGCATACCCCTATGAAGGGGCAAGGAGGCTGAAGCCGTGCCCGTGGAAAGCGACTGCCCGGAGCGATCCCGGACGGCGGCATAAGCACATCCAGTTGGAAATTAATATTCACTACGTCGCATTTTCCATCAACTGCGTATGAAAACCCATATAAAAAAGTAACTGTCTAAACTTCCCTCTCTGTAGTCGTTCGTCTTTCGTGTAGAAAGCTTCCGTTATACCCCGTTTTCCGACTCCTGACTTCTGGTAGCTGACCTCTAAAAAAAGCAGGTACCAACATATGTTAGTACCTGCTTTTTGATCTATTAGACAAGAGCATCTCTATAGACAGCAGTTGCTATCCTCTTTTAGCACCTCGACCCCCACGTTTGGATTCCGTGTGCTTCTTTAAAGAGGCTAAACGGTCTTCAGAATCTTTGAGAAAACGATTCATTTTGGCTTCAAATGTTTCAGTACGCTCTCGGGTGTTCCTTTGACGCTGCGGACGATCCTTCGCTTTCTTGATCGATAAACCGATCTTGCCATCTTTTTCGACATTAATTACTTTCACCTTAATTTCATCTCCGACACTAAGATGATCATTAATGTCTTTAACATAGTTGTCGGCAACTTCACTAATATGAACAAGACCTGTTTTTCCCTCACCGAGCTCAACAAAGGCCCCGAAATTAGTAATACCAGTTACCTTTCCCTGCAGCTTGCTGCCTACTTCGATTGACATAAAAAAAATGCTCCTCCTTAAAAGTTTAAATATATAGTTCTATTATATTATAGCTAAGCATATGAAAGCGTGTCAATATGAGGGGTCCTCGTCAGGAATTTTAAAGATGGTTTCTCCCTTGTCCGAAAAGAAGTAGTTCGTTCGCGCTATATCTAGAACGTAATCCTCATCTTTCAGCAGATCAATTTCTTCTTTCATGCTTTTTTCTTCTGTTTCTAACGTGGATAGCTTGTCCTTCATTTCTACATACTGTTCCTGTTTGTCAGCTTGAACGGATCGCTGTTTCACATGGTATGCAGCCATACTGCCAAGTGCAATGAGAAAAACAATTGAGAATAGCATAAGACGGCGGACCAAACGTTTCTTCTTCTTTTTCTGTCGTTCTATGTACGCGTCATATTGCTGCATATATTGTGAGTCTAATCGTGCTACCGTTTTTTTCTTTGTCTGCAAATCTTCGCTACCTCCTTTTAAACTTCAAATACTCCAAACCCTTTTTACATATATTCTTTATTGTACTATAAAATCCTGCTGTTTTGTAGAAAAAGTTTTGAATACTTTTTGGGAGCATGCGATAGATCAACGATAAAACCCATTTGATTGGATAAAAAACGATTTTACCTACAAAACGTACAATACTGATGATAACCTGACCAGCAAATAAAAGCAGGGTAATGATGAATTGAATAACATACTTGATTGGCTTGATCAGTAACGTTTTGATTACATTCTCCAAAAAACGGTAACACATGACAATAATACGAATAATAATTTCTAATAAGCGTTTATAGAGTGGTGCTATTAACGCTTTATAAGCGGAGAACCCAAGGAAAAGTGCCAAGAAAACATACACACGAAGCTCGCCGGAATTCACGCGAAAGAGTACATAAAATAAAAGCAATACCTGTGACAGCCAAAAGGCAATTTCCATAAAGTACAACAGGAAACGATTGGATTTCCAAGACGGCTGAAAGCGATGGAAGGTTTCGAGCGCTGCTCCCAGATAAACGCCACTAATTGCCATAACCACCATCGTCAAGAACTGCACGTCCAATGTCATCGGAATAGCTTGCTAAAGAATCCTTTAGCTTTCTCCTGATGTTGTTCATCTACATAGGAAAGCTCATATATTTTACCTTTGATGGAAACCAGGCCTTGTCCAACATCAAGGTTCTTTAACTGTAAATTTTGACCACGGATAATCAAATAACCCATTACCGTTTCCAATAAGAACTCTTCATTGTCAAAGCTGTCTACCTCTTTCACACCGGAGATTTCTAAGTTTTTACGGTTATTAATTTTTATAAAGTGATCTTGCTCTACACGTTGTACGGTATCTTTTTCATAATAATTCATATGCCCTGTCCCTCCTTATCACTATATGCTTATGACAGGATGGACAAGGTTAGAACTTAACTTTTTTCTTCTTTTCGTACCTTATATAAGTTTTCTGCTTCCTCTTTTTTTACGGTTTCCTGCAGTGCCGTTACCTCAACTGTTAGCCGCTTTTGCCCATATTGAATCGCAAGCACATCGCCAACAGCTACATCCGTGGCGGCCTTTGCCTGGCTACCGTTAATGGTGATTCGTCCTTTATCGGCAATCTCCTTGGCAAGGGTACGACGTTTAATTAATCGGGATACTTTTAAAAATTTGTCAAGACGCATCGTCATCACTCATTTCCTTTTGCTTGATTCCAATAATGATCCATTTCAGCCAACCCTGCCTCCTGAATGTCTTTCTTTTGTTCAGCAAGTCGTTTTTCAATAAAAGCAAAGCGTGAAATGAATTTTTGGTTGGTTCGGTTTAACGCGATTTCAGGATTTACTTTATAATACCTGGAAATATTCGCTAGGACAAACAGGACATCTCCCAGCTCTTTTTCTATTTCGACCAGATCAGCTTGTTTGACCGCTTCCCGTACTTCGGCAATTTCTTCGTTTAGTTTTTCCCACACTTCGTCAACCGTTTCCCACTGAAATCCGACTTTGCCTGCCTTTTTTTGCAGCTGATATGCCCTAAAAAGCGCGGGCAGACGCTTCGGTACACCATCCAGAACAGACTGGCGCTGCTCTTTTCCTTTCTCTTCCTGTTTTAAGAGATCCCAATTTCGATTTACATCCGCAACGGTTTCCACCACTTTATCCGCAAAAATGTGTGGATGACGATGGATCATTTTGTCGGTTATCGATTGAATGACATCGTCAACGGAAAAATAACCAGCATCTTCGCCGATTTGACTGTGCAGCATCACCTGCAACAGGATATCACCAAGCTCTTCAATGACCCCTTCGTCATCCTGGTCATCAATGGCGTCGATCAACTCATAGACCTCTTCCACAGCGTATTGCCTTAGTGATTCATGCGTTTGTTTTTTATCCCACGGACAGCCATTTGGTCCCCGAAGCTGGGCCATCACCTCACGCAGCCTTGCAAACGTATGATGGAGTGATTCCTGTGGTACCGGCGGAATATACACACTTGTTAAATTACTGACGGCAAGCGAATGATCCAGTTCTTCCAATGGGATCGTTTTCAGGCTTTCCTCGTTGCTGCCTGCCGCTTCTACTATGGTAACAGGATAATCAGCGGGAAGATCCTCTAACAGCACAAGCTTCACATTAGATGCGATAAACCGGTCATAAACCTGACAAAAAATCACATGGTGCCGATAATCAAGCTGATTCCGTTTAAATGAAGTCGCATCAACAAATTGAAACCCATCGATCGGATCAATATGTAAGCTTGTAAATAAATCGTCCAAGTAACTTTGTCCGCCAACTACAGTAACCGTAACTTGCTTTTGCTCGAGTAAAAGCTGGACTGTTTTTTCTGCTAGCATAGGATGACCTGGTACAGCATAAATGATCGGTGACATAAGCGCATATTGAACTAATTGATTGGTAATCTCCTGATAAACATCCTCAAAATGATCATTGGCCTCATAAACATCATCAAACGCAATAAATTCCACTCCTTGCGCTTTGAGACTTGCAATCACTGGATGATCCATTGTTCGTACATATATTTTTTTTTGAGAGTCGGTTAACTTTTTATAGATTCCTAATGGCAGCTGATCGATATTACCTGCTCCCAGACCAATAACTTCAATTGTTTTCTCCATGGTTATCAATCCTTCCTTGGTAAAATCCGAATGAACAATGAGGAAAATGGCAGTAACCGTAATTCCTCTTTCGTAAACGCCTTCCTCTTTATTAGCAATGTCAAATAAACAATAGCACCTGTCAATGCAATAACCATAACATAAATAAGTAATCCAATACGAGAATGCAAGCCAAGCCTGGTGATGATATACTTAGCGATTAATAGATAGATAACCATCCCCAGGCCGGAAGTACATAGGGCTTGATAATTCAATCCTTTCCCCAACAACAAACCTGGCAGCTTCCTTTTCAACTCGACTAACACGAAGCCACACAATACAGACAGGCTAATGACGGTGGCTAAAGCGCTGCCGGTAATCTCCCACGAAGGAACAAGCAACAGATTGGCCATCCATTTGATTACCAACGCCACTGTAATATATAGGGCTGTCCGTTTTATATACCCTAATCCCTGCAGGATGGAAGCAGCGGTAATCGCAACCGAGCACAGGAGGATGGCGATGACTAGAATACGTAAACTGCCTGTCCCTTGAAAATCTTGAAATAATAACATATTTGCTTCCGGAAAAACCATCACTAATCCAATCGTTGCTCCAACTGCCAGATAAATGCTGCATTTCATGGCAGTGCGGACATAAAAGTAAAATTGCTCCGGGTCAGCTTGCAGTCGTTGCCTACTAATGGACGGAATCAAAGCCAAAGCAAAGGAGGATCCAATGACCGTCCCTAACTGAATCAATGGTTGTCCCCGGTCAAATACCCCTTTCAACTCCATTGCATCAAGCTGTGTTAAACCATATGTCACTAATCCTGGTACAAGGGTAAAAGCATCGGCAAACTGAATGAACAATAATACCATGTGGTTTAGGGATGCGAAAACACCAAACAAGAGCATTGTTTTTAGGTAATAGCTCCATGGTACAGCGAATGTGCTGTTTCCAATTGGCTTTTGCCTTCGTAAACTTCCAATTAGAAGCATCAATGCAACCATTCCACCAGCGATCGAAGCAATCGCCGCTGCTGGTCCAATATGATAAATATTATCTTTCCTTATGGCAATAAATGCTGCAGCAAGAATAATAATAAAGACACGCATGAATTGTTCACCGACCTGAGACACCGCGGTCGGTTTCATTTGAAAATTCCCTTGAAATACGCCGCGAAACAGTGCCGTAAAAGGGATAAGGAGAAATGCGAATGCGCTAAGTTTAAGTCCTGTTTCCAAGCGGGCATTTCCCATCCACTGGGCAATCTCCCCGGATTTTAAAAATAAAAAAAGTGTGATCGCTCCATTTATAATACATAAAATAATAAAAATCGGTACATAGAAGCTAGTAAACGAAAGCCCTTTATTTGCAGTTCGTAAATCTACCACTACTTTTGATATCGCTGAAGGAAAACCATACAATGACAGCACAAGAACAATACCAAGAAATGGATAAATCTGCTGATAAATATAAAATCCAAGATCCCCCGTCATATTTTGCAGTGGTATTCGATACCCGGCACTCAACAGTTTACTAATAAAGCCGGCTACAGTTAACATGAGTGCACCTTTCACCAATCGCTTCGATTGACTATCTTCCATAACAAACGCCTTTCTGGATGTTTTCTTTCATTGTAGCATAGGAAAAGTGAAGCAGGAATGTTCAAAGGCACGATAGAGAAAATTAAATGGACAGTTCCCCACCGCTTTAACATATTAGAGTGGTGGGGAACTGTCCATTTTTAAAGGTAAGTAAATTTAGGCCCTATTCTGCTCATGCCAGCATAGGCCACATCCGGCTTCAGCATCCAACGGCTAGAGTAACACCGGCACAGTACTAAGTGGCAGGGCGATGCATATACGCGGGCCTGCAGGATACAGGTCAGCCGGCGCTGGTACAAGACGGGCCGACTTTTGCCGACCATCCCTTAACCGATCGCTTTTCGCCTTTGTTTCTTATTCCATTTGTTTTGCCAGGAAGTTAGCTGCGGTTTCAGCTGCCTTTTGCTCGACGTTACTAAGCGCTTTGTCCTCCTTGGCATATATCATGACACAGCCGATTGGATCACCGTTTGCAATGATCGGACTGACGCTGTAGGAGGTTAATTCTTCCTCATTCCCCTCCAAAATTTCCAATGTACTTGTTTCAGTTTCAAATAAAGGGCTGCGGTTTTCAATTGCCTTTTCCAATTTCGTCCCGATATTTTTATTTAAGTAATCCTTTTTCGAATCGCCTGCAACTGCGATAATTTCGTCTCGGTCACAAATAATGACAGGGTAATTTAATGAATCAAATAATGCTTCGGCATATTCCTTTGCAAAGCTTCCAAGTTCATTGATTGGAGAGTACTTCTTGAGGATAACCTCACCTTCACGATCGACAAAGATTTCCAATGGATCGCCTTCACGGATACGTAATGTTCTTCTAATTTCTTTCGGGATAACAACCCTTCCTAAATCATCAATTCGACGAACAATTCCTGTTGCCTTCATCTTATGGAGCCTCACTTTCTTAAGTTGATCGTCTCCGGTATCTTTTTCACCTAATGCCGCTCAAATCACTACCACTTGCTTTGCCTTTTTGATTCATCCCCGTATTCCTTAGCCAATATAACAGCATTGCTACCTTTAGCGATGTAAGTGTTGAACGGCCTTTTGAAAACACACCTTCTTTCAAATGTGAAAAAGCACCAGTTATGGTTTTAGTATAGTTCAACTGGTAAGAACTATGCATAAAACACATTTTTTTCTAATTCTCCCGATCAACAGTGGACAGTTGTTCCATCAAGCTCGTGACAATATCATAGCGTTTATCTTTCGATTCTTTTGACGCGTTAAACACGATTTTCAACTTTTTATCTTCCGTTCCAAGCTGTACATCCCGGCCAAATGTATTTGCTAATGTAAACAGCTTGGCTCCATCAATACGCTGACTACGACTCTCCGCGATGAGCAACACTATCTTCTTATTTTTCTCACGGATGGACTCTACCCACTCGCGTTTGGCATACAGTTTCAGTTTGGAAATAATAAATAAATTAGCAACCTCTTCAGGATAATCACCAAACCGATCAATTAGTTCTTCTTGTAAATCGTTTAAGTCTTCTAAGGATGCAGTGGTTTGAAAACGTTTATACATGTCTATCTTCTGTTTGCCATCGTCAATATAGGTGTCCGGTATATACGCATCCAGATCAACAGACAGCTCTGGTTCAAATGCTTTTACTTCGTCCAAATCTTTTCCGGTTTTACGAGCATCGATAGCATCTTTAAGCATTTGTGAATACATATCAAAGCCGACCGAGTCAATAAACCCGTGTTGTTGTGCACCAAGAAGGTTACCTGCTCCGCGAATGGATAAATCACGCATTGCAATTTTAAACCCGGAACCAAGCTCCGTGAATTCCTTAATGGCCTGCAGACGCTTTTCAGCGACCTCTGATAATATTTTATCCCGCTGATACGTAAAGTAGGCATATGCTACACGGTTTGAACGCCCGACTCGTCCGCGCAACTGATATAATTGACTGAGCCCCATGCGATCAGCGTCATAAACAATTAATGTATTGACATTCGGGATGTCAACTCCAGTTTCGATGATGGTCGTGCTCACCAGCACATCAAATTCACCTTCTAAAAATCCAAACATGACACTTTCCAATTCCGTCTCATTCATTTGACCATGGGCAACGCCAACCTTAGCGTCCTCTACAAGCATGCCAATTTCCCGGGCAATACGATCAATGTTCTCCACGCGATTATAAAGGAAAAAGATTTGCCCTCCACGCGCCATTTCGCGCTCGATTGCTTCGCGGATGAACACCGGATTATATTCCGTCACATAGGTTTGAATTGGAAACCGATTTTCTGGTGGTGTTTCGATGACAGATAAATCACGCA
Organism: Lentibacillus songyuanensis; assembly: GCF_039548255.1. Taxonomy (NCBI): domain Bacteria; kingdom Bacillati; phylum Bacillota; class Bacilli; order Caryophanales; family Bacillaceae; genus Lentibacillus; species Lentibacillus songyuanensis. The sequence goes on from NZ_JBCLVH010000001.1 coordinate 25,011, forward strand.
CACCCAACATGGACATGTGCAAGGTTCTTGGGATTGGTGTCGCTGTTAAGGTCAACACGTCTACATTTGTTTTCAGCTGCTTAATTTTTTCCTTATGTTTTACCCCAAATCGTTGCTCCTCATCAACGACCAACAGACCCAGGTCACGATATTGAACATCCTTTGATAGTAGCCGATGGGTGCCGATCACGATATCGACAGTTCCCCTTTTCAATCCTTCCAATGTTTCCTTCTGTTGCTTCTTGGTACGAAATCGACTTAACACGCCAATGGTAACTGCTTGATCCTGGAACCGCTCCCGGATCGTTTCAAAATGCTGTTGTGCCAAAATCGTTGTTGGTACGAGGATCGCCACTTGTTTTCCATCGACAACCGCCTTGAAGGCTGCGCGAATCGCGACTTCTGTTTTTCCGTAGCCCACATCCCCGCACAGCAACCGATCCATTGGCTGCTCTTTTTCCATATCCTGCTTAATTTCTTCAATACACCGTAATTGATCTTCCGTTTCCTGATAGGGGAAGGATGCTTCAAATTCCTGCTGCAGATCGGTATCCTCGGAAAATGCGTATCCTTTTCTTGCCTCCCGCTCAGCATAAAGCTTGATCAGATCGTCGGCGATATCCTCGACGGATGATTGGACTTTTCGTTTTACCTTTGTCCATTCACTTCCGCCCAATTTATATAATTTAGGTTCTTTGCCTTCTGAGGCGACAAACTTCTGTACCTGATCAATTTGATCAATTGGTACATATAGCTTGTCATCACCGGAATAGCGAATCAGCATGTAATCATTATGCAAGCCATTTACAACCAATGTCTCAATCCCAATGTATTTCCCAATACCATGGTTAGCATGAACAACATAGTCGCCAATTTTTAATTCCTGGTAGTTTTTAATCCGTTCTGCGTTAGAAATCTTTTGCTTTTTTCGGGCCCGCTTAGTGACCTTTTTGAACAACTCATTTTCCGTAATAATCACTAGCTTATGCATAGGAAATTCAATACCGCTGCTGATGTGACCCACAGTAATGGTTGGTTTTTTGACAGGCAAAGTTAGTTGTTTGGAATATGCCGCTTCAATATCATAATCGGTAAAGATCGAATGAACCTTCTCGGCACGTTCGTCGTTTTCAGCCAAAATGACAACCGAATACTCCCCTTTTTCCCAGCGCTTTAGTTCATTTTTAAACAAGTGCATTTGACCATGGAACTCCTGCATGGCTCTCGTTGACAGGTTGATAATATTTTCCGGCTGGGTGTTTGGGATATGCCGCAGAAATACGGACATATAAATTCGCTGCTGCTGTTGAACCATGTTTACAATATCGTGCCAATCAAGGGACAATCGATTATGTCTGACTATCTGATTGGAGGCCAGCATACTGCTATACCACTCTGCCTCTTCGGTATCCAAATGAGTTGCGGTTTCTTGGACTCGGCTCAATTCATCCAGGATAATCAAGCCTTGATCCGACAAATAATCTAACAAACTAGCAGGACGATGATAGAGGAATCCGATGTATTTATTCATTTCCGGGAAATGTTCCAAATTTTTTAAACGTTCCAGGTCATGAGAAATCACATCATTTAATTTTTCCTTTCCTTCACTGCTTTTGATTTTCTGAAGTGACTGTTGTAATGCATCCTCCAGTCGCTTGGCACCGGTAAGAATATCCTCCTGGGTCAATAATAGCTCTGTAGCGGGGCCAACTGTAATGGCATCTAGCTTTTCCAGAGACCGTTGCGAATCGGCATCAAAATAGCGTATCGAATCTATTTCTTCATCAAACAACTCGATACGGATCGGGTGTTCCTCGGTTACCGGATAGATATCAATAATTCCGCCTCGCATGCTGAATTCACCTGGTGTATTAACCATGGCTTGACGTTCATACCCCATATCAACCAATGATTGGACATAGGAGTGGATATCAATCTCTTTTCCCATACTAAATGGCAACTGATACTTCGCCCAATAACTTGGCGGTGGCAATATCCGTTTCAATGCTGCAACAGGAGCAATCAGGATACCAGACTTCTTCTCAGACCAGGCTGATAACGCCTCGATTCGCTGGCTTCTTAACTCTGGACTTGCCACAGCAATTTCCGAGGCAATCAATTCATTTACCGGATAAAGATAGATATCCTCATCGTTCATAAATGCTGATAAGTCATCATATAACTGCTGGGCCTGTACTAACTGGTGTGTCACTAGCAGGACGGGCCTATTCACGGATTCATTTATGATAGAAACGAGCAGGCTTCGTGCTGAGCCTGATAAACCAGCAACAAGTTGTTCTTTCATGCCGCTGGAAATCCCCGTTATAATCGACTGTATGTCTTCTTTTGATTGTAAAAATGCATTAATCCCTTTCATCGTAACCCCCTGTAAACTACAATCGCAAAAACGCTTTGGCTAAAGAACCAAAGCTATTTTTCCGATATTATTGAATGAAAAAGTCTAACTCATGGTATTGCGGGTTAGCTCCTAGAGACGCTTCACAGTTTTCGCAAATTGTCTTAATCTGAAGGTCTCCATCCTGATAGTCAATCATTTCCCTCTTGTCCTCTGCTGATAGTTTATCCAAGCCAAGCATTGATTCGTCAATCACTTGCTGGTCAATCTTCCCAACAACATCGCCACAATGCCTGCATCGATAGACAATAGACATAAGTGTACCTCCTCGAATAAACATGGGGTACCCTAAAGTTTATCCGAAAAGCTATATTTTATACGTCTATTATTCAGGTTCATATAGTCAGCCTTTCGTTAAACGTTTGCTAAAATCACCAAATGATAAGCGAAAGTTATCTATTCCCTATATGTGCATGTTCAAAAAGGAGGATAAAAAGGACCGAGAAGTTCGAGGCAGCGTAGTTTCGAGCAGCGGAATGTATGCAAATAGATACATGAGCAAGCACAAGTAAATGCTTCTCTGAATCCGCATCGCGCGCCGGAAAAGTGGTTTTCTTTTCCAAGGAGCGGAGAAACAAGCCAACGAAGAAATTCGATGTGTCATTTTTACCGGACTTTTTGAACAGCCTCTATATGTATTATGCATTAAAACGATTCATTACTTCAACAAAAGGACTCTGAAGCCATTCTTCACAAGCGTCAGCCGCTTTCTTAATGCTGGCCGTAACATCTGTCTGCTGCTCTTTCGGAAATGTTCCCAGCACATAATCTACGACAGGAATTGGTCCGATCGGCCTGCCAATACCAATACGCAGCCGATTGAATTCCTTCGTCCCTAAATGATCAATAGTGGAACGGATTCCATTATGCCCACCATGGCCGCCTTTTTGCCGCAAGCGAATTTTTCCCGTTGGCAAATCTAAATCGTCATAAATAACCAGCAGTTCATCAACCGCAATATTGTAATAATCCATTAAGGGTCGAATCGCTTCACCGGAAAGGTTCATGTAGGTTTGCGGCTGCAGAAGCATGACCTTTTCACCAGCAATGGATTCTACTGTGAATTTTCCATTAAACTTTGATTTTGTCAAATCGGTATGAAATCGGGATAATAATTCATCAACAACCATAAAACCAATATTGTGCCTGGTTTTGGCATACTTCCTGCCTGGATTACCTAGTCCTGTTATACATTTCATGGTTACTTCTTCCTTTTCAGCATATCCTATAATTTATCCCTTTCATCAACCTCATGTGTCTCAAAGGAAGGGATGTGCATATTATTGTTTCATAAAGTTAAACTTCATTCAGTGAGGGTGGTTTACCCTGCTGAAATAGAAGATCAAAGGCTAAAGACGCAACATCCTGTTGCAACGCCTTTGTGACCTGCATCGTGCAGGCCCGAACAGAATCGGAAGACCCCGCAGAGTGGTGATTAAAAGGAAGGCCGACTAAGAACGGATTTTGCGTCCAACGTCGGCATACCCCGATAAAGGGGCAAGGAGGCTAAGGCCGTGCCCGCGGAAGGCATCCACCCGAAGCGATCCCGGACGGCGGCATCAGCACATGTATTTGAGACTCCGCATCCTCTTATCAACTACGGATTACACTTTACTTAAAAAATTTACCTATAATCGTTCATCTTTAGTGTACAAAGCTTCGGTTACGTCCCAATCTCACTTCTTAAGCATATTTATTCTGCGTCCTCATCGACTAATTCTGGTTCATCATTTTCTTCCGGTGCCTCTTCCACATCATCCACTGTATCAGGTGGTATGACCGTTGCGATGGTCGTTTCTGCATCAGCAAGGAATTGATACGTATTACTTGCAGGCAGGTCAGCGATCGCAATACTGTCACCAACTGCAAGGTTAGAAACATCCACACTAATTTCTTCTGGAATATCAGCTGGTTTTGCTCGAACCTGAAGTTCATAGAATGGCTGCTGTAACACGCCGCCTTCTTTAACACCAACTGCCTCCCCTTCTAATTTCAGTGGTACCTCAACGTCCATTTCCTGAGACATATTAACAATATAAAAGTCAGCATGCAGCATTTCATCTTTAATCGGATCCATTTGATAATCGTGCAGCATGACATCGACAGGTTTATCATTTTCGACATCAAGAGAAATGATGGAATTTCTACCCTCATCACGAACCGTTTTATATAGTGCTAATGTATCGACTGAGATCGACTTTGCTTCTCTATCCTTACCGTATACAACAGCAGGTATATGTCCTTTTTCCCTGATCGCCTTTGTAGCGGATTTTCGATGATCTTCCCGTTTTGATGCGTTTAATGTTACTGCCATGTTTATCATCCTCCAATTATTTAAAACCTAGCTGTATACTAAGTCCTTTTGTTTGAATAATGCTAAATTCATTGATATACGAGCTTGTGCTTTCCAAATAAAGTGGTGTTATCATACAGATTGTATTATTTAGTAACTTAAGCCGTCCTAAAGCAACAATCTTTTAGAAAACGTCCATAAGTAAGACAGTGTTCGTACTATATTCTATTCCCGAAATAACATGATTCTAAACCTTTAATCGAACAGGATACTTACTGACTGCAGTTCATGCACACGGATGATCGCTTCACTCATCAGCGGTGCGACGGATAATTCTTTTACTTTATCAATTCGTTTTTCTTCCGGAAGCGGAATGGTATTGGTTACAACCAGTTCCTTGATTTGCGAATTCTGGATGCGCTCAATCGCCGGTCCGGATAATACCGGGTGCGTACAACAGGCATATACTTCCGTTGCACCACTTTCGATTAAAGCGTTTGCTGCTAATGTAATCGTACCGGCTGTATCAATAATATCATCGATTAATATTGCCGTTTTGCCCTCGATATTTCCAATGATATTCATCACTTCAGCAACATTTGGCCGTGGTCGGCGCTTATCAATGATACCAATTGGCGCCTTTAATCGATCAGCCATTTTCCGAGCTCTGGTCACCCCGCCGTGATCTGGTGAAACAACTACAATATCTTCCAGATTCTTTTTTTCAAAATAGTCCGTTAAAATAGGCACTCCTTGCAAATGATCAATTGGCGTATCAAAGAATCCTTGAATTTGCGGAGCATGCAGATCCAGGGTGATCATCCGGTCGGCACCTGCCGTTTCATATAAATCTGCAACAAGCTTGGCGGTGATTGGCTCTCTGGCACGCGCTTTACGGTCTTGACGTGCATATCCATAATACGGCATAACTACATTAATCGATTTGGCTGATGCTCGTTTACAGGCGTCGATCATGATCAATAGTTCCATGATATGCTGATTAATCGGGGCACATGTCGATTGTACGATGTATACATCACAGCCGCGTATGCTTTCCTCGATATTAATCTGAATTTCCCCGTCACTAAACGCAGACACTGTACACTTGCCAAGGGTAGTACCAATGTGGTTGGCAATTTCTTCTGCTAACTGCCGATTTGAATTGAGTGAAAATACCTTTAAAGCTGGATCCTTATAGGTTGATGTCATGAGAAAAAAACCCTTTCGTTAATCTTTTTGTCTACCTTTTAATCTTGATGCATAGCCTTCTTTATTGGTCTGTCTCGAACGTGCAATGGATAAAGAATCCTCTGGTACGTTTTTCGTAATGGTAGACCCTGCCGCGACATATGATCCCTTTCCTACTGTAACAGGTGCGATTAAATTCGAATTACAGCCAATGAAAGCATCATCTTCAATGGTAGTTAGATGCTTATTTTTGCCGTCATAATTAACCGTTATCGTCCCGCAGCCTACATTCACATTACTGCCGACCGTGGCATCACCGATATAACTCAAATGAGAAACCTTACTTTTATCACCGAGAGAAGATTTTTTCACTTCGACAAAGTTACCGACCTTCACTTCATTCCCAATTTGTGCTTCAGGTCTAATATGCGCATACGGTCCGATTTGTACTCGTGCACCAATACTGCTGTCCTTCGCAACACTATGCCTGACAATGGTGGCCTCCCCTATCAGACAATTTGTGACTTCAGAATGTGGCCCAATCACAGCATTTGTTCCTATCGATGTTACACCGCCAATTACACTCCCCGGGTGGATGATGACATCTTGTCCAATCGTTACATCCGGACCAATATAGGTGTTTGCAGGATCAATAATGGTGACACCATTGCGCATATGACGTTCATTTATTCGCTTTTTCATCACCTGCTCTGCATGAGCCAATGCAACCCGGTCATTAATACCCAGCGTTTCCTCATAGTCAGATGTTTGAAAAGCACTAACCTTTTCCCCTCTGTCACGAATGATTTCCATCACATCGGGTAAATAATATTCCCCTTGGGCATTATCATTGGTTACTTCCTTTAATGCCTCAAAGAGTGTTTGGTTATCAAAGCAATATGTACCTGTATTTATCTCGCTAACCGCACGTTCTGACTCATTTGCATCTTTATGTTCAATGATCTTCTCTACCTCGCCAGCTTGATTGCGAATGATTCTCCCGTAACCAGTTGGATCTGGTGCCTTCGCTGTTAAAACGGTAGCCTTGGCTCCTGTTTTTTCATGATGTTCACAAAGGGATCGATAAGTTGCACTGGTAATTAACGGTGTGTCACCACATACGACAATGGTTGTGCCCGTTTTATGCTCTAATAATCCTTTTGCCTGCAATACCGCATGTCCAGTTCCTAATTGTTCCTTCTGGGTAACAAACTTACTTTCATTCCCGATTCGTTCCATAACCTGATCAGCGCCAAAGCCAACAATTGTGACGATTTCATCGACGTTTACAGCTTTTAATTGGTGGATGACATGTTGGACCATTGGTTTACCCGCTACCGGATGTAATACTTTGTAAAGGTTCGATTTCATCCTTGTACCTTGTCCTGCTGCAAGAACAACACAAAAGCGTTCCGTCATGAGGAGACCTCCATTCGATGTGTGTCCATAGACTCTATTTAAGCCAGACTGTATGTTTATCCTCTTTATAATTATCCACTATGAATATATCTCAAAAAGGGGATAATTTCAACACATATAAGTTCAAGCAGGTGTCGACGTAACTATCTTATGTACGTATATTATTGATAACAGGCCGTCGTTTCTATTATGTTCCAATTTATAGGAACAAAGGCGCAAGCGCCCGGTTAGCAACGTACAAACTGGAGCACTTCGCAATGAGATAAAGGAAACATGCCCCCGCAACAGGGATATGCCGACGCCCGAGCGACAGCCCGTTCTTAGTCGGTCTTCATTTGTCCTCTGAACCGATGTTGACTTATCGTAGTGGAGAAGTGTGAAGTTTGCTAGTTGCTGGCGCTGGAGCCGGACGGGGCTCAACTTGGCCATCCATTTATCCACAGGCATAAAAATTTATAATTTCCTAGATGGCAAAAAAAGAGACTAATCCTAAGTAGATTAGATCTCTTGTTGTTTACACATATCACGAAGCGCCTGCTTCCTCGTATTCCAGTTCTTCACCTACACGGCGGTATTCTTCTAAAACGGCATCCTGAATCTTGGCACGGGTTCCAGAATTAATCGGATGTGCAATATCGCGAAATTCCCCATCTGGAGTTCTCTTGGACGGCATTGCCACAAACAAACCATTGTTACCGTCAATCACGCGAATATCATGGACAACAAACTCCTGATCCAAAGTAATCGAGGCGATTGCTCGCATTCTCCCCTCTGTAGCGACGCGGCGTAATCTTACGTCAGTCACTTCCATGATGTTTCACCACCTTTTCCCTTTTAAACTTATTACCAGTATTCAACAAAAAAATGATAATTCCTGCCTAATATTAAAAAAAGTTTAAATAATTACATAAGGGATTGTTTTGAAACATGGGAGGGTTGCTTGACCATACCGTGTGAACTAGTTTGCTGATCCTTAATTAACTTTGTCAAGCAGGGTCTTTTTGTATAGACTAATATATAGTCTGCTAGTCCCTATTTGCTTACATATGATTCATTATATTTCCTGCGAGAACTTGAATTTGTTTGTACTTTAAGTCAACATTTTTAATCTTAACCAGTGATGTATAATCCTCCACGACCCGATCTTCTTCTTCATCATCAGCCTCAGCCAGTACTCCGATTGCACTTACCGTTGCATTAAATTCCTCAAGAATACTGACCATCCCGGTAATGGTTCCGCCAGCTTTCATAAAGTCATCAATAATACAAACCTTCGCACCCTCTTGCAGGCTTCGTTTTGGTAAGACCATCGATTGCACCTTTCGTGAGGAACCCGAAACGTAATTTATACTTACCGACGAGCCTTCCGTTATTTTTGGATCTCGTCTTACGATTACTACAGGAACATTTAAAACTGCAGCAACAGCATATGCTAACGGAATCCCTTTTGTAGCCACGGTCATCACAACGTCTATATCCACTGAAGAAAATGACGCAGCCAATACTCGGCCAATTTGTTTCACCATTTTCGGATTACCTAAAATGTCGCTCATATATAAATAACCACCGGGGAGAATTCGATTTGGGTCCTCAAGTGTTAGGCGCAATTCATCAATAAACTGCTTACTTTTTTCCTGTGCATAATCCGGTATATAGCTTACTCCACCCGCTGCTCCTGCAACCGATTGCAGAAACCCTAGTCCTTCTTCCTGCAATACTCGATCAATGATATCAATATCTTCACTTATCGAGGACTTTGCTGCCTCATATTTACTGGAAAAGTAAGGTAATGATGTGTGGGTTCTAGGATTTTCTAGAAAATAATTAGTTAATGATACAAGACGATCACTTCTCTTCATAACTACACCTCTAAAGCCGAATATTTACTTTAAAATATACCACTTTTATACGTGTTTCATCAAGGCCGGCGTTGATCAAGCAGCCGTACAATGTAAACTTCCTCACAAAATCCCCTTAATCCATTATAAATGCGTCTAGCCTTGCTGTAATGTTCGACAAGACCAACAATGGTAGGACCGCTTCCGCTCATAAGTACCCCGTTTGCACCAGATTGGATCATTTTTTTCTTGATTTGTTCGACCTCCGGATGCAAACGAAACGTAATACTCTCCAGGGCATTGCCAATATTTGCAGCAAGGCTTCCAAAATCCGCCTGCTCAATTGCTGTTAAAACTTCATTCGTGTTGGGATGAATGATTTCGCTAAGATCAACCCGCTGGAAAACACCTCTTGTTGATACACCGATATTTGGTTTCGCTAAAACAACATAACATGATGGCGGAGAAGACAATTCCTGGATTCTTTCCCCGTGACCTGTAGCAAGGGCGGTTGTGCTATATACGCAAAAAGGAACATCCGATCCGATCTCCTCGCCAATACTGGCTAATTCCTTTAAAGAATTATTAATCGACCACATTTGATTCAATCCACGTAATACTGCTGCGGCATCACTACTGCCACCGCCAAGCCCTGCCGAGACAGGGATGTTTTTTTCTATTTTAATCCGCACCCCTTCACGCACATGATACTTATCTTTAAGGATTGCTGCGGCTTTATACGCTAAATTCCGCTCATTATTCGGCACATATTGATTATCAGCAGCCACCTCAATTCGGTCTTCAGCTAGCGGATGCAATTCAATACGGTCCACCAAGTCGATGGCAGTCATAATCATCGCTACCTCATGAAAGCCATCTTCACGCTTTCTAAGCACATCTAAAGACAAATTTATCTTAGCCGGCGCTCGCTCAAAATGAATCATCTCCGTCACCCACTTTATCAAACTATACCAAATTGTGTCATGAAATGAAAAGCGAAAAGTGGCTGCCTTAGTCGATGTTTCACTATTTTAAGTTCCGCCGTACTATAGCAGGAAACCTTTCTTAAAAGCAAAAGACAAACCCCATTAGGGTCTGCCTCCTTGCTGCATGTTTTGCTCGGCTATTTCAATCGCTCGTTTCACCATGTTACCGGCATCCCGTGCTTTAATGCCGCCCCAGCCTTCCTCTTGCACGGTGTCGTAAAAACCTAACTCTTTGGCAATTTCTTCTTTCAATTGGTCTGACATAATTCCTCGTCTACCCATGAAAGATCCCCCTTTTTGTTTGAGCATCCTTTCTTACGACAGTTATAGCATTTGTTCCATCTGTTAAACATACTCCAGTTATTTGTTTGCAAAACAGGAAATGAATTGAAGTGAAGCGCAAAATATGAAGTTTATTTATTTTTAACGTGGAAGAGAAATCTTCTATCGGTACTGCCAAATATGTAACAACAAACAAAAGCAGAGCAGTAAACATGTCGTCTACTGCTCTAATATCATTGCTTTTGTTCTGTCTTCTTGTTGAAAACTTAGTTCTACTGTCTCTGTTAAAACGTCTGCATAGCTGTATGAAACACGTTCGAATGCGTTCTCGTCCTGATCAAGTTCGACAATGAAGACGGAAGGATACGTTTCAGCCAGCACCCCATAACGCTCAATCGTTTTCCTTCTCCCTCCATTGGCTTTTAGCTTTAACCGCTTGCCTTTTTGGCATTCAAGACCTTGCTTAATTTCGACTAATGTTTTTGCCACTATACTCCACCTCGCTATAATGATCATACCACATGCTCGTTTGTAAGTCAAATAAAACTTATAATTATAACAGTATACCTTTTTTAATGTCAACAGTTAAAACGAAATATTTATGTTATTATTTCGTAAATGTTAAAAAATTATGTATGGAAAGTGAAAAATTATTGTGGCCGCGAAAAAATATCAGCCACAATTATGATTCCATACATTCCATCTTCCTAATTATCATACGGTTCTTCTTCTACATACGGCATACCAGTACGAAGCAATCCTTTAGTCTCCACGCCTCCCATTCCTTTTTCTCCGGTGAGGGTATTGCGAAGTGCATCCCATACACTTACCTTCTCCATAAATGGCGTATAGGCAATTTTTGCGGCAATATAAACGGGATCAAGGGCATGGATATTAATTCGCGAAGGAGAGCTGGCAAAGTTTGCTCCAGCCCGAATAAGTGACTCAAAGTGCGACTGACACGCACCTGCAAAAATAACGAGTTGATCCAATTGAGGAACAATTTGTCTGGCCGATCGAACCGTCTCGGCAAAATACTTGGAATGCCGGTATGCACGAAGGTCACTTTTTAACCCTTTATTTTTAGAAAATGAATCGTGACCTGTAATGACAATGATATCTGGTTGAATCTTCTCGACAAGCGCGCCGATTTCTAATGGCATTTCCCTTTCAAGCAGATGAATGCCATGAACCTGCAAGCCCATCCGCTGATATAATTCTATACATTTCTTTAAGTACAGTTTATCACCATCCACATGTAACACCTTAGCAGGAAGCTGAAAATAGCTGGTTGGGTACGTGAATCCCTCAGTCGATTGGTAATCCCGCTTTTCTTTCATTAATTGATAATCCTGCCGAAACAAACGATAGGAAGATTCTTCCTTTTCCTTGTCCCGTTTGCGCCGTTTATCCAGTTCCCGCTGTTGAACATGTACAAGGTCGGTTGCAGGCGCATCTGCCTCCAGACGAACATCTTCCCCATGGAGGATGACCGTGTCCCCATGCCGGGCTGAGACCCGAAATAAAACATCATGCTGATATGATTTACGTGTCACTAAATCACCAGTTGAAAAATCCATCAAACCACCTCACAAGCCTTCGCATTCATGAAGGCATCCCTGAAATAGCCTATGTGAGATGAGGCGTTTTGTGCGTAAAAAGGATAGGGATATAACGAAAACACCTACCTAAACGAACGATGACATGTCAGGTAGGTTAGGAGTTACTTTTTATGTGGATTTTCATATGTAGGTATGACTTCATCCATGCAATGAGGCCTCGAACGATGAATTTTTTCTCGTTTTCGTAGCTTCAACAATGCGATGAGGCTACGAACGAAGCTAAATTCCAAGCAAAGTAATTTCTCTATCCTCTTCTGACAGTTATGATGTCGTTATTTGGAAAAAGGCATTAGCCAGCTTTGCAAACTCATCCATTGTTAATGATTCACCGCGCCTGGTTCCATCGATTTCAATCGTATCCAGCAACTGATTAATTGCATTTTTTGTCAAAGAACCGCTAAAGTGGTTGGTTAAGTTGTTACGCAATGTTTTCCGTCGTTGCGCAAATGCTGCTTGAACAATCGTAAAAAAGAATTCCTCATCAAGAACATCAACGGGCGGCATTTCTCTCATCGTTAGTTTTAGTACACTTGAGTCGACATTTGGCTGTGGCATGAATACACGCTTAGGGACCTGCATGACCACTTCCGCATGTGTATAGTATTGGACGGCGATCGAGAGCGACCCATAGCTCTTGGAATTGGGTTTAGCCGCCATACGGGCAGCTACCTCTTTTTGGATCATCACCGTTAAACTATTGATCGGCAATTTCTCCTGTAACAATTTCATCAGGATAGGTGTCGTAATGTAATACGGCAAATTAGCCACGATATGGATAGCTTGATCTGGGGAAAAGTTAGCCTGGATTGTCTGGTGGACATCCGCTTTTAATATATCCTGATGAATCAGTTGTACATTGTCATATTGCTTTAATGTCTCCCCTAATATGGGAAATAAACGCTGGTCAATTTCGAATGCTGTCACATTTTTGGCATGGATCGCCAGCTGTTCCGTTAATGCGCCTATTCCCGGCCCGATTTCAATAACCCCTGATTGCTTGTCAATTCCTGCATGTTTGATAATGTTTTCCAAGGTGTTCACATCAACCAGGAAGTTCTGGCCCAAACTCTTTTTAAAGAAAAATTGATAGGTATGAAGAATTTCTTTTGTACGAGTTGGGGTTGCTATATATTTTTTATTCGTCATTGGTCTCCTCCTGAAGCACACGATTAATTGCCTGTTCAAATTGGGAATGGGTTATTTCAAACATACCAAGCCGCTTCATTAGCTGTTTGCCATTTGTATGTCCAATCTGCAATAGCTTGCCAAGCCGGTCCCTCCTGGAATTTGCCCGCGGCCCGCCAATAAGCCCATAATGAATCAAATCTTGCTTGGTAATATCATTATGTTTCGTCTGGGCTACTTCATATACATCCGCTAAAGCACGTTGAAGCGTAGCAATGGACGCATGCTCAATTCCGAGACTCTTATGATGGGTATGCTTTGGTCGTGCTTCTTCTTGCTTTAAAAAGGCATGCTTGCACCCAGGGACTGCCTGATCAATTATCCGGCGAATTCGCTCCCCTGGATAATCAGGATCCGTAAAAATAATAACTCCACGCTTATCCTTGGCATGCTGTATCTGTGCTAGTGTTTCCTTATTAATCGCAGATCCATTTGTTTCAATGGTATCAGCCCGAACCGCTTGTTTGATTTTCGCTGTATCGTCACGCCCCTCAACAACGATGACTTCTTTTATCTTTTCCATATTCTTCATTCCTTCATTTATTCCTGTAAACAAATAATACTCCTACCATCATAGCATGGCAGGAGTATTATTTTCACGCATTTCTTGAATAAGCATACCTCATATGATTGCCTTAATTTAAGATCTTCACTTTAACTTGCTTGCGGCCAAAACTGTACGCATCAGCCTTGGTTGGTACATGCAAGTCAATTTGCTTGCCGCTAAAGCCGCCTGTATCTGCTGCAATAGCATTTCCATATCCTTCGACCCATACTTTTGATCCTAATGGAATGATACTTGGATCAACAGCAATCACCTTTGCATTTGGATTTGCCTGCAAGTCAATACCTGTTGCAGTATGGCCGGAGCAGCCGCTACAGTCTGCAGTAAAAGCTGTTGCAGTCATATATAATACGTCACTATTTGCATTATTATTACTAGATGACGTGTTAACAACATTCGGTTCTGCATTCTTTTTCGGTTTTGGTTTCGGGTCTGGCTCTTTGGTTCCAATTGCTATAATTTTATTTTGACTATCTGTTGTTACTTCAGAGTCGATTAATTTGCCTTTTTTCTTCTTGCCATTTTTCTTAAATGCCTTATATGTCAATTCCCGTATTCCATTCTCGCCATCTTCCAGCACCTTTTCTTCCCCTTTGGCCAAGGTGTTGTCTTTTTGGGTTTCTGTTTCAAACGGGATCTCCTCTTCTAAAACAATATTCGGTAACTTTTCAATACGGGTAATGGCGATCTTCGTATCCTTTGTTATCTGATCACCTGGTTTTGGTTTAATTCTATCCTTGCTGTCTTCTTCGTATGTAATTTCGTTATCTTCAAGGAAATCTGCAACAGTAACGCCTGTCGTCCAATATTTCTTTTTCTTTCCACCATCGTTAACAGTAATTTGAAAAGCCTTATCGATCGTTAATTGCATGCCATCTTTTAGTTCATCACCTCGGTTAAAAGACAGTTCATCATGCTTGGAAACCGATAAGCCATTCTTAGGTTTATCAAGGAATGCACCAACCGTTTGCATCATTGTGTAAAACTCCTGCTCCTCACCATCCATGAGGACTGTAATCCGCTTGGCATGATTTAATGTAATCTCCATGCCATCTTTCAGCTCTGTATTAGGATCTGCCGATAACTCATCATGTGCACTAACCGTTATTCCTTCCTCGTTAAGCAGTTCTTCTACCGTATTTGCATGTGTACTCACTGTTCGTTGTTCGCCGTCTTCTGTTATGTCTACCTCTGACTTCTGTGCTTCGATCAGCAACAGACTGGAGAATACTGCAAGTGCTACTACACCAATACTAGAGATAACCAGCTTCCATTTCGATGCCGGCATAAGCTTTGAAATAATCTCCATGCTTTTTGCCTCCCCTCATTTCCTAATCGAGTATAGTAACACTCCTATACAAAGTCAAAGCCATTACGTTTACGGTTTGGTTACAAACAAATTACACACACAATCCTAACAGCACTTTATTTTTCTAAGTAACCTGTAAAATGTTGGTATATCAAGCGATCATCCGTGTTACATAATTGTAAAAAAAGAGACCAGCAACCCTGCTGATCCCTAAAATATATAGTGATTTTTTTATCGACTATTACAGTCAATTTACGACGAATTTACGAGATTCCAAAGAGATGAAAGGCGTTTTCTGTCGTGATCTTGCCAATCTCCTCGATCGTTGTCTCCCTAAGTTCAGCGATCTTTTCGGCAACCAATTTAACATATGCCGGCTCATTTCGTTTCCCTCTATTTGGGTGTGGAGCTAAGAATGGTGCATCGGTTTCGATGAGGAGCCGGTCAGCCGGCACCTGAATGGCTGCCTCTTGCGGTAATGGTGCGTTTTTAAACGTAACTGTACCACCAAAAGAAATGTAGAAATCCATATCCAGGCACGTTTGCAGGTAATCAGCAGAAACGTTGTAACAATGCATGATCCCCCCAATCTGCTTGGCATCCTCCTCTTGTAAAATCTCCAATATATCCTCAGTGGCCTCCCGGTTATGAATAATAATCGGCATATTTACTTTTTTGGCAAGACGGATTTGTTTACGGAATACATCTTTTTGCACATCTTTAGGTGACTTATCCCAATGATAGTCCAGCCCCATTTCACCGATAGCCACTACCTTTGGATGGGCGGACAGCTCTTCAATCCAGGCTAATTCCTCATCGGTCATATCAATCGCATCAACCGGGTGCCATCCCACTGCGGCATAAATCGTTTCGTATTGTTCGGCAAGTTCAATGGCAAGCGGGATTGTCTCCCTGTCAAACCCAACAACAACCATGTATTTCACACCTGTATCAAATGCACGCTGTATTACCTTTTCACGGTCTTCAGCAAATTGTTCCACGTTTACATGGACATGAGTATCAAATAACATTAAACTTTTCCTCCACTTCACTTAGCTTTTTACTGGTAAAAAAAGTCATATCCGTACCTTGGATATGACTTTTTTGATATTACTTTACAACCGACCCGTTCGGTAGTGTTTGTTCAACCGTAGCAAGTGCGAGTTTACCTTCAGGAGATTCACCGGAAAGAATCATTCCTTCAGACATCTCTCCACGTAATTTCACTGGTTTTAAGTTGGTTACGCAAATTACTTTTTTGCCAACAAGCTCCTCTGGCTGATAATGTTGGGCAATACCGGAGATGATTTGGCGCTTTTCATTACCTAAGTCAAGCTGAAACTTTAAAAGCTTATCTGCCTTTTTCATTTTCTCCACTTTGATAACTTCAGCAACACGCATATCCAGCTTCATGAAGTCATCATAAACAATTTGTTCTTTTGGTGCAGGCTGCTGCGACGTCGTTTCCTTCTTTTCCGCCGCAGGCTTTTGCATCATGGTTTTAATCATCTGAACCTCTGCCTCTGCATCCAAACGCGGAAAAATTGGGTTTCCTTTTTCCACCTTTGTTCCGGCTTTAATTTGCCCTTGTTGATGGACACTTTCCCATTCCATCAACGCGTCATCCTTGATCCCTAACTGCTTGAAGATCTCTGCAGGTGATTCGGTCAAAAATGGTTGGAGCATAACAGCAGCAATGCGCAATGATTCCGCTAAATGAGCCATGACATTGCCTAACCGTTCTTTTTTACTTTCATCTTTCGCCAAAATCCACGGTTCATTTTCGTCAATATACTTATTCGTCCGACTTATTAATTGCCATAAGGAAGACAGGGCTACCGAAAACTGCATGTTCTCCAATGCATCTTCCACTTTCTGAATTGTTTCCTCAGCAAACTGTTTCAGGGTCTGATCAACTGTCGTTTCCGATGCTTTATATGCAGGAATTTCTCCATTAAAATATTTTTCAATCATAGCAACCGTACGATTTAACAAGTTGCCAAGGTCATTGGCTAAGTCGTAATTCATCCGTTCCACAAAGCCCTCCGGTGTAAATACGCCATCCGATCCAAATGGTACCTCACGTAATAAATAGTAACGCAATGCATCCAGTCCATACCGGTCGGTTAAGCTGACAGGATCAACGACATTTCCTTTTGACTTGGACATCTTGCCATCCTTCATCAGAATCCAGCCATGAGCAAAC
This sequence comes from Lentibacillus songyuanensis, assembly GCF_039548255.1. Taxonomy (NCBI): domain Bacteria; kingdom Bacillati; phylum Bacillota; class Bacilli; order Caryophanales; family Bacillaceae; genus Lentibacillus; species Lentibacillus songyuanensis. The sequence continues at coordinate 42,320 of NZ_JBCLVH010000001.1, forward strand.
ACTTTCTTCGGTAATGGCAGATCCAATGCCATTAACATGATCGGCCAATAGATAGTATGGAATCGGACAATTTCCTTACTCATTAAATGAACATCCGCCGGCCAATATCTTTGAAACTTTTCATCATGATCCGTGCCATACCCGAGCGCCGTAATGTAATTGCTCAAGGCATCGACCCACACATAAATCACATGTTTGGGATCTCCTGGCACTTTAATACCCCAGTCAAATGATGTCCGGGATATCGCTAAGTCCTCTAATCCAGGCTTAATAAAGTTGTTCAGCATTTCATTTTTACGGCTCTCCGGCTGGATAAACTCCGGATGCGCATCATAAAACTGGACAAGCCGATCGACATATTTACTCATTTTAAAGAAATACGATTCCTCTTTTACCTTTTCAACCGGGCCCCCACAATCTGGACAATGCCCATCCACTAATTGCCGTTGGGTGAAAAAAGATTCACAGGATGTACAATACCAGCCTTCGTACTGATCAAGGTAAATATCCCCTTGCTTCAACAACTGGGCAAAGATCTTTTCCACCGCTTGTTTATGGCGCGGTTGCGTAGTACGGATAAAATCATCGTTGGTGATCTTCAGCTTTTTCCATAGTGCTTGAATACCACTAACAATATCGTCCACATATTCCTGAGGCGAAACACCCTTTTCCTCCGCCTTTTTCTGGATCTTTTGACCATGTTCATCTGTACCGGTTAAATACATCACGTCAAATCCCCGCAACCGTTTATACCGTGCAATCGCGTCACCAGCTACCGTGGAATATGCATGTCCAATGTGCAAATTGCCACTCGGATAATAAATTGGTGTCGTGATATAAAATGTCTTCTTTTCGTTTGACATGTGACTCTTCCTCCTATACGACTAAATTCCTCTTTCTATTGTAGCGATTTTATCACAAGATTTCCATTTTCGGGGTATTCATGCCTTTTTTCCATCATTTCCAATTTTAACAGGGTACAACACAAGATTACGATGAATTTTATAATTTCACATCTTTTAAAAAATTAATTGACACTTTTGGTAAAGGTTGGTACGATATTGCTAGATACTTGTCGAACCTTGACGAAAAATTTGTTCTAATCTATTAAAAGGGAGGAGGAAATGTATGAAGTCTACAGGGATTGTACGAAAGGTCGATGAATTAGGACGCGTTGTCATTCCGATTGAATTACGTCGAACACTAGATATTCACGAAAAAGACGCATTAGAAATTTATGTCGATAATGATAAAATAGTATTAAAGAAATACACGCCCAACATGACTTGTCAAATTACTGGGGAAACCTCTGACGAAAACATGGCCTTTGCCGATGGAAAACTGGTACTTAGCCCAGACGGAGCCAAGCATTTGGTCAGTGAAATACAATCACGGCTTGATAAATAAAAAGTGAGCAATGACTACTATAGATGACCTCCATGTGATAAAGGGGGCTGACGCTTTCGCAACGAACGTCAGCCTCTTTTTTATGCCGGTTAACTGCATGACAAAGGTTAGATTCTGTTCTTAGCCTGCACGAAGCAGGTCACAAAGGCATTGCAACTCAGACGCAAAGAGAATTTAGTCTTTGTTCCTCTAATTCAACGGGAAAGTACCCCACAGAATGAAGTTTCACTTTATTCTTTCGGATCATGATCAACATGAAACGTCTGATATACCTCCCGTTTTGGCATATGACGATCTTTGGCAACTTGTTTGATGGCATCCTTACTGGAAATACCATCATGATCCAGGTAATAATGGACATGTTCAACCACAGATAGATGTCCCCACCATAATGTTTCCTGGTGCTTTTCCTCTTCGGTATTGCCTTCTACCACCATCACAAACTCGCCTTTTAACGTCTGATCCTCAACGGCAGCCAGGATATCCGCAATCGTGCCTCGTGTATATTCTTCATATCGTTTGGTCAATTCTCTGGCAATCGCAATATGCCGGTTACCGAACACCTCATGTATTACTGCCAGTGTTTCTTTTACCCGAAATGGGGATTCATAAAATAGTAATGTTGCCTGCATCTGCTGCAGACGCTCTAATTCATGTACCTTGTCCTTTTTTTTCCGTGGCAAAAATCCATAAAACAGAAACTCTGTAGACGGAAGTCCGGATCCCACCAGTGCACATAATGCAGCATTTGCCCCTGGCAAGACAACGACGGGGATGTCCTCAGCAATCGCAGCACGAATAAGCTCATACCCTGGGTCTGATATCCCCGGCATTCCGGCATCACTAACAACCGCAATTGATTCACCAGCATGTAATCGGGCCATCAATGGAGCCTCTTTTGTCTCTTTATTATGTTCATGATAACTAGTCAACCGAGTTGTAATATCAAAATGATTCAAAAGCTTTCTTGTATTACGTGTGTCCTCAGCAGCAATCACGGCAACCGTTTGCAGGGTCTTTAGCGCCCGATACGTTATATCCTCCAGGTTCCCAATTGGTGTCGGAACAACATAAATGGTCCCTGCCTCCTGATGTTCAAAACTCTTCTGTATTTTCATGCCTATCTTCCTCATGGTTACGACATATTAATTGTTCTTTGTGCTTTCGACTTAACCGTTTAATCGCATACTCCTGTTGCATCGCTTCTTCCTTTGTAGGGAAATGTTTCATATATTTCACCTGAAACGGTCCTCTCCCCCGTGTATATTTTGCCCCTTTACCGGACTCATGTAAACGCAGACGCCGTTTCATATCATTCGTATACCCAGTATATAGCGTGCCATCATGACATTGCAGTATGTAAACGATGTGCTTATTTTCGCCCATAGATGATTTCCTCTGCCTCGTTCGTGTATGTGTTAGCCTCATTATAAATATATAATGGCGGCAGGATAGTTAGATCTGCCTTGCCATCCCGGATTGCCTCCACTAAAAGCATATTTGCCTCCCTGCCCATTTTGGGATAAACAAGCTGCATCCGTTTTGGTTCCAATTTATACTGACGAAATGCGGTGATAATGTCAACCAGTCTACCTGGCCGATGTACCATTGCTACCTTGCCACCAGGACGCACATGTAGTTTGCAAGCTTTTACCACGTCATCTAACGTACAGAAAACTTCATGTCTGGCAATCGTTAAATAGTCATTCTTATTATGCTCTGTCTTTGCCGGGGTACGGAAATAAGGAGGGTTACATACAACCACATCAAACTTACTGTGGCCAAGTGCAGGCTTTAGTGCTTTTAAGTCCTTATGAAGGAAGGTCACCTGATTTTCCAATCCATTCATCTGCACATTTCTTCTTGCCATATCATACAGTCGCTCCTGAATTTCTACCCCGGTGATCTGGGCATTGGTTTTCCTTGATAACAGCAGCGGAATCACACCATTTCCGGAACAAAGCTCAAGAATACTTCCCCGTTTAATTGGAACAGAAGCAAAATGGGCAAGTAACACTGCATCTAGTGAAAATGAAAATACGGTAGGGCTTTGAATAATTGTCATTTCTTCGTCCCCAAGTAAATAATCCATCCGCTCATCATGATGTAATCGCACCATTCTCATCTCTCCCTTCTTTGCAGCAGTTGGACACATTCACTAAAAAAGCTGCCTCGTGTGTCTTATTGAAGACATGAGACAGCTTTATACCGGTGATTTCTAATTTGTTCCCTATTTTGTTTTGCTTAAGAAGTCCAAGCAAAAGATACAATCCTCATCCCTTCTTGGACTGCCGAATTCCAAATTACAAATGTGGAATCCTTCTTCATATAATCTGGCCAGGTTGTCGTACCCTTCACCAGGAATATCTTTCGTATGCGTCGCATCTCTTGTATCATCACTAGCTTGTTCCTTTGTGTTTAAATGATTACGCAAATTATGGTTTTCCACCGCTAGACGCTGATTCTCTTCCAGCAAGCTGCCTAATTGATTTTTTAAATCACCAAGTTGTTCATATAATTTACCAATTCGTTCTTCCATATCCGACACTTGGTCAAAAATCTCCCTTTTGCTCAAGCTTTACACCCCACTATTCTGTGGCTTGTGCTGAAATGATTCCTTCTTCGATTAGTTCATCTAATGTATACTCAATGACACGTTCTTTCTCTGGAAGCTCAATATGGATGACACGCTCAAGGATGTTCAGACCAACCACTTTTCCGTTTCCGAACGGTGTTGTAATCATTTCGCCTAGATCAGGCAATACACGTTTTGCTGTTTCATAATCATCATTTTCATATTTCAAGCAGCACATTAACCGGCCGCATAGTCCCGAGATCTTTGCCGGATTCAAGGAAAGATTCTGATCCTTGGCCATTTTAATGGACACTGGTTCAAAATCACCCAAGAAAGTCGAGCAGCATAGCATCCGGCCACAGGGACCAATCCCGCCAAGCATCTTGGCCTCATCCCGTACCCCAATCTGCCTGAGCTCGATCCGTGTTTTAAATAATGCTGCTAAATCTTTGACCAAATTGCGGAAATCAACACGGCCATCTGCTGTGAAATAAAAAATGATCTTGTTCCGGTCAAATGTATATTCTACCTCCACCAGATTCATATCCAGCTTATGCTCGATAATTTTCTGCGCACATGTTTCAAAGGCTGCTTCCGCCTGTTCCTGATTTTCGACAACCGATAATTTGTCCTTTTCATCGGCAATCCGAATAACCTTCTTCAACGGAAGGACGACATCTTCCTCATCAACCTGCTTACCGGCAATAACAACCTTGCCAAATTCAATGCCACGAATTGTTTCCACAATTACGTAACTATCTATCTCAATCTCCTGTTCACCAGGATCAAAATAATATATTTTACCCGCCTTTTTAAAACGGACTCCAATCACTTCAATCATCAATATCACCTCTGTATTTGAAGTGTAAGCTGCTCCATCACCAACGTCGGATGGACATTTTGCTTCAATTTCTGTTTTGCTGATAAAATGGCATTTAAAATTGCAAGGACTTTTGCTTGTGAAAAAGCCATCGTGAGGTCTTCTAACTTCTGACTTGACTTATCAAAGACGACAATCGCTTCATCGTATCCAATATGAGACATCACAATATCTTTAAATGCTAATAGCAACAAATCCAAGCCATGTTCTTGCTCCTTTTTCTCCTTAAAGTGGGGCAACCACTTACTATGGATAAACAAATAAGCATCATCTGGATTTTCGATGAACTTTTCAATTAATTGTACCATTAACTTTCGTGCACTGGCAAACCAATCATCTTCATTCCAATGGGTTGCCTCTGCTAAATTATTGGTTAGTGCACTAAACAATCTGGCATTTCCTTCTGGTATGTTGGCATCCATTAGCTGCTGCTGAAAGTAGTAGGGATTTAATGACTGTAATTCAAGTATCTGGCAGCGGGAGCGAATGGTAGGGATAATCGATTGACTGTTCTCTGTCAGCATGATGGCGGTTGTTTCTTTGTTCGGCTCTTCCAGGAACTTCAAAATGCGATTCGCTGCATTTAATGTCAGTGTTTCAGCAGCTTTGATAATATAAACTTTCCGATTGGATTCCAGACCTGAATACTTGAATTCCTTTTGCAAATTATCGATTTGTTCTTTTTTAATCGATTGCCCTTCAGGTTCGATCCAATGTACATCCGGATGGTTTTTGGATTCAATGCGTTTACATGCATGACATGTTTGACATGGCTCTACTCCATCCTTATTGGTGCAAAACATGCTTTTGGCAAGCTGGGTGGCAATCGATTCTTTCCCGGTTCCACGCTCCCCGCTAATTAAATAAGCATGGGAAATCCGATTTTTCCGCATGCTGTTTGTAATTATCTTTCCCGCTAATGGTTGGATTTCCATAATCTCTGCCCATGTTTTCATCATTTTTTCGTCCTTCATTACCTGTATAAGTTAATCAATAACCCTTTGATTTCTCCGATCATTCCTAACAAATCAACGGTCTTCTTTTCTTGACTCATCATTTCTTCGGTTAATTCTACTAATTTTTCATCTACTTCTTTCACAATGCTCAGTTTCCTGCTTTGGGTATCTAATTGAAAACTATGACCACTTTGCAATGCAAGGCCACTATGTACCGTCTCTTGCAGGAATCCTTTTACCAAACGCTTAAATTTCACGAAATCACGAAAAGAGCGAAACCGGGCAAGTTTATCTCCTTGCCTGGTAATATTATCCATTAACTGCTGTAATTCCTGGTATTTCATTTTTTGCGTCTGGGATGCCATCACACCATCAAATGATGGTTTCTCCGCCGCACTGCTTCGATTATGGTTGGTCGTGGGATCCATTTGCGCCCGCATTTCCTGACTAATTTTCATAGGTTTAACCCCTTTTATACGGCATGGGATGATTGGATAACGTGAAATTTCATCGAGCAGGCCCGAACAGAATCGGACCCTTGTCATGCTGTTGACTCCCACTTATCTTTTTTATCTTATCTCAAAATCTTGAAGGGGAGTCTTACCACCCGTTAAGAGTAGGTAAATTGGATACACCCACAGCGAATGCCTGGAATACCCTTACTCCAGCAAATTTGTTTTAAAATTGAAGAAACTGCTCGATTGGCAGGATGAAGACAGTTGCTCCGCCTACTTCTACTTTAACTGGCTTGGGAATATAGGAATCTGCATTCCCGCCCATTGGCGAAATGGGAGCCACCATTTGTTCACGTTGCGAGCAATTATCACGAATGATATCTAACGCTTCATCAACATACGCATCTTCACAACCAATCATTAATGTCGTATTGCCTTCTTTCAAAAAGCCACCTGTTGTCGCAAGCTTCGTTGTTTTAAAATTTCCCTCACCAAGTGCATCGACAAGACGATTCGAATCTTTATCCTGTGTGACTGCAATAATTAACTTCATGGAACTAACCTCCTTTACATATTTTGTTGCTCCAAATAAGCGATAACTTTATGTTGTGCTTCTGATTCTACTTGTTCCAGAGGTGATTCAGCATCAATGGAAACAAACCGGTCTGAAAATTTTTCTTTTAGTATCGTATATGCTTCATATACGCGCTCATGAAATGAAAGCGTTTCTAAATCAAGCCGGTTCATTTCTCTATCTTTATTCGCTGTGATACGCTGTAATCCCTTCTTTGGATCAATATCAAAAAATAATGTCAGGTTCGGCATACAGTTCTCAATTGCAAATTGATTAATAGACCAAATATCATCCATTGCCAACCCTCTTGCATACCCTTGATAAGCAAGACTACTGTCAATGAACCGGTCACATAATATAATATTCCCGTTTTGCAGTGCTGGTAACACTTTTTCGACTAAATGCTGTCTCCGTGCTGCCGCATATAGCAACGCTTCTGTACGGCTATCCATTTCTGTATGCCGTGGGTCGAGGATAACCTCCCTAATTTTTTCCGCAATTTCAATCCCGCCAGGCTCACGGGTAATGATTACAGGCAGACCCATTTGCTTGAGTTTTTTTCCTAATGAATGAAGAATAGTTGTTTTTCCAGCGCCTTCCGTGCCTTCGAAGGTTATAAAATGTCCGTTCACGTATGTTTCTCCTTTATACCAAAGCCATGTTTAGCTTCAGCCTTTCTTCATTAATATACGTATACCGCTTGTTAGATCGCGATGCTGAAAAGCTGCACCCTGCATAATTAGTTGCTCGATTCGCTTAATATGTTCCCCTGTGACCTGTTCCCCTTTCATAATAAGCGGGATTCCTGGGGGGTATGGAATAACAGCCTCTGCCGCCACCTTATCTTTTGCCTGTTGAAATGGAACAATGGCAGTTTGACACTTTCGCATCTGTTCATATGACATAGCAAGTGTATTTATTTTGGCAGGGAACTGTTTTATTACTTCTATTGTAGCATGTTTTGCCGTAATTTTTAATCGATCTTGTACTTGTTTTATGGCGTTACTTAATTTGTCTAATTTTTGGAAGGCTTGCAGACCATGAATAAATAATACGTGATGGTCCGCCGCTAGTTCCGGATAGATGCCAGCCTGTTCAAAAAAGTGGGCCACTGTGAATCCGGTGTAGCCTTGTTTGATGCTTAAGGTTATTTTAAGTGGGTCATCATGTGTTGTAAGCGGAATAAGGTTCCAGTAATCACTATTGGCAAACAGCCTTCGCACCTGTTGGACACTTCCCAGCACCATTTTCATATCCCGCTCGGAAAATGTCGCTAAAAAGGCCCGCGCAATATCTAATGAGGCCATTAGCGGATAGGAGGGACTACTGGATTGCAGCATTTGTAAATAGTGGGCCACCCGATCGTTAGAAATACGTTGCCCCGCTATATGTAAATAGGACGCCATTGTCATCGCCGGTGCCATTTTATGTGCAGATTGCACAGCCAAATCGGCACCAAGTGCTAAGGAAGACGCTGGAAATGGATCACCAAGTATAAAATGAGCCCCATGTGCTTCATCAACTAAAACAGGAATATCATATGCATGTGCCAGTTGAATCATTGGATCGATCGCATATGTCCGGCCAAAATAATCAGGGTAGGTCAGCACAACCGCCTTTGCTTCAGGATACTTCCGTAAAGCTGCTTTTAGGGTATCCAGACTGGGAGATGTATAACGGTTAGCTGCTTCATCATATTCAGGTGCGATAAATACCGGGTTCGCCCCACTCAGTTCTAACCCGTTAATAATCGACTTATGACTATTTCGTTGCACAATTACTTTTTCCCCAGGTGCACAAGTGGCCATGATCATCGCCAAATTCCCTGCTGTACTACCACCAACAAGGAAAAAAGTGTGATCAGCATGAAAAAAATCTGCAGCTAGTTGTTCGGCTTCAGCAATCACACCGCTCGCCGCATGCAAATCATCCAGACCAGTTAATTCCGTCACATCGATTGGCAGGATATTTTTGAATGCGTTTCTAGCTTCATGTGGAAAAATAGTTCCATTCTTATGCCCTGGTACATGAAAGGAAATTGAATGCTGCTGGTTAAATTGAATTAATGCTGTATATAAAGGTTTATGCTGCTGGTTTTGTTTCAAAATTTCCCTCACCTTTCCAATACTACTTGTCCGAGCATAGTTGTTATTGCTAGCATCGGCAGTATCAACTGATTTTGGCTAATCATAAACCCTGGAGCGTGTGCATCAACCCAATTCGGCTTATCATCGACCTGCGAACGCGTGCATCAACCCAATTTGGCTCATCATCGACCTGGGAGCGTGTGCATCAACCCAATTCGGCTCATCATCAACCTGGGAATGAGGACATCAGCCCAATTTAGCTTATCATCGACCTGCGAACGAGAACATCAACCAAACACGGCTCATCATCGACCTGGGAGCGTGTGCATCAACCAAACTCGGCTTATCATCAACCTGCGAACGTGTGCATCAACCCAATTCGGCTTATCATCAACCTGCGAACGTGTGCATCAACCCAATTCGGCTCATCATCAACCTGGGAATGAGGACATCAGCCCAATTTAGCTTATCATCGACCCGCGAACGAGAACATCAACCCAATTCAGCTCATCATCGACCTGAGAGCGTGTGCATCAACCCAATCCGGTTAATCATCGACCTGGGAATGAGGACGTCAGCCCAACTCGGCTTATCATCGACCCGCGAACGAGAACATCAACCCAATTCAGCTCATCATCGACCTGGGAATGAGGACGTCAGCCCAACTCGGCTTATCATCGACCCGCGAACGAGGACATCAACCCAATTCAGCTCATCATCGACCTAGGAACGTGAACATTAACCTAGTGTATTTTTTAAAATGTGCACTTGTTCCATATCCTAAGAAAAAAGTCTTTGCACGTAACTAATGCAAAGACTTAACATGCTAGGAATATAATGTTGGTTGATTCATATTTTTTAATTTTTGTAAGTAATAGTGGTATTTTTCTTCTCTTGGTTCCGTGTGAATCATGTTTTGCTCACACTCACAACAGATAAACAGATTGTATAAATGAATTCCCGTTTCCTTTTCTTCCTCACATATTCCACAACGTTCGATTAAAATAGTTTGTTTCATCTCCCCACCTCCGTTAGCTTAGTATCTCCTAATCTAACGAAATGTATACATGTAAACTGTGAAACTTTCCTTTAATTTAACTATATGTTTCATAGGCCTGTTTGTTTCCAAAAAGTGAGGTGGATGTTATTTTAAACATGCAAAATTCGGGTCATGGAATAATAAATAACTGAATAGCAGCAAGAGAGGCAACCCCAAATAATCCTAAGAACCCTGAGATAATGGTTGTAAATAGATTGATAGGGATATGCAATCCAACTGCACCACCAAATACATTAAAGAAAAATAAAAACAAGACGCCAATACCCAATTTCACGATGCTATGGGCGATAAATCGCATTGGCTTTGCTGGTGCGCCAACAATTAAAAGTACAATAATTAGTGCAACCATAATCGAAATAACTACAGTAGAGCTCAATGCCTTCAACTCCTTCTCCTTGTCCCTTTCTATTATCTATGAAAAAAAGGAGGGAAAAAGAACCTATCAACTATGAATTATAACGAATCGCACTAATCTTTCGGTGGCGCGCCTCACGCAGCAAATATAAATATTTTGCCTCAGCAAGTTTCTCCATGTGTACACTGGAATCCATTGGTTCAATACTCTTTTCCAGCAGGGAACGGATTTGCTTCCATTCCCTTTCTAACGTAAAAATAGCATCCAATAGTTCCTCATCGATATCTTTCTTCTTTATCTTTTTGCTCATGATGTAACCAACTCCTACAATAGCATGTTCAAAAAGGAGGATGAAAAGGACCGAGGGCGGCTAAGGTCGCAACGTCCTGTGCGTCGAAGTTCGAGGCGGTGTAGTTTTGAGCAGCACAGTGTATGTTATTTAAATACATGAGCAGCGGAAAAACAAGCCAACGAGCTTTCACAGGATGTGGTGACTTCCGCGTTGTCCACAGGACGTGGACGATTTTAGTGGAAGTTCCCCTTTTTATATGTCATTTTCACCGGACCTTTTGAACATTCCTTACAAATCCCTTCTGCCTTCTAATGCCTTAGATAACGTAACCTCATCAGCATATTCAAGGTCACCACCAACCGGCAAGCCGTGGGCTATTCGTGTTGTCTTTATCCCTGATGGTTTCACAAGTCGGGAAATATACATAGCAGTTGCTTCACCCTCAATATTTGGATTTGTTGCTAAGATTAGCTCCTGGACTTCATCGTCTTTTAACCGATTCAACAAGTCAGGAATATTGATATCTTCTGGTCCAATCCCATCCATGGGAGAGATGGCGCCATGCAATACATGATATTTGCCATGAAATTCTTTCATCTTTTCCATCGCAATAACGTCCTTTGGGTCCTGGACAACACAAATAATCGATCCGTCGCGTGAATTATCCTGACAAATGGCACATGGATCCTGATCCGTTATATGCCCACATATGGAGCAATGGGTAAGCTCACGTTTGGCATTTACCAGTGAATTGGCAAAATCCATGACGTCATCCTCATTCATATTAATGACAAAAAAAGCCAGTCGGACTGCTGTTTTTGGTCCGATCCCTGGCAGTTTGGTAAAGCTATCAATTAGTTTAGAAATCGGTTCTGGATAGTACATACTGTTGCCCCCTAAAACATGCCGGGCATATTTAATCCTTTCGTGAATTGCCCCATGGTTTCATTGGTTTTATCATCGATTTGTTTGATGACATCATTTGTAGCTGCCAAAATCATATCCTGCAGCATTTCCACATCGTCCGGATCCACCGCTTCTTCTTTAATTTCCACCTCAGTGATTTCCTTTTTTCCATTTGCTTTCACGGTTACCATTCCGCCACCGCTAGTTGCTTCAAAATTCATTTCATATAATTCGTCCTGTGCAGCCATCATCTTCTTTTGCATTTTCTGCATTTGTTTCATCATATTACCCATATTCCCTTTCATGGAAAAATTCCTCCTTAAATGTTTTCGTTTATGTTCGATGCTTTACTTACGGGGAGCAAAAACTGGATACATACTTTATTATCGCTAATCCTTGATCTCCAGCAATTCATCACCGACTAATTTCCTTGCCTCTTCAACGAGGGGATCAACTTGTTGTTCCTCTGGCTGACTTGGTGATTGTTGTTCTTGTTGTTGAATATATTCACGGCGTAACTCTTGCCAATTATTGTCCGGTATCGGGATAATTGTCAAATGTTTACCGATTGCTTTTTCCAGTACATGCTCACTCATTTCCCGATGATTGAGAAAAAGGGAGCAATGTATTTCATATTTAAATGCAACGATAAGTTCCTGCTCAGATGCTGCTGCTGGCTTGCTGTCCTGGATGGACGCATGTGCCGGTGCGTTTGCTGCCTTAAGGTCATTTAAAAATGCAGCCCACTCTGATTTCACTTGCTTCAGTGCCGGTTTCGTCGCGTCTTGTAAAACATAACGAATTTTTTCATACGGTATTTTGTAGCTATTATTAGATGGTCTTGGCTGTGTACGCCGTGGCTCCGTATGTGTCGGTTGATTGGCTGGCTGGGCAGGTGTATCCTTCAGCGTTTTTAATTCTTTTTCCAACTGTTCCAATCGATTGGTAAGCTTTAAAACAACCTGATTATCAAGACCTCCAGCCGCTGCTTCTGGTTCGTGATGCTGGTTTACAATCGTCAGTATGGCAATTTCAATAAATACCTTTGGGCTGTTCGACCATTTCATTTCCTGCTGGCACTGATTCAACTGGATAATGGCTTCCTGAATCCAGCTTGCAGGTACCTGATCTGTCAATTGTTTAAACTGCTCATCAATCATCGCCCGCTCCAAAATGCCTTCTAAGGAGGGTGCACTTTGGTAAAGCAGCAAATCCCGCATAAAGTAAATCAGGTCAAAGACAAATCTTCCCGGGTCTTTACCGCGCTGAATTAATTCATCCAGTAATGTTAATGCCTGCTGAGCCTCCTGATTGTACATTGCCTTTACCATATTCGTTAAAATCTGCTGGGAGACCCCACCAGTAACCGCCAGCACATCAGCTAATTCCACTTGATCCTCACTATATGAAATTGCTTGATCCAACATACTCAGCGCATCTCGCATTCCGCCTTCAGCGGCAAGTGCCACCGTATCTAATGCCTCTCTGGAAACAGAAATGTTCTCTGCCTCCACAATCGTCTTCATACGCTCAACGATAGCCTGGTTGGTAATCGGTTTGAAATCAAAACGTTGGCATCTGGAGATAATTGTTAATGGTATTTTATGCGGCTCAGTTGTTGCTAATATAAATACCACATGCTTCGGGGGCTCTTCCAAAGTCTTTAACAGGGCATTAAACGCATTCACCGATATCATATGGACTTCATCAATAATATACACTTTATATGGAACAGAGCTTGATGCGTATTTTACTTTATCCCGTATTTCGCGGATATCTTCCACACTTGTATTCGATGCCGCATCCATTTCAATAACATCGGATATCGACCCGTCTTGAATACCGCGGCAGGATGCACATTCATTACATGGTTCTTCCACCGGTCGACGTTCACAATTAATTGCCTTCGCAAAAATCTTCGCTGCACTTGTCTTCCCTGTTCCACGTGGGCCGGAAAACAAATAGGCATGAGAAAATTTCTGCTGCACAATCGCATTTTTTAATGTCCTTGTAATATGTTCCTGCCCGACAACATCGGCAAACGTTCTCGGACGCCAAACACGATACAATGCTTGATAACTCATAATGCACGGCCCCTTTGTTAATCCATTCTAATTATACCCGATATGGGGCATGAATGTGAACCAAAACCTTTATTTTGGATGGAATTAGTGCATCTTCTAAATTCGTCAATTTTATGTATAAAAAGGCTGTATCAACTTACCACGTAGCGTTGATACAGCCTTTTGCAATATGTATACCGTGCACCCAGCTTCGATGAAACATTCCTAAGCGTTACTCAAGTTCATGGCTCTGCCCAGGCTTCCCCGCGGCACACAGAGGAGTCCACTTACTGCTGCTTCCTTCCGGATCTGACAGGGTTCATGGGTCTCTGTTGCGCAGGACCTAGAGCGTCAACACCAATCCCTTAAGGCAGACCTTACAAACGTTCCACCTCAGATGGGGATTCGGCCTCGCTATAGCGGATTGCGAGTACAGGGCACCGCTACCTCCCCACTTAGCACGGCATTTATCATTATAACGATTTTACCGGACAAATGCAATGGAAATACATAACAGATTTATTTAACCTTCATCCAGCGCGTTTTGCTTTTTTCGCCTTCGTAACTCCTGAAAAAAATCTGTTAATAATTGTCCGCATTCTTTCCCCAACACACCAGAAACTACTTCTGCCTGATGATTAAATCGATCCTCACCTAGTAAATTCATGAGTGTTCCAGCACATCCAGCTTTTGAATCAGCAGCTCCATATACAACTCGAGGAATACGTGACTGGACAATCGCCCCGGCACACATCGGACAAGGCTCCAGGGTGACATAAAGTGTACAATCCTCCAAACGCCAGCTACCGATTTTTTTATTTGCTTGTTCCATCGCAATTAATTCCGCATGTGACAAGGTTGATTGTGATGTTTCTCGGACATTGTATCCCGTTGCAATGACTTCTCCATCATAAACAATCACAGCACCAATCGGAACCTCTCCCATTTCTTTTGCCATTAGTGCTTGTTGGATTGCCTGCCGCATATACTTTTCATCATCCATTAGTCATCACCACTTTAAGAAAGAGTTTGAAATCTGTTTATCGGGTTAAAATTATAAGAGAAACGAAAGGAGTATTTTATGAACATCTTGCTAGAAAACAGTGCTGTCTTATTCATCGATTTTATCAATGATTTTAAATTTGAACGGGGCGAACGTTTACTGAAACATACCAAAGAAATCCTGCCAAATGTAAAACGCCTGAAAGCATTCGCCAAACAAAACAACCTGCCTGTTATTTACATTAATGACCATTATAACTTATGGCAATCTGATTTTCATAAAATAATGGATTATTGTACGAACGATATGAGCCGTGACATTATTGAAGCAATAAAACCCGAGGAAGATGACTACTTTTTCATTAAGCCAAAACACTCGGCCTTTTTCCAAACACCGTTACAGTCATTACTGAATCAGTTAAACAAGACCCATTTGATTATGTCAGGAATTGCTGGTGATATTTGTATCCTTTTTTCGGCAAAGGATGCGCATATGTATGAATATTCTCTGCATATTCCGGAGAATTGTATGGCCTCCAATGAAAAACAAGGGAATGAATACGCGCTCTATTTAATGCGTACGGTGATGGATGCAAATACGAAACCAATTTAGATCGCGTCATGAGTGTAAATTCAATTTATTCCAACAATGATAGATTGTATAATTACATTGAGGGTATGGTAATCCTCAACCCCCACTTTGAAAAGTGGGAACCAATGATGAAGAATATAATCATCCTTGCCGGTTCGATAATTAATCTTGCTGTGACAGTTATAAACTTAACCACGGTATTATTAATAAAAAAGCGCAAGTGCAAAGGAGATTTGTGTATGCTTATTTTATCGTTCATCATTTCCATTATTGCATCAATCGTTTCACTTGCCACGTTGGGGATCATCTTGAGAAAGACTTAAGAACCTATGCATATCGGAAGCTTCCTCCACATAATTTGTAAGCAGAGACAAAATGGAAAGGAGGAAGTTTCCTTGCAAATATATGTTATCAAACCAGGAGATAATCTTGCTCAAATCGCCCATACATATGGCACAACAATCAACCATTTAGTTGACGCAAACGAACTTGCTGCACCAAACGATCTTGTTGTCGGGCAAGCATTGGTTATCCCTATCGTTGGTGAATTTTACTTTGTTCAATCTGGAGATACCCTGTCCTCTATCGCGCAAAATTTTGGCATGTCAGCCGAGCAACTGGCCCAGATCAACCAAATCCAGCTCAATCACCCTCTACAAATTGGTTTACGATTGTATATTCCGCAACAGCCAAAACCCGAGATCACAGCCAATGCATATATTGAGCCGTATGGGAACACGGTCTCACAAGGGTTAATCAATGCCGCTACCAGCACCACACCATATTTAACCTATCTTGCACCATTCAGCTACACCATTAATAATGACGGAACACTTAGCGCACCGCCGTTAGATAACTTTAGACAAATAGCTGCAAACAATCGTGCATCACTCATGCTTGTTGTATCCAATCTACAAGGGGCTCAGTTCAGTACCGAATTAGGCAGGAGAATCCTTACCAATCAAACCGTACAAAATAACTTATTAGATAATATTATAACAACAGCAACAAATGGGGGATACCATGATGTCCACTTTGATTTGGAATTTCTCCCACCAGAGAACAGGGAAGACTATAATGCCTTTTTACAAAAAGCTAGAGATCAGCTGCATGCCAATGGGCTGTTACTGTCAACCGCTTTAGCCCCAAAGACAAGTGCAACCCAACAAGGTGTACTCTATGAGGCTCATGATTACGCTGCACACGGAAGAATTGCTGACATGGTTGTATTAATGACCTATGAATGGGGATATAGTTATGGACCTCCACTCGCAGTATCACCGATCAATGAAGTACGTAAAGTGGTGGACTTTGCCATAAGTGTCATGCCAGCGGATAAAATTTTACTAGGGCAGAATTTATATGGCTATGATTGGACATTGCCATATGAACAGGGAGGGGAAGCTGCACGTGCTGTAAGTCCACAGCAGGCGATTACCATTGCCCGAGAAAACAATGCAGCCATCCAATATGATAGCCAAGCACAGGCACCGTTTTTTCATTATACGGATACGGAAGGGAATCGTCATGAAGTTTGGTTTGAAGATGCCCGTTCGATTCAGGCAAAGTTTGACCTGATAAAGGAATTGGGATTACGCGGAATCAGTTACTGGAAGCTTGGGTTGAGCTTCCCACAGAATTGGCTGTTACTTCAGGATAATTTTGCGATTAGAAAGGTATAAGTAGGGACAGTCCCCACTAGTATTAACATGGCGGGGACTGTCCCTTTAAAATTTTTATTTCAACAGATTCAATGCTTCCCGATTAAACGCCGGAATATCATTCGGGTCACGGCTGGTTACCAATTGATTACTACATACAACAACTTCTTGGTCTTTTACACTAGCACCGGCATACTCCATGTCTACCCAAATGGATTTATACCCTGTTGCAGCACGACCCTCCAGTGATTTCGCCGTGATAAGCAGCTGTGGTCCGTGGCAAATCGCAAATACCGGTTTTTTTACATCCATGAAATGCTTAGCAAACGCAACAAAGCGTTCATCTGCACGCAGCTGATCCGGTGAAAATCCACCAGGGATAAAGAGTGCATCGAAGTCATCCGGATTTGCATCATCAATTCCTTCATCAATGGTGACCGTTGCTTCATTATTCTTGCCAGTCACCTTATTACCCTTTTTCTTTTCAATGGTAACGACCTCATGACCAGCATCTTTAAACGCTTTGGCCGGATCGGTATATTCGACATCCTCAAACATATTGGTTACAACAGTAGCTATTTTTTTGCCCATTTTTATCCGCTCCTTGTAAAAATAGTACATGATACTTGTTCCCGTCTGGAATGAAATAAAACATAGCTAGTCCATGCCCATTAATTGAAGCAGCTCAGTATCATTTGCTAATAAATCCTTAATGGTATATTGATCAAGCACGTTGAAAAATGCCTGCAATGCTTCATGTAAAGCATGTTTTAACTTACAGGCAGGAGAGATCACACAATAGTTATTGTTCTTATCGAAGCATTCCAGCAACACAAAGTCATTCTCCAATTCACGTACCACCGTACCAACATTTATCTCTTCCGGCTTTTTTGCCAGGCGAATACCGCCATTACGGCCTCTCACCGTTTCCAGCAGGCCAAGTTTATTTAACTCAAACACAATTTTGCCCAAATGATGCTGGGATATGGAAAATACTTCCGATATCTCCTTGATACTGGCTAATTCACCATCGCGTTTCAACCCAGTATGGATAAGCACCCGTAATGCATAATCGGTATATTTTTTTAAGTTCATGATTTTACTCCTTGTTAATTTTTTCACAAAACTGTAACAGTTATCCCTGTTTACCCTATTGAAACAGTGCAAATGGTTCGATACAATAAACATGTATTCGAAATACATCTTTAAAACTTAAAAGCGGATGCGCCCGTTTAGTAGCGTATGTGCTGCGCTCTGCCATGCAGGGTGGTTCAGTATTGCTGTGCATAGCATCGCGGTTTTAACCGAACTTCCCCTGAACCGATGTTCACTTATCATACGAAGGCGGATGTTGTACACTGGCCACTGGGCGCAGGAGCTAGATAAGAAGGAGTGCTTTGCTTTGGCAACACAAGCTGCTGTAGGGTTAGATAAGGAATCTATGGATATTGTAAAAGCTACGGTACCAATTTTGCAAGAACAAGGGGATGTCATTACCGCACGATTCTATCAGCGCATGTTTGAGAACCATCCCGAATTAAAAAACATTTTCAATCAAACGAATCAACGAAAAGGCGATCAATCAAAGGCACTAGCTGGAACTGTATTAGCTGCTGCTGCCAATATTGATCAATTGGAAGCAATTTTACCAAAGGTTACACAAATTGCCCAAAAACATAAGAGCTTGCATATTAAGCCTGAGCAATATCCAATCGTTGGCAAGTATTTATTATTAGCGATGAAAGAAGTGTTGGGGGACGCTGCTAATGATGATGTGATCAACGCATGGGAAAAGGCATACAACGTGATTGCTAACGTGTTTATTGAAACAGAACGAAAAATGTATGAAGAAATGAAAAATAAAGTCGGTGGCTGGGTAGGTTTTCGTCCATTTAAGGTGATTGATAAAGTAGTCGAAAGTGACGTCATTACGTCTTTCTACTTGGAATCAGCCGATGGAAACCCATTCCCGGGATACGAGCCTGGCCAATATGTAACGGTTAAGGCTGAAATTGACAGTGAACCTCATGATCATTTGCGCCAATACAGCTTGTCATGTGCACCGAACGAAGGTGTCTATCGAATCAGTGTCAAACGGGAAGATGCACTTGAAGATCTTCCAGCCGGCATTGTGTCCAGTTATCTCCACAACCATGTTGAAAAAGGCAGCATTATCCCAATTAGTGCACCATCCGGAGATTTCGTGCTGGATCAGGAAGACACACGGCCATTAGTTCTCATAAGTGGCGGGGTTGGCTTAACACCATTACTTAGCATGATGGAGACAACGTTGAAACAACAACCAGAGCGGGAAATTTATTATGTCCACGCCGCACAAAATGGACGTGTGCATGCCATGAAGAATCGCATCCGCACCCTGGCTGCCGAACATGAACAACTACACGCATACACCGTTTATGACCGTCCTGCCACTGACGATGATGGTAATTTCGATAAAAAAGGCTATATCGATTATGAATGGATCTCATCGGTTGTACCGACCAATGATGCGGCATTTTACTTCTGCGGACCTAAAGGATTCATGCGTGCTATGTATCAAGTATTGAAAAAGCATCAAGTTGCCGATACCGATATTCACTTTGAAATCTTTGGACCGGCAGATGATATCACTGCCTAAATGGAGCGAAGAGACAGGTCGATTGGCCGCACTTTTTTTCCTATAAAGAATGAGACAAAGGAGTTATTCCTTCCCTCTGCCTCTCCAAAAGGAGCCCAGCCAATCGGGCTCCTTTTCTTACATATTTATTCTTCCAAAGTTGACGTATCACCGGTAGGAAGCCCTAACTCCCATGATTTCAAAAGGCGGCGCATAATTTTACCACTGCGCGTTTTTGGAATCGTATCTTTCACTTCTAATTCCCTTGGTGCTGCATGTGCACTTAATCCCGTCTTAATGAATTGGCGAATTTCTTCCAGTAATTCAGGCGAATCTTCATAACCGTCATTTAAAGTGATGAACGCCTTAATGATTTCTCCACGCTCTGGATCCGGTTTTCCAATGACACCTGCTTCTGCCACAGCTGGATGTTCAATTAGTTTACTTTCCACTTCAAATGGGCCCACGCGCTCACCTGATGTATTAATGACATCATCAAGCCGTCCCTGGAACCAGAAGTAGCCATCTTCATCCTTATACGCGCTGTCACCAGATACGTACCAACCATTAATAAAATAGCTCTCAAACTTCTCCGGACGTTTCCATATTTTCCGCATCATGGAAGGCCAACCTTGTTTAATGGCTAGGTTACCCATTTGATTTGGCGGTAATTCATTTCCCTCATTGTCAACAATTGATGCTTCCACTCCTGGGATTGGTTTACCCATCGAACCAGGGCGAATCTCCAGTGATGGAATGTTAACAATTAGCTGGGCACCTGTTTCCGTCATCCACCATGTATCATGAATGCGTAAGTCAAAGGCTTGTAATCCCCACGTAATAACTTCTGGATTGAGTGGTTCACCCACACTCATTACATGTCTCAATGAAGAAAGATCATATTTCTTCACCACATCTTCGCCGGCACTCACTAATTTCCGTAATGCGGTTGGTGCTGTATACCAAACGGTTACATTAAATTTGTCCAGCGTGCCATACCAGTCATCCGGTGTAAATCGTCCACCACGAATGACATTGGTAACTCCTTTTAACCAAGGCGCAAAAATTCCATAGCTTGTGCCGGTTACCCAGCCAGGGTCAGCGGTACACCAGTAGACATCATCGTCTTTCAAGTCCAATACCCATTCTGCTGTAGCATAATGCTGGATCATCGCATTATGCACATGATACACACCTTTAGGCTTACCAGTGGAACCAGATGTGTAATGAATCACCATCCCATCTTCCAGATCAACCCATTCGATAGCAAAATCCTCAGAAGCATTTTTCATCTCCGCCGCATAATCAATATATTGCTCACCAGTTTCCTTATGATCGCCAACAAGTACAATCTTTTCTAATGCTGGCAAATCCTCCTGTGGAACACGACTTAGCAGTTCGGGAGTGGTAATCAGCATGCGTGCCTCACTATCTTGTAATCTATCACGAACGGCCTGCTCCATAAATGCCTCAAATAACGGTCCAGCAATCGCACCCGTTTTTAGTATCCCAAAGAATGTAACATAAAACTCCGGGCTTCTTGGTAAAAATAGAAAAACACGATCGCCTTTTTCAATATCGTATTTTTTTAACACATTGGCAAACTGGTTACTTTGCTTGCTCAATTCAGCAAAGGTCATTGCTTCTTCCCGATCTGGCGAAGAATATAACAGGGCAACCTTATCCTTTTTATCAGGATCTGCTGCGTGACGATCAATTGCCTCATACGCAATATTCACTTTTCCGGTATCATTCCAGGTAAAGTTTTTGTGTACATCTTCCCAGGAAAAATTAGCTTGAATTTTTTCATAGTCTTGTAAATTATAATTACCTTCTCGTGCAGGTATACGCTGCATATCCATTCCATCACCTCATCTGTAAATTTGAAATCGGTTACAATTGCTGTTTTATAAATTTCTTTTTTTCAACAGTAGAAAATATACTATTGAAAAGAATCAAAACCTTTGCTAACTACTTCATATTTTAGAACATTTTGTGACACTTTTAAAGTGATATACTCAAAAAGGGAGAATTTACATGTGGAATGTACAGGGGCAAAACAGACAGCAACATTACAATTACACTTACAGAAGTTTATGATAAAATAAAGTCAAATTAATGAAAGGGGTATTTTAAATGAAGTGGGAAGAAGTAAGAAACATTTATCCTAATCAATATATCTTACTAGGTATTCTTCAATCGCATACTGCGGGAGATATCCAATACATTGATGATGTTTCGCTAATTCGTACTATCTCTGACCCCAGGGAGGCAACCAAAGAATTACTGCATGCCAAAAAGGGGACGGTTGTCTACCATACAAATAATGAGGTTATTAAAATTCATTTAAGATATAACGCCCCCGGCAGGATTCGAACCTGCGACGCATAGTTTAGGAAACTAACGCTCTATCCCCTGAGCTACGGGGGCTAATAAACCGACAATATATATTATACAAAAATCAACGGAAAATGAAAAGCATTCACTTCTGCCTTATGGAACCATCCGCCCTCATATGATAAAATAAACCCATCTGTTATACATGTTTGATTGGAGGGAAACCGATGGCAGAGGTTCCATTCATTGCTATTGAAGGGCCGATTGGTATTGGAAAGACATCACTGGCAAAAAAACTTTCCGTCCATTTTGATTTTCACTTACTAAAGGAAATTGTCGAGGAAAATCCATTCCTTGGCAAATTTTATGAGGATATTGATGCGTGGAGCTTCCAAACCGAAATGTTTTTCTTATGCAATCGATTTAAGCAACTGGAAGATATTGGACAACAATACTTAAACCAGGACAAAGCGGTTATTGCTGATTATCATATATCTAAGAATATGATTTTTGCCAAGCGTACACTACAGCAGGATAAATATAAAAAATATGAACAGATATATCATATTTTAACAAGCGATATGCCTGTACCAAATATGATGATTTATTTACATGCCAGTCTTGATACCATTTTAGCGCGGATTAAATTGCGAGGGAGAGCGATTGAACAGAACATTCAACCTTCCTATTTGGCTCAGCTTGCCCAGGATTACGAGGATTATATGCGTCAGTTCGAGGTGCTTCATCCGGACATTCCAGTGATACGCATTGATGGTGATAAATTAGATTTCATTAAACGGCAGGATGATTTAAACAGGATTATCCAACTAGTTGAACACCAGCTTTATCAACACAAGAAGACTTTGAAACAATGAAGGAGAAAATCAATATGAATTTACGTGAGAAATATCAGATTCCCAATGACAGCATTATTACCGTTGCTGGTACGGTTGGGGTTGGAAAATCCACGATGACTAGAGCTCTTGCCAATGCGCTTCGTTTTAAAACATCCTTCGAGAAGGTAGATACGAATCCATATTTGGAAAACTTTTATGCTGACTTTGCGCGCTGGAGTTTTCATCTGCAAGTTTACTTTCTGGCTGAACGTTTCAAAGAGCAGAAGCGAATTTTTGAATATGGCGGCGGCTTTATTCAGGATCGGTCGATTTATGAAGATACAGGCATTTTTGCCAAGATGCATTACGATAATGGGACCATGTCCAAAGTCGATTATGAAACCTATACCAATTTGTTTGAGGCGATGGTGATGACCCCGTACTTTCCACATCCGGATTTACTCATTTATCTGGAAGGCTCCCTGGATGAGATTTTGCAACGAATTCAACTCCGCGGCAGAGAAATGGAAAAAAGTACCCCTGTTTCCTATTGGAAAGAAATGTACGAGCGATATGACAACTGGATTAATAATTTTAATGCTTGTCCGATCCTACGCTTGAACATATCCGATTACGATTTATTAACGGAAGGAAACTCCATTGAACCGATCTTAGAAAAGATTGGCCATTTTATTCGTCAGTCACGACGCTGGAAATCTGGGGAAATGATTAAATAGGAAAAGCGAGATGATAGGAGATCTATTATCTCGCTTTTTTTAGAATAGAATGCCTTCTTACTTGTTTAAAAAAGTAGGACAGAACAGTCACGATCGATTGGGAATATTAACTTTAACTATTTATTTACCCGATTCGCAAGTTTAACTCTCGATTAACACTTTTATTCCTCTTACAAAGTTTAAGATCAAATAGTAGGCGGCAATCGCAGTAAAAATACAAATAATGAGCAGTGATGAACTTTGGTTCCCAATATTTAAAGCCAATACTCCTATACCAATAAATAAAGAAAGATAAGGAACCAGGTGTGTCCATAATGATTTCCCCGCATGGTGCCGCACATCCCCTGATGCAACAATATACATAATGATTGGAAATAAAAATGGTGCAAAAAAGATACTAAAATAACATAAGGATGACAAAAGCTTATCTGCCTTCATACGCTTCACCTCTTTATAATGAGATTAAACTGACGGTATCTTAAGAATTGTTCCCGTCCTCCAACAGCTGTTGAGCCTCTTTTGGGATGTCATCATAATCAACTTCTTCATAAGTGATCACTTCATCTTTCTTGGAATAAATCCGTAAATAGGCATCTTGTTTCAATTGGTGATTGGCCGTGAATGTAAATTTTTTACCTTCTCCATCTTCATTAAAACCTTGGAGTTTATATTTGTATCTAGTATTATCTTGTTCCGTATATTCTTCTCCGTTATCTTGAATTTGTACGTAATATTTACTTGAACCAATCGTTTTAATTGGTTGCGGACTACAGGCAGTCAGTAGACCTATACTGAGGACCATGCAAACGATAAAGAGTTGTTTCATTACAAACGCATCCTTTCCTTATTGTTGAAAATGCTACATCACAAACCGTAAGCGTGCGTATTAATAGTTCCAACGATAATTCCATTATAAAGCGGAAAATGTAGAAACGAATATCGATTTTCCTTTCAATTGTCGTGTCAAACCTTACAATTTTGTCATGTTTTAAATAGTGTGATCTATCTTCCATGCCTTTACGAATGTTGGGCAGAGATCAAGAATAGGAAAGTCATCTATGCCTTTCTTATCAAGTGCCTGTTTACTTGTTTAAAACAGCAGCCATTTTCATTTTTAGCGTGATATACATCACCGAAAATTGATTGTTCATCGGTTATGATAAAGGTAATGCTTGATAATATGGAGGTATAAGGATGGCTAAGATACGAATGGAAAATGAGCGGGATATGGTTCTGGAAGCGGATTTACCAGATTTGCAAATTCTAATCGACGAAGCAACGAAAAACATCGATCAATACAAAGAGGAAATAGCAGTAATATATGAGAAAATGCCCAAGTTTGATTACAAATATTTTTGTTTTTACGCTTATTCCACCTATCGTTTACTGGAGGCGGCAATGGATTTTGATACAAGTGATGTTGGTCATTTTCGGCTTGATGCGCCTGATGAATTCTATTTTGCATTTTATGGCATGATTGCAACATTGCATGCACAAATATAAGCCAAAGAAAGCTAATTGTCCACAAGAGATGACGGAGCAGGGCTTTCTCCGCCATCTCTTGTTTACTTTCCTCCCAATTCAATCGATCGTTTTCTGGCACGATCCACACATTCCATAATCATTTGTTGGAAATGACTTGCCTCCAACGTCTCAATGGCTGCCTGTGTTGTACCCCCTGGGCTGGTAATTTTTTCACGTAGTGTGCTTGCTGAATCGCCGGAACGTTTGAGCATTTCACCTGCACCTATAATCGTTTGCGTGATTAAATCACTTGCAACTGTGTGATCCAGTCCTGCCTGAATAGCGGCTTTTTCCATTGCTTCTACCAGGTAGTAGAAATATGCTGGACCGCTTCCGGAGATTCCTGTCACTGCGTGCATATCCTTTTCCGCAACAGTCGTTGTTAAACCAATGTTCTTAAACAGGGAATCAGCCAAGTTCATATGCTCCTGTTGGGCATAAATTCCAGCAGTCATTGCTGTTGCGGATAGTCCGATCGAAGCGGATGTATTTGGCATAGCGCGAACGACTGGTACATTGGACCCCAATCGATCGGAAATATATCCAGTAGCTACTCCAGCCACAACGGAGATGATGAGCTGGGTTGGCTGAATGAAATCCTTGACCTGAGCAATCGCATCACCAATGTCATGTGGTTTGGTGGCCAGGATGATCATATCCGCTCCATCCACCGCGAACTTCTTATCGATTGTTTTCTGAATATCATATTTGTTTTGCAGCTTGGTTAACCGCTCCTGGTTATTCTTATTCGTTACAACTATTTGGCTACTTGATAGAAATTGCTTATTTATCACTCCAGCGATAATTGATTCAGCCATCGATCCCGCGCCAATAAAGCAAATTTTTTCAACCATATTTAAACCATCCTTTCTTTTTACTTTTTAACTGTAAAAAGACCCCACTTGCGCCCTTATTTATAAGGACGGAAATGAGGTCTTGATTTATCCGCGGTACCACCTAATTTGGCATACATAAATTATGCCCGCTTGATCTGATAACGCATGCTTCTGCGGTTAGATTTTGGTCTAACGACTCCCAGGTAGGTTCACTATTGCAGTATGCGATGGAATCTTTCAGCCGGTGAATTCCAATCTCTATCGGGCTAACAATTGCTACTGGCCTGTTCTTCATCTTATTATATAGGGGAACAAGAAAATCCCATTCGGTTTAAAATGTTTAAATTATATATGTTTATGTACTATACGATGGATTACGTGAATTGTCAAGTAGTGAACCGTGGTAGTTTCTTCTGTTAAAAAAATAAAGCTGCTACATGATTGTAACAGCTTTATTTTATCTCCAAATTTTATGCGCGAATGTTTTCAATGGAGGAGGTAGAGGGATTCGAACCCCCGCGCGGTTTGACCCGCCTGTCGGTTTTCAAGACCGATCCCTTCAGCCAGACTTGGGTATACCTCCGTAATCGACAAGATTTAATATATCATGAATAGAAACAGCTTGTCAACGGAGAACACCCAAAAAATTGATCTATTTATAATATTACTTTTTACATACATGCGATCATGTTAAATCAATCACGATTTTGCCAATATTTTTGTTTGCTTCCATATATCGATGTGCATCCTGAATAGTGGTCAATGAGAACGTTCGGTCAACAATTGCCTTTAGTTTCCTTTGTGCAAACAGTGGAAGTGCCTTTTCAGTAAATTCCTCGGCTAATTGTCGTTTATACGCATCACTTCTTGGTGTTAATAATGTCGCCTTTAAATGAATTCGTTTAGCCATCAGTGACATGAGATCCACCTTGTCGACGGTTGACCCACCTAGGACACCTATGAGAACCCAGCGACCATCAACGGCAATACTGTTCATGTTTTTCTCCCAATAGGATGCACCGATGAAATCAAGAATTACATCGGCACCAGCTTGATTTGTTGCTGCTAACACTTCTTCATCAAATTGCCGTTCTTTGTAGTTAATATCAATATCCGACCCAAGAGACCGACAGAAATCTAATTTTTCCTGCGATCCGGCAGTGGTAATAATTTTGGCATGGCTTAACTGTTTGGTTAACTGGATTGCTGCTGTGCCAACACCACTTCCACCGGCATGAATTAATACCGTATCCTGATCCGTTACATTTCCTAACCAAAACAATGTCTGATATGCAGTAAGAAAAACTTCCGGGATTGCTGCTGCTTCTTGGAATGAAAGAGTATCTGGAATGACCATGGCACGGTCTGCGGGCATGACGGCATACTCAGCATAACCACCACCGTTTACCAATCCCATAACTCGGGTACCAACTTCTACATCACACGCTGCCCCAGCATCCACTACGACACCAGCAACCTCAACACCAAGAATCGGGTTTGTCATATAGCTGGATCCTTGTTTTCGTGTCATGATATCGGTACGGTTAATCGCACATGCCTTTACCTCAATTAACAGTTCCCCTTTATTTATCGTCGGTTTCGGCTGCTCCATCATCTGTAATTGCTCTGGTCCACCTGGATTCGTTACAATGACTGCTTTCATATACCCAGCTCCTATCTGGCACCTATTAATGGTACCTATACTAAAGGATGAAATATGTACAAAGCAACTATTTGAATCTAAATAATCGACGATTTATTATATCCGGCTATAATCTGTTTTGAAATAGAAAAGTTAAGTTTTTAATAATGAGGGTAACTGATTCATGTGATAATGTAAAAGGGAGAAACTAGATCCAATTATATGAATACTTAAAAAGGAGGAACTATCATTATGCTGAAAAAACGTCAATTATAATCCTTCTAATTCTACTACTTGCAATCTACTCAAATGCCTGTTCAACTGATAATAATAGAAATTATATTGGCGAGAGTGATAATTGGCAAGTAACGTATCAAAGAGACAGAAATTTTATAATGGAATATATCGGTGACAATGAAATTCCGAAAAAAATAAAATATGACATCAAACAAGGGTTGAAAACAACAGATGGACAGGATAATCTTAAAAAAGGTATATTAAAGGTGAATTCCCCAATTGATCATAAACATAAAGATGAAATTAATGTGCAAATAACTTGGAACGGCAAATTCGAAACGATTGAGTTAGTAAAAAAAATAAAGTTACGCAAAATTATATTAAAAAGGGGAAGCCAATTTGAACAGGAAAAAAGTAACTTTTAAACGTAGGTGGCACTGATGAGTATAGTAAATCAACGGTTAAATACCCAATCAGCAACAAAAAGTTTTTTTCAATATTTTATTCCCACGCTTCTGGGTATGATGCTAATGTCAGTAAACATTGTTGTGGATGGTATTTTTGTTGGGAATGGGGTTGGTTCTGTCGCCCTGGCCAGTGTTAATGTGGCTGTACCGGTATTTTCGATTATTATATCCATTTCACTGCTTATTGGGGTTGGCGGTGGAACCATCTATTCGATGCTGATGGGAGAAGGGAAACCAAAGCAGGCCCAGCAGCTTTTCACGATGACATTTGCACTACTGACAGTCATTACCATTATCATCACTGTGGCTTGCTATTGGAACATGGAATCTATTGCACATCTATTAGGCGCAAATCAAGAAACGTTGACCTATGCGGTTGATTATATGCGCATCCTGTTTCTTTTTTCACTGATCTTAGCGTGGGAAAATTTTTTTAGTATTTTTGTCCGAAATGATGGCGATCCGCAGCTGGCCATGATTGGGCTGGTTGTTTCTGCTTTATTTAACATTGTGCTGGATTACTGGATGATCTTTATTCTGAAGTGGGAAGTTACTGGAGCAGCATTGGCGACAGTGATCGCCACATTGATCGGCCTGCTTGTTTATCTGTTTCATTTTTTCAAAAAAGATACCGGTTTAACATTCACCCGCCTGCAGTGGAACAAACGTGATTTAAAGCGAATTAGCGCTATTGGCCTGCCAAGTTTTCTATCTGAGGCGGGTACAGGAATTTTTGTCATGGGCTACAATATAGCGATTGCTTATTATGCTGGCACAACGGGGCTGGCTGCCTTTTCCGTGATTAATTATTTGCACACCTTTATGTTTTTGGCCTTTATTGGCATGGGGCAATCCATTCAGCCAATGATCAGTTATTATTATGGGGCAAAACAAGATGATTCGATTAAGCAAACAGTTAAAATTGCTGAAATTACCGGTCTTATTCTTGGTCTGCTCTTCTTAGGTATTGGTTATGCTGGCGCAGATGTGTTAGTTGCTATTTTTGGCGTGGCTGACGAGGAAACTGCTGCACTTGCCGCCAAAGGAATAAAATTATTCTTCCTTGGCTACTTGTTTATGGGTACGAATTTCATTTATATGACCTATTATCAATCAATCGGTTATGTGCGCCCGGCAATCAGCATCACATTGTTTCGTGGGTTTATTCTATTGATCGGGGCGCTTTACATTTTACCGCTCTTGTTTGGCACAAATGGGGTCTGGCTGGCCTTGCCGATAGCTGAAGGATTGGTTGCTATTACCCTTCTATTCTTTGCTCGAAATGGTGTCATGCAGAAGGGGTTGAACTCACGTGGGTTTTAACAATACGTAAAAGATTTGCATGCTTTTATGTTTTGGATATTTTTGTAACCCCTTTGACCTTGGCTAACAAAAAAATCCTCTGTGACAAATTCATAATTTGCCACAGAGGACATCACCATTAAACGTTTACTGCCATTTATCGATCAATTTATTTGCATTAACATTCAGCGTGTTATAAGTCGTTTCAGTAATCAACTGTTTGTGTTCTTGATGTTCTAATAGCTTCTTAAAGTTCTGCAAGTGTTTAACGACCTTATCACCCTTTCCTGATTCTTCAAAATGCTTGATCGCAATCAGGTGTATCTTCAAAGCATGCGCAGTTTGATCGTTTTTTATTACCCCTTCTTTACGCAACTGCTCCACAAGATCCACTAATTGATCGATTCCATCCGGTACAATCACATCTGTTTCCATTAAACGTGGTTCTATATGCAAAGCTTTCGCGTATGTCTCTGCTGAGTTTACTTGATAAACGTGTAATTTTATATTTTCTTCAGCAATTTTTTCCGCAGCTGCTTTATCAATATTGTTAATGGATGTTGTATAAATCGCATGATTATATTTCTTTAATTCTTTCATATCTGCCTCTAAATTTTTTGATGCATTTCCAAGAAAAGTGACAGTTGCTTCCGGGTACCAAGCGTTGAACTGATCTCGAATGCTCTTATCGCTTAGTACAAAAAAGGAATGGTTTAATACTCCATTTTGCTCAGCTATATGCATAACATCATCTACGAATTTCTTATTATCCCAATCACCTTTTGAACCATCAAAATTAACACCAACATTATAACTGTCAGCTTCTTTTAACGCTTCATTTAGCGTCGGCACCTTATAATTTGTCTCATTTCCATCTGCATCTACCATGTTATAGCTTTTAATTTCTTCTAACGTTAAATCTTCTATTTTTCCTGAGCCCGTTGTTGTTCGATCGATTTTTTCATCATGCATTAATACATACTGACCATCCTTCGTTTTCTGTATATCGATTTCCACAAAATCATATCCTAGTATTCCGGCCCACTTTATGGCTTCGGCAGTGTTTTCTGGAACGACAACATGTGCACCGCGATGGGCACTTATTTCTGTTTTATCACTGCGCAGCCAATCATCGGTCTTGTCAGCTGATTCTGCATGAACTGCACTGCCAAATGTAAAAGAGAGTGCAACTATAGCTAACAGACAAAGTATGAACGATTTCATTTTCCCCATGATAATCCTCCCATGATCATTAAAGTTTTTCTTATTATCCCGAACATCTCACGTGACCCATTTCAATAGATTCTCCCAGCTTCATATTGACCAAATGTGTGATTGTCTTTTTTCGCAAGTGTACACCCGATTTGCTATTATTGAGCATATACCACCTCCAAAAAGTATCCGATGATAGGATTGATTTGTGTGAAGCTACTTCTTCGATGGTTTGAAACTGATTACGCCAGGTGTAGATGTACACCTGTGTTTTGCAATTGTTTTACATCGACTTGCTCAAGTTCTTGACCAATCACCAGATCGTCAATTTTATTTGTGTCAGCAACGGAATGAATCGAAATTCGGCCAATTTTTGTATGATCAGCTGTGACAATCACTTGTTTTGCTGCGCGAATCATTCCCCGTTTTGCTGGTACAAGGTATTCATCGAAATGCGTTAGGCCCTTTTCATAATGTAAGGCCGGTGTCCCGATGAATGCTTTTTGGATATTTACTGTACGTAATGTTTCATCCGTGATCATTCCATTTAGCATGTAGCTTTCGGGAAAAAGCACACCACCAGTTACAATCACTTTAATAGACTTGGAAAAGCGTAATGTTGCTGCAATGTTAATATCATTGGTAACAACTGTGAGGTCTTTCTTGTTCATGATTGACTTTGCAATGTGTAATGTGGTTGTTCCGGAATCAAGAATAATCGTATCGCCGTCTTCTACAAGTTCCGCTGCACAACTTCCTATTCTTTCTTTTTCCTCATATTGAACGGATTCCCTGTCCTGAAAAGAGGGTTCGGAATGGACTTCTTCCTCCAACATCACACCGCCATAAGTTCGCTTCATTAGCCCCTTTTTCTCCAGCATGGTGAGATCACGTCGAATGGTTGCCTCATGAACCTGAAATTGGGAAGCAAGCTCTGATACAGTCGATGCATGATTTTGTTTTAAGAATGCCAATAATCCTTTTTGTCTTTCTAGTGGAAGCATGATATCATCTCTTTCCAGTTTTTTTCTTATTGGTGTTTGTTGAATAGTCATATCAGAATTTTTTCTTTTACGTGTTGTACTTTAAGACGTTAACCAAATCATTTCTTAATTTTAATCGTATTTTTGATCCTATTTCTTTTTGCCCGTTTTCATAATAATGGTAATCAAAAAATTTAAATGATTGTTGTCCTAGTCGTGCTTCATATTCCACATGAGATCCTAAAAATGTAGCTTGAATGACTTCTACTAAAAAATTCCCTTGATCAGAGATGGACCAGAACTCGGGTTTCATTACACAATGAATCTCATCACCTTTTTGAAATGTATGATCAGCGACATTTTTCACTTGAAAAACCGTTTCTTCAAGGTTTAACTTTACAAATTCCTCCGTAATATCCTTTACGGAAGCCGTTAAGATATCTGAGTCCCCAATAAAATCTGCCACAAAGCTATTAACAGGATTTAAATAAATATCCAGTGGTGAACCCACTTGTTGAATCTTTCCCTCATGTAAAATGACTACTTGATCGGAAATAGCCATTGCTTCTTCCTGATCATGGGTAACATATATGCTCGTGATACCAAGCCTTTGCTGTAAATTTCGAATCTCTGTCCTCATATACTGACGAAGCTTCGTGTCTAAATTAGAAAGCGGCTCGTCAAACAACAATATTTTTGGCTCCGTTATAATTGCCCTCGCGATGGCGACACGTTGTTGTTGTCCTCCCGAAAGCTGTGACGGACTGCGATCCTTCAACTCGCTTAAATTCATAAGCGATAATACGTTTTCTGTCTTCTTCTTAAGCTCAGCTTTGTTTACTTTTTTTATTTTCAAGCCATACGATATATTTTCATAAACAGTCAAGTGAGGAAATAAGGCATAATTTTGAAACACCATACCTACATCGCGTTTATTTGGAGGCTGGTTTGTAATATCCTCCCCATCCACAATCACCTTGCCGCTTGTAGGAAACTCAAATCCCGCTAACATGCGTAATGTAGTTGTTTTGCCACATCCAGAAGGACCCAATAATGTTGTTAATTCTCCGTGTTTAAAATTTAAAGAAACATGATCAACCGCATTAAAATCTTTTTTCTTATTACGAGATGGAAATAGTTTCACTACGTTTTCGATTCTCATCTTTACAGAATTCGATTCTGCGTGCTTTAAGCTCATTTACATCGACCTTTCATTTTGTTTTAACAATAAATTCAAGCCGGAGAATGCAAGGAAAATAATGACGAACAAGATAACACAATAAGCTGCAGCAACACCTAGCTTACCAAAATCAACCGCGGACAAAATGGCCACTGTCATCAGCTTCCAACTCGCAGAAACCAAAAATATGACCGCACTTATAGACGTCATTGCCCGGGTAAATGCATAAATTGCACTTGAAAATAGCGCTGACTTCATTAATGGAAAAGTTATTTTCCGAAAAGTAGTGAACCCGTTCGCATTCAATGACTTGGATGCTTCCTCCAGCGATGGGTCAATTTGTCTTAAAACGTTCGATCCCGCTTCAATACCCAGGGACATGTACCGAAACACAAGCACCAAAATGATAATGGCTGCCGTTCCTGTAATCGCTAATGGAGGGCTATTAAATGTTAAAAGATAACCGATGCCAACAACTGTTCCAGGGACGGCAAAGAGCAATATCGAGCCTATCTCGATTAATTTTTTTCCTGGAAAACGTATTCGTACCGTTAAGAATGAAATTACCATACCTAGCAAAACCATTATCGGAGTGGCAATAACAGCGATAATTACTGTATCCTTCACCGTGCCTAAGCCCGAATCAAAAACATATTTAAAATGATCCAGCGATAAGGAGTAATCTACCCCCCACAGTCTGACAAAAGCGCCCACAATAATGGTTCCGTAAAATAAAACGATTGTTCCTGTGATGAACATACAGATGATAAATAATGGTACAACTACCTTTTTTTCTTTGATGATTGTTGATCCTTGAGAGGCTTTCCCTGTTACGGTAGTATATGACTTTTTATTGACCCAAAACCGTTGAACCAAATAGGCTGTTAAAACAGGAAGCAACATCGAAACGGCTAACAATGAACCTGTCCTTAAATCGCTTCTGCCTGTAATTGTCATATATGCCTCTGTTGCTAAGGTTGAGAAGTCTCCGCCAATAATCATCGGGTTGCCAAAATCCTCCAATGATTTAATGAACGTTAAAAGTAACGAACTAAAAATGCCAGGTATCGCCAATGGTAAAGTGATCGTACAAAATACCTTCCATCTGGAAGCACCTAAATTGAAAGCAGAATCCTCCAATGAAGCATCCATTGATTCAAGTACACCTTTTAAATTTAGATACGCAATAGGAGAAAACGACATAGCTTGAATAATTAATAAGCTTTTAAAACCATAAACATCGGTGCTTTGCATCCCAAATATTTCTCTAGAAATTAAGCCGGAACTCCCAAAGAGTAAAATCATAGCTAACGCTAATACAAAGGGAGGAGAAATAACCGGAAATACAGCAATAAAATTAAAAAATTTCCTGCCAAACATACGCGTTCTTGCTACGGAATAAGCAAAAATAAACCCTATCAACGTGCTAATGATTGCCGATGAAATGCCAAGCTCCAGACTATTCCATACCGTTTGATAGATACGCGGCTTGTCAAAGAGATTTTGCACTGCTTGAAAATCCAATCCATTCTCACCGACAAAAATTGTTTTGAAAATACTATAGATCGGATAAACCGAAAATAAAAGAAGTGATAGTAACACCAAAGTGACTAACCCAAATAAATATGGATTCTTTGTGATTGCTTTCAGCTTATTTTTGAACGATTTCCCAACGACACTTGAATAAGACAATGTAATAAATCCTCCATATCAGAAAGTTATTATTTTAGAATCACGCCATTATTTCAAGCAGTTCTTTTTCTATTTGCCAGAGTCAATTTCGTCATTCAAAAGCAGTATGAAATCCCGAACAACTCAAATATGTGCTAGATCCGTTGATTTCCACTACAGGCGGACGCTTTCCACGGGCATGGCTTGAGCCTCCTCATTCGCTACGCTCACTGCGGGGTCTCAAGGCTTATGCCTTTTCCCGTAGGAGTCGCCGCCTTTCGTTCCAATCAACAATGTTGTGCGTTTAACGAACAAACATGAAAGCGATAATATGTTTTATTGTTCGGGTTACAAATAAAGTGAAACTTCATTCTGTGGGGGGCCGATGCACTCAGACGAGCTAGTGCAGGCGAAGGCATAAGGACGTGATGGTTTTAGCCTGCCCTTTCTTCCCCACTGAGACAGGAGAACAAAGGCTAAGAACGCAACATCCTGTTGCAACGCCTTTGTGATCTGCATCATGCAGGACCGAACAGAATCGGACCTTTATGAGCAGTTGACCCCCACTTATTTTTTTTAGTTGCCCCTCAAATTCTTGAAATGGGGGTCTTACTGCCCGTTAAGGCGGGATAAATGAAACTACTTATGGAATTGACTCACCAATATAAAGGCTTCACCATATTTAAGCGGTTTAGATAAAGCAAAATTTGAAAAAGTTAGTTATTTGTCACTAGCCGCATCTTCTGACTGAACCTCTCGTTCAAATTTATCAACTAGTTCATCACGATGTTCACTTGCCCAAACATTATCTGTCTCAGCTACATTTAATTTACGCAAATCCGGAGCACCCTCGGGTATTTTAGCGTCCGGTATTACGGGAAGATGGTAGAAACCAGTATCCGCATACACATTTTGTCCTTCATTACTGTTGATCCATTTCATAAACTTTTTTGCATTTTCCTTTTCTTTTTCCGGTCCGCCCTTTATTTTAGCTGCCCCTTCAATAGCTACAGATACACCATCCTCAGGATAAGTGATTTTAATAGGATATCCTTCCTCTTTAAGCGGTAACAAATCCTGAGCAAAGGCAAGCCCAGTACCAACTTCACCTTGCCCAATAAATTGTGCGTTTGCTGAACCACCTTTCGTCCATTGTTTTACATTTTTATTAAACGCTTTTAAGTAATCGAATGCTTCATCTTCTCCCATATATTGAACAAGTGTTGATATAAACTGATATCCAGTTCCTGATGCTCCAGGGTGGGCCAGCATTATATTATTTTTAAACGCTGGTTTTAATAGATCATCCCAGCTCGTTGGCGCCTCCACATTGTTTTCCTTCAGCCAATCTTCATTGGATGCAAAGGCTATGGGTCCTTGATAAATCGGGAGCCAGCTAGCATCCTCTATCATTGCATTTTCATCAATTTCATCCAGATTTTCCAGGTTATCAGGGTCATATTTTTCCAACAGACCCTCCTTATCTGCTTCAATGAAACTATCAGATGGTCCAGCAAACCATATACTTGCATCACTACGGCCTTTTTCACTTTTCAGTTTGGCCAGGATCTCTCCTGTACTAAGACGGGTATAATTAACTTCAATCCCAGTATCTTCTTCAAACTTTTTTATATATGCTTCTGCGTTTTCTTCCGGCATAGGCGTATACAGCGTCAATTTATCATATGAGCCTTTATCCCCGTTAGATGTTTCACTACTTCCGCAAGCAGCTAAAAATAACACACAAATGATCGAAATAAACGTAAAGGCTTTTTTCAACTTCCTTTCCTCCCTTGTTATGCATAATGAAGTTCCTTTTCATTCATGTCTCCAAACTCACGCATGAGGCTGATTAAAATACCATTTCGAGGACATTAATTCCAGGCAAAGGATAAGAAGGTCTTTCTCCAGTCCTTGTTTTTGGTAGCTTTATTCATCGCTATTTCTAAATCCTTTGCATTTCTAATTAATTCTTTTTGATCCGGTAATAGCTTCTGCAACGAATGCTGATATGCTTGACTCTGAAAAGCATTCATTAGTCTTTTAAATTCCTCTTCTGTACTTCTAGAGCTGCCATAAACCGTTAATCCCTTCTCAAGAATGTCTCTTGTATTAATAGGCACATGTTCTTCTGATACCCCCATTAAGATAATCTTTCCTTGTGGCTCGATTAAATCAATTGCTTGATTAATAGCACTTTTGCTGAATGCTCCTCCTGTGCATTCCATTACCGCTACAACATTAGCCTCCTCTCTAAAATTGAAATGTTGCACAAGATATGTTGTCGCAAAATCAAAATGTGCCAATCTCTCACTTACAGCACCAAAAACGAACAGATTTTCTTTTGATATACCAAAAACATGATGTAATGCGGCTGCCGTCAAGTAACCGACCGGGCCATCTCCAAAAACAGCTACTTTACCATCGTCTAAGTAATCGCGTACATTACTAGCAGCATGTAATGATACAGAAGTCAGTTCAGCCAAAACAGCAATTTCATCCGGAACATCATTAGGTATAGCTATCACATTTTCTGCGGGAAGTACCACATACTGCTGTCCAATCCCATCATAACCACTGCCCAGGAAAACACTGTCTGGTAAATAATTATCCTTCACAGCTCGCCCATTAGAGGTTAGGTTATCCTCGATTGTATTCAAGCGTCTTGCAGGGATATTAGGAACAATAACAACACGTTGGCCCTTACTAAAGGATCTACTCTTTGACGTTACGACATGACCAATCCCTTCATGGAATAGAGCCATAGGAAGCTTCCTTTGCAAAGCTTCTTTTCGTCGTTGTCCGGTATAATAACGAGTATCTGCATGACATATACTCGCTAGACTTGGTTGTACCACAACTTGATTATTGTTGATTGTATGTTGAATGATCACTTCTTCAAATTTTTCCGGCTCAATCAACCGATAAGCTCTTGAATTCACAGTGTCCTTCATTTCCATATCTCCACTCCTCGCCAGCGTTCATTGATGATCATTGATGTTTATTTATGTTCACTCTAGTTATAATTATATTTATCAATATCTAAATAATTCTAAAAAGTTGACACATAAAATAAAAACTTTTCAATGTATTTATATGTCTCCCCTGCGCCATGGGTTTTAGAGACATTCTGTATGTAAAAAGAGGAAGACAATCAATAATGCAGGAATACAAAGCATCGAACAATTTCTAACTGAATCAAAACAATTAATGGAATAGCAGGTGACAACCCATGAAAAAATCGTTTGCTTCTTAATTATTTTCACTTTGTATTTGACTGTAACTGGACACGAGGATTCAGCAAGAAAAATTGGAAAACAGATTATACATGGAA
The DNA here is from genome assembly GCF_039548255.1 of Lentibacillus songyuanensis. Lineage (NCBI taxonomy): Bacteria > Bacillati > Bacillota > Bacilli > Caryophanales > Bacillaceae > Lentibacillus > Lentibacillus songyuanensis. The sequence goes on from NZ_JBCLVH010000001.1 coordinate 80,100, forward strand.
GACCGAATTCCTACCAGGATGGATACAGTTGGAGTTTATGGCTGCAATTTGAAGATGGAACAGTTGAAAACACGAAGGAGAAGGAACAAATAAAGATGATATCACACCTAAAAAGCTTGATGAATTTGCCGATGAATTAGGTAACTTTGTTGAAGAGAGACTAGGCGAGAAATAATTCTTTTCTCTCTCCCATTTTTAGTTAAGATGCTAAAACATCAATAGAATAAAGTGAAACTTCATTCAGTGGGGGTTTCCCTTTCTCCCCTGAATAGAGGAACAAAGGCTAAGTTCGCAACATCCTGTTGCAACGCCTTTGTAACCTGCATCGTGCAGGCTCGAACAGCATCGGACCTTTGTCATGCAGTTGACCCCCAATTATCTTTTTTTGTTTCCCCTCAAAATCTTGAAGTGGGGGTCTTACTGCCCGTTAAGGCGGAATAAAAAACCTGGACTGAGTCTTACACATCCAGGTTTTTTAAAACGTTACTTATTTGATTACTTTCTTTCCACCCATATACGGTTGCAATACTTCCGGAACCGCAACCGTTCCATCTTCCTGCTGATAATTTTCCAGGATGGCGGCAACTGTTCGGCCGAGTGCCAGCCCAGATCCATTCAAGGTATGGACAAATTCTGGTTTGCCATTGTCTTCTCTGCGATAGCGAATACCTGCCCGTCTTGCCTGGAAATCCTCAAAGTTGGAGCAAGAAGAAATTTCCCGGTATGTTTCCTGGTTCGGAATCCATACTTCAATATCATACTTTTTCGCAGCGGTAAACCCTAAGTCACCAGTGCACATGCTCATCACACGGTATGGTAATTTCAATAGCTGCAGCACCTTTTCCGCATGACCCGTTAAAGCTTCTAATGTAACATACGAATCTTCCGGTTTGGTAAAATGAACGAGTTCTACTTTATTGAATTGATGCTGACGAATGAGGCCGCGTGTATCCCGTCCGGCTGAACCCGCTTCAGAACGGAAACAGGCACTAAAGGCAACGTATTTTTTTGGCAAATCTGCTGCTTTTAAAATCTCCCCACGATAATAATTGGTTACCGGTACTTCTGCGGTCGGAATCAGGAAATAATCCCAGTCGGAAATTTTAAACGCATCTTCCTCAAACTTCGGCAGCTGCCCGGTCCCTGTCATACTTGTCCGATTCACCATATACGGCGGCAGCATTTCTTCATAGCCGTGCTCATCTGCATGCAAATCCATCATAAAGTTAAGCAATGCGCGCTCCAGACGGGCACCCAGTCCTTTATAGTAAACAAATCGACTTCCAGTTACCTTTCCCGCCCGCTCAAAGTCAAGAATATCTAAATCAGTAGCAATATCCCAATGCGGTTTTGCTGAAAATGTAAATGCACGGATATCTCCCCACTGACGTATTTCCACATTATCCTCCTCATCTTCGCCAACGGGCACACTTTCATGAGGGATATTTGGAATAGAGAGCATAATATGTGACAGCTTCTCTTCAATCTCTTTAAGCTCGGTATCAAAGGCTTTGATTTGTTCACCCACCTGACGCATTTCTTTGATGACAGCATCAGCATCCTTCTTTTCCTTTTTTAGTGCCGATATTTGTTGTGACGCTTCGTTGCGTTTTGCTTTCAATTGTTCCGTTTCCGCAATCAATTGACGGCGTTGTGTATCAAGCTTCCCAAATTTCTCAAGCTCTGATAAATCCTCACCGCGATGCGCCAATTTCCCCTTTACCTCATCATAATTGTTACGTAAATACTTCATATCAAGCATGATTATTTTCCTCCTATTTCATCCATATAAAGCAAAAAACCCCCGCCCCTAAAAATAGGGACGAGAGTATATTCCCGCGTTACCACCCTTGTTGAAGAAAAGATTCTTCCGGCTCCATACAATAACGGTGATTAACCGGGTTTACTTACTCATTTCAGCAAACCAGTTCAAGGATGGATTCACAGCATACCTGCATCGATTCCCACCAGCCATCGACTCTCTTTAGCAAGTAATCCTGTTACTATTTCCCGTCATTACTTTTTCGTTCTTTATTATCTAACATCATAGCTAATAACAGCTTAAGAAGCAAGTGTTTTTACTGAGTCTTCCACTAACTGATAAAAATATTCCATAAATCGATTATCATCGGTTAATTCCGGGTGAAAAGCAGTGCAAACATAATTCCCTTGTTTGGCCGCAACGATTTTATCATCATACGTTGCCAGCACCTCAACATCCTTACCAGTTTCCAGTATATATGGTGCACGGATAAAGACAGCATTAAAGTCATCCGCAACATGGGCAATCGAAAGCTCGGCTTCAAAGCTTGCCACCTGGCGTCCAAATGCGTTTCGGGCTACTTTCATATCCATTAACCCGAGATGGGCTTCTTGACCCTCAATCGCACGTGCCAATAGGATAAGACCAGCACAAGTACCAAAAATCGGCTTGCCCTGTGAACCAAATTTTCGAATGGCAGCAGAGAAATGATAACTGTCAATCAACCGGCGCATTGTCGTACTTTCCCCACCAGGCAAAATCAACCCATCGATTGCTTCCAGCTGTTCCTTCCGCTTAATTTCTATAGCCTTTGCTCCTGCTTGCTCCACCGAACGCATATGCTCACGAACAGCACCTTGTAATGCTAGTACACCAATCGTTGTCATCGGAGATTCCTTCTTTCTACTCACTGCGATCCTGCATGCGGTCACTAGCCTGAAGTGTACTCATTTCAATGCCTTTCATGGCCGTTCCAAGCCCTTTAGAAAGCTCAGCAATCAATGCATAATCCGTGTAATGTGTGGTTGCTTCGACAATCGCTTTAGCAAATCGTTCCGGATTATCCGATTTAAAAATACCAGAACCAACAAATACACCGTCAGCACCTAATTCCATCATCAAGGCTGCATCACTTGGTGTCGCAACACCGCCAGCAGCAAAGTTAACAACCGGAAGACGGCCTTCTTCGCGAATTTGTAATAGAAGTTCATATGGTGCACCAATTTCTTTGGCAAAAGTCATGACTTCATCAGCAGACATTGCGGTAAGCTTGCGGATTTCCGACTGTACTTGACGCATATGCCGGACAGCTTCCACAATATTTCCTGTTCCAGGTTCCCCTTTTGTTCGCAGCATAGAAGCACCTTCACCAATTCGGCGGGCTGCTTCTCCTAAATTACGGCAGCCGCAAACAAATGGTACGGTATAATCTGATTTTTTCAAGTGAAATACGTCATCAGCAGGTGTTAGTACTTCACTTTCATCAATATAGTCCACACCCATTGCTTCTAACACACGTGCTTCCACAATATGGCCAATACGTGCTTTTGCCATTACTGGAATGGATACTGCATTTAAAACTTCCTCCGTGATCGTTGGATCCGCCATACGCGCAACACCACCAGCAGCACGAATATCGGATGGAACGCGTTCCAATGCCATTACAGCAACTGCCCCAGCTTGTTCCGCTATTTTTGCCTGTTCTGCATTAACAACATCCATAATGACGCCGCCTTTTTGCATTTCAGCCATTCCACGCTTTACACGGTCTGTGCCTGTATTCCCCATTCCAAATTCCCCCTTGTCATTTTTTATCTTTTATTATAGCACTAAAACCAGCCCTTTACAGTATCAGCAATTGTTGAAAATAGATTGCTGAAGAAATGTCCAATAGATCCAAGTAAAAGCATAAACCAATTCTTTTTATCCACGGAATCTGTTGTCACAATATCAACTTGATCAGATCCACTTTTATCAGTGATAAAACCATCATCTTTTTCACCATTATATTTGATCTCGGCAGTACCGATCTTTTCACCCTTTTTAACCGGTGCTTTTAATTCACCATCTTCACTCAGTTTATCTTTATCAATATGATATTCAAGGGAATACTCTTTTTCATCCCCATTTTTAACTGGTGTTTTTACTGCTTGGTTGATTGCAATTCCAACTGTTTTTTCTTTGCCTTTGGTAACCGGCAGGGTTTTTTTATCCTTTAGTTGGTAACCCTTTGCAAACAACTCTTTGGTTTGGAAATTTTGAAAACCATAGTCCAGTAATTTGGCTGTTTGTTTAAAACGTGCTTTATCACTTTTGGTCTTCATCACCACAGAGATCAGACGTTGACCGTCGCGCTCAGCGGTACTGGTGAAACAATAACCAGCAGCATCTGTAAAACCAGTTTTTAAACCGTCTACCCCTTCGTAGTAAAATTGGGTTAACGAACTTGCATCCTTTTCGTCATGCTTTAACATCCAGTTCCAATTACGTATCGTCTTATCCTCAAATTTTGCCTCTGGCACGCTGGAAATTTCCAATGCCTCCGGATAATCCTTCACCAGATGATAGGCAAGCATGGCAGCCGATCTGGCCGACATTAAATTATCATCATTCGCTTTTGTACCTTTTGGGTAATTATCACCAAGATCCGCATTGGCCAACCCGGTTGAATTGACAAACTTATAATCTGGCAGTCCCATTTCCTTTGCCTTTTTATTCATAAGCTTAACAAAGTCCCCTTCAGAACCAGCGATTAACTCGGCAAGCGCAATCGTTGTGCCATTATCCGAATTAATGGCCATGGCCTTATAGAGTTCTTCAACCGTATAATCTTTATTTTGTGTTAAGCCAATACCAGAAGCAATATTATCTGCAGATATACTGTATGGATAATCACTAATCTGTGTTGTTGTATCCCAGCTGATTTGACCTTTATCGATAGCTTCCCATACAAGGTATTCGGTCATCATTTTGGTCATACTAGCTGGAGGGAGTGCGACATCAGGGTCTTTGGAATAAAGAATCTTCCCTGTATTTGCATCAACTAGAATAGCTGTTTCCGCATCAATGTCTACTGCTGCTGCTTGTACCGTAAATGGTTGTACTAAAAACGATGCCATTAGAACAAGCATGGCAAGTAATAGTGACAATTTCTTCTGTAACGTGTGTTTCACCTTTTCTACCTCCACCGAAAAATAGTATGCATCTTTAGTATTTTACCATAAGAAATGATAAAAAAATAGACAGGGAATAGTCCCTATCTAGTAAATTTTTTATAGGAAAATATACCAGACCAAGCCCGTTTCCCTTGCATCATAACAGGGGTTTAAACAGGTCTGTCATTTTTTTAGCAGGCATCATGTAATCTAACTTTAATATAACGTCGGTACATATTCTCTCTAAGCAAAACTTACACCGAATAGTTTGGAGCTTCTTTCGTTATTTGGACATCATGTGGATGACTTTCCCGCAATCCGGCATTCGTAATACGAGTAAATCGAGCATCTTCCCGCAGTGAATGGATGGTTGCAGCACCACAATACCCCATCCCCGAACGTAATCCTCCTAACAGCTGGTGAACCGTATCAGCGAGTGGTCCTTTATATGCAACTCGGCCTTCAATGCCCTCTGGGACAAGCTTTTTCGTTTCTGATGACTCCTGGAAATAACGATCCTTCGAGCCAGCCTTCATCGCACCGACTGATCCCATTCCCCGATAGACTTTGTAGCGTCTGCCTTGGAAAATTTCTGTTTCACCAGGGCTTTCCGAAACGCCAGCAAACATACTGCCAAGCATTACCGCATGGGCACCAGCTGCGATCGCTTTGACAACATCACCGGAATATTTAATCCCACCGTCAGCGATTACTGCCACACCATACTGCTCAGCCATTTGTGCACAATCATGAACCGCTGTGATTTGTGGTACGCCGACTCCAGCAACAACTCTGGTCGTGCAAATGGATCCTGGTCCAATTCCAACCTTCACTGTTGTTACCCCAGCCTCAATGAGATCTTTTGTTGCTTCCGCAGTTGCCACGTTACCGGCAATAATATCTATATCAGGGTATGCTTCTCTTATCTTGCGTATCTGATCAATTACTCCCATCGAGTGACCATGCGCCGTATCAATAACAATCGCGTCTACGCCAGCTTCGACGAGCTTTTCAATACGTTTCATGCCATCAGCGGTCACCCCAACTGCTGCAGCAACCAATAACCGGCCATGTTCATCTTTAGCAGCATTTGGAAATTCAATCGCTTTTTCAATGTCCTTAATCGTGATCAATCCTTTTAAAACTCCCCGGTCATCGATTAATGGCAGCTTTTCAATTTTATGCTGCTGCAGTATCTTTTCTGCTTGATCAAGCGTGGTTCCCACTGGTGAAGTGACAAGATTTTCACTCGTCATGACATCTTTAATTAATGTCGAATAATCTTGAATGAACCGTAAATCACGATTCGTCAAAATCCCCACCAGTTTTTGTTCGTCAAAGTTATTCACGATTGGGACTCCCGAAATGCGAAATTTACCCATTAAATGTTCTGCATCATAGACTTGATGATCCGGAGTCAGGAAAAATGGATTCGTAATGACACCACTTTCTGACCGTTTGACCCGGTCCACTTCCCCAGCTTGTTCTTCAATCGACATATTTTTATGAATGACACCCAAACCACCTTGACGGGCCATGGCAATTGCCATACTTGCCTCGGTTACTGTATCCATTCCAGCACTAATCAATGGGGCATTAAGCTTGATCTTAGCTGATAGTTGCGTTGCCAGTGTTACTTCCTTTGGCAGGACATCTGATTTAGCTGGTATGAGTAATACATCGTCAAACGTTAATCCCTCTTTGGCAAACTTATCCGTTCGCATGACATCTCCTCCTTTGATGTAATCGTTTGTGTATATTTATAAGTACTAGGTTAAACTAATTATTATTGTTATTTACAATACGACATCTAACCTGCTTTTTCAATAAAAGTTAGCTTTCTATAAAAAGAAAGTAGATTCAAAATCTTTTCATTCCATAAGGGGTTAACTATGACACAAGAGGATCCAGCATTATTCTACACATATTTACAATCCCAAGAGACTGCCCAGAGTTATTTAGAGCAACAATACACAAGACTCAACAGTGGAGAAGCGAAGGCAAAAAGCTATGAAAACTGTACCGCATTCATGTACTACCTTGACCATGGCAATCAATTTTTCACTGCTAGTCGGCATTCTCCTATGTTCATGCAGCCAATTCTACTTTTTTATGGCTTAACCCATTTATTGAAGGCATGCCTATTAACGAAACGTCCAAATTATCCAGAATCCACCTCCATTCTGGCGCACGGCGTTTCAACAAGAAAACGGAAAAAAAAACAATATACATTTGTAAATGACGAGGTAAAGATACAGCATAATGGGTTATTCTCTTATGCGGCGAAACATGTATATAACATGGACAGCCTTCGTTTAGCGAAAATCAAGATGGGAAAATTATTTTCACTTCTTCCGGAAATGAATGATTTATGGGCGTTTTCCGGTCAATCGAAGCTAACTGTCGTTGGAAGAAACGACAACAATCGACTCCTCTTTCCAGCAACCATTTTAGATGATTACTGTTTAACACAAAAAGCATTTGTCCATCGTATTTCAGCACACATACCTGTCATTCGCGACATTTCCCTACAAGCCAAGCACATTCATATTGAATTAGATAGACCAATCCTCTGTTCAAACGGACCGTTTTTTTGTCACCAGAATGGAACGATTTACTTTCCAAGCGACAGAGACTACTATCTGGCAATACCTGAAGCGCTAATCCATTATCTGCTGCTTTATAATTTGAGCATGATCAGTCGATATGAAACGGAATGGTGGGGAGAACTACTAACAGCAAAATCCGACATCGATTTTCCACTGATTAAACAGTTTCTGCTAACGGCTACGGAAAAAATACCGTTTTTATTAGCGCAGGAATTGACTATCTAATTAGATTGAGTCAATTAGATTGGATAGAAATTGCGGGTGCGGCGTACGAACGAATGAAATACATGTCTTCATAACATCAATGAAGCCACTTTGCCTGGAATTTCAGCTTCGTTTTCGGGTCTCATCATTTTAATGAAGCCACGAAGGCGAGAAAAATTCCTTCGTTCGTGGCCTCATCGCTTGGATGAAGCCACTGTTCCCGGAATTCCGGCAACATTTCGGGCCTCATCATGGGCAAGTATTTCCTTCGCTAGCTGGACGGCGGCATTAGCACATGTTATCGAAAATGAACAGGCTCCTTACGTTGCAATATATCAACCACGTATGAAACTACATCTGTAATTGTTCATCATCAGGATAAAAAGTCCCGTCCGTCCAGCCCAACCATTCGCTAAGCTTCCTGGCACGATAGGTCTATTTCTTCCATAACCAATGTGGTATTCGTTTTTAGAGATATGACCTCACCGGTAGCATCTAATTTTACAATGGGTTTCGTTGGGTGCTTTTCCTCTATAAAAACGATCTCAGCCAGTTTCTGATTGGAAAGCCGGACGTGTGCGCCGATTAAAAAATTACGCAAGCTGCCAGTCAGCGTGCGGACTACTTGTTGGTCCAATCGTACAATTCCCTCAGAGAGTATTTCCTCCATCGCTTGAAGTGGCGATTGCTTTTGCTGGTATGGACGTTCACAAATGATGGCGTGATAGCTATCACAAACAGCAATAATTCGTGCATAGGAATGAATATTTTGCTTGGTTAGTCCAAGTGGGTAACCGCTGCCATCCAATCGTTCATGATGCTGCAGGACAGCTAATTTCACCTTATCATGGATGGTGGTATCATCCCGGATCCATTTGTAAGCGTATGTTGGGTGGTTTCTAACTTCAGTCCGTTCCACTGCCGTCAGTTCGTCTTCTTTTTGGATTGTCTCTATATCAAGCTTTGCCATCCCGCAATTTGCCAACAATCCAGCCAATCCAATTTGTAATTGCTTCTGCTTTGAATATCCCATTTTTTGCGCTATATAGGCTGCTAATACTCCAACGGCAACACTGTGATGATAAAAATAATTTTGTTTTGTTACATCACGATCCAGGGTGAATACGCCTGAACCAATTTCTGTTACCCGCTTCAACAAGGGGGTAACTAATTTTCTAATTGCAGCTATATCAAGCATGGCTCCATTTTGCAAGCCGGTGAACATCCGCCGGTACTGTTTCACAGCTTTACTATACTGATCCCGCCAAGCTGGAGTGATGTTTTTTAGTTGAGACTTGCCTTTTTCTTCTGTTGTTTCATTACTTATGTATGTTGGGGTGAAGCGCTCGCCTGTCTGTAGTTTGGCAGCTACTTCCACGGTTGGAACCATAAACTTTTCCAGTATCGTAATGTGTTGTTCAGTCAAAACCGTATTCATTGGAATAATCGGCCTATTTGTTTTGCCAAGAATATCACGCATCAATATGCATCCAGGCACAAGCTGTGATGAATCTACCTGCATTTTCCTCTCCTCCCAGGACTCGTTGTATAATGCTTATTTCATCTCGACTGTTGCTATATAGCTTACGGTTTAAATTGTAAAAATAAGGCGACACAATAGCACAGCAGTCTGTTTGCATTGATCGCCTTTGAGAAGCCTTTATGAGGATGTTACAAACGTCATTTCGATTCGCTTATCCATACGTTTTGAACGAACTCCTGCATCCAGGCATTATTCTTGTTCACCGTTCTCTTCTGCTTCTTCTATTTTTTCAGCTTCTGGTTCTGATACGGTTTCTTCTTCATTTTCCTCATCATCACGTTCAACCATGGTAACCGTTGCAACTTCTTCTTCATCATGTAAACGAATCAAACGGACACCTTGTGTGTTTCTTCCCGTTTCGGAAATGCCTTCTACAGGAATGCGAATTAATACGCCTGCAACCGTAATCAGCATCATATCTTCTTCACCTGTAACAGCCTTTACTGCGACGACATGACCGGTTTTTTCTGTTACATTGCAGGTGAATATTCCTTTACCACCACGATTCGTTACCCGATATTCTGCTTCTGGTGTTTGTTTGCCATATCCTTTACTAGTGACATTTAGGATATTAGACCCTTCCTCAAGGATTTCCATAGAGATAACTTTATCATCACCGCGTAATGAAATACCTTTGACTCCGGCAGCTGTACGACCCATAGAGCGAATTTGTTCCTCTGGGAAGCGGATCAGGTAACCATTTCGGGTGGCGATCATAATATGTTTCGATCCATCGGTTAAACGTACCGAGATAAGCTCGTCATCCTCCCGTACATTTAAGGCAATGAGGCCGCCTTTTCGGATGTTCGCGAATTGGGACAGCTTTGTCCGCTTCGATATTCCATATTTCGTCGTGAAACAGAAATACCAGTCATCGGCAAATTCGCTGACCGTAATGACAGCATTCACCCATTCCCCTTGTTCTACCTGCAAGAGGTTAATGATTGGAATTCCCTTCGCAGTACGACTAAATTCTGGAATTTCATACCCTTTTGTTTTATATACCTTCCCCTTATTGGTAAAGAAAAGTACAGTATCATGAGTGGATGTCGATACCAAATGCTCTACAAAATCGTCCTCATTGGTTCCCATACCCTGGATTCCCCGGCCGCCACGCTTTTGTGTGCGATAGGTCGATGATGGAAGACGCTTAATGTAACCCTTATGTGTCAGGGTGATAACGATATTTTCTTCTGGAATGAGATCCTCATCCTCAAAAAAGTCTGCACCACCGGACATAATCTCCGTACGACGTTCGTCACCGTATCGTTCCTTGATCTCGGTTAATTCATCACGAATAATTTCCAATACCTTTTCATCATCTGCTAAAATAGCGCGTAATTCTTCAATCAATTGCTTGAGTTCGTTGTACTCATTCTCAATCTTTTCCCGTTCTAATCCTGTTAACCGCTGCAGACGCATATCCAGGATGGCTTGTGCCTGTTTTTCCGAAAGCTGAAAGCGCTCCATTAACCCGTCGCGGGCAATATCCGTTGTTTTCGAATTACGAATCAGGGAAATAACTTCATCCAGATGGTCCAGCGCTACACGCAAGCCCTCTAGAATATGGGCACGGGCTTCTGCTTTTCTTAACTCAAAAGCAGTACGACGCTTAATAATAACCTTTTGGTGATCCAAATAATGCATGAGACATTGTTTGATTGTTAGCACCTTAGGATGTCCATCGACTAGCGCCAGCATATTAATCCCAAATGTAGTCTGGAGCGCCGTGTACTTATATAAATTATTTAAGACTACATTTGGATTCGCATCCCGACGCAGCTCAATTACGACACGTAAGCCATTTCGATCAGACTCATCACGTAAATCGGTAATTCCTTCCAAACGTTTATCCCGGACAAGTTCGGCGATTTTTTCTACTAGCTTTGCCTTATTGACCTGATATGGAAGTTCCGTAGCGATGATGGTTGCTTTGCCATTTGCCTGTTCCTCAATATTTACCTTCGCCCGGATGGTAATGGACCCTTTACCCGTTTCATATGCCTTACGAATACCACTACGGCCAAGAATTTGCCCGGCAGTTGGAAAGTCAGGACCAAAAATATAGTTCTCCATTAATTCATCGATGGAAATTTCCGGATCTTTACTAACTGCAAGAACCGCATCAATGGTTTCACCTAAATTATGTGGTGGAATATTGGTAGCCATCCCAACCGCTATACCAGATGTTCCATTCACAAGTAAATTGGGAAAACGTGATGGAAACACGACAGGCTCACGTTCTGAACCGTCATAGTTATCCTGATAATCAATTGTATCCTTATTGATATCACGTAATAATTCCATCGATATTTTGGACATCCGTGCCTCTGTATACCGCATTGCAGCAGCTGAATCACCATCTACCGAGCCAAAGTTTCCGTGTCCATCCACAAGCATGTTACGATAGCTAAAATCCTGTGCCATACGTACCATGGATTCATAAACAGCCGAATCACCGTGTGGATGGTATTTACCAATTACTTCACCGACAATACGGGCAGATTTTTTATATGCTTTATCTGCATGCATACCTAAATCGTTCATGGCATATAATATTCTGCGATGAACAGGTTTTAAACCGTCACGTACATCTGGCAGTGCACGTGATACAATAACACTCATGGCATAGTCAAGATAAGATGTACGCATCTCCTGACTAAGATTGACCCCTAGAACATTTGGACGTTGTTGATCCGCCATTTACTTTACCTCCTGATTCCGACCTCGTCTTTATACCATCCTGATGCTATCTTATACATCCAGGTTTTTGACATATTGTGCATTTTCCTCAATAAAGTGACGTCTTGGCTCGACCTTATCACCCATTAAAGCGTCAAATACCTGGTCTGCATCAATTGCATCGGTAAGTTCTACTTGCAATAACGTTCTTGTTTCTGGATCCATTGTTGTTTCCCATAACTGCTCAGCATTCATTTCTCCAAGACCTTTATACCGCTGTAATCCTGGTTTTGGGGTTTTAGGAATCTCAGCTAAAATTCGGTCAAGCTCTTTGTCATCATATGCATAATGAGCAGTTTTTCCTTGCTGTACTTTATAAAGCGGTGGCTGGGCAATATAAATATAGCCATATTCAATCAATGGGCGCATATAGCGATAGAAAAAGGTTAATAATAAGGTTCGGATATGGGCACCATCGACATCGGCGTCGGTCATAATGACGACTTTATGATAGCGTGCTTTTGTAATGTCAAAGTCCTCCGCAATCCCAGTACCTAAAGCTGTAATCATTGCCCGAACTTCATTATTTGATAAAATTCTGTCCAAGCGTGCCTTTTCAACATTTAAAATCTTACCACGTAATGGCAGGATAGCTTGGAAATGCCGGTCACGTCCCTGTTTTGCTGATCCGCCTGCGGAATCACCCTCAACGATATACAGTTCACTAATACTTGCATCTCTTGACGAACAATCAGAAAGTTTTCCTGGCAAATTAGATACTTCCAATGCACCTTTCCTTCGTGTCAATTCCCGGGCCTTTTTAGCAGCCATCCGTGCACGTGAAGCCATTAATCCTTTTTCAACAATTATTTTTGCCGTTGTCGGATTTTCAAATAAAAACGTGGAAAACAGTTCACTAAAGGCAGCATCAGTAATCGTTCGTACTTCACTATTTCCAAGTTTTGTTTTTGTTTGTCCTTCAAATTGTGGATCGGGATGTTTAATAGACACGATCGCAGTTAACCCTTCCCGAACATCGTCACCGGATAAATTCGGATCATTTTCTTTAAACAAACTGTTTTTTCGAGCATAATCATTAATCACCCGGGTTAACCCTGTTTTAAACCCTGATTCATGTGTTCCACCTTCATAGGTATGAATATTGTTAGCGAATGAATAGATATTACTGGCAAATCCATCGTTATATTGGATCGCAACTTCTACCGTAATTTTTTGTTCTTCTGTTTCAGCATAAAATGGCGCATGCAATACTTCTTTGGTCCGGTTAATATACTCAACGTACGACTTGATTCCACCCTCATAATGATACGTCACTGGTTCTTCATCTGTACGCTTATCTTCAAGGGAAATCCGGATTCCTTTGTTCAAAAAGGCTAATTCTCGTACACGCTGCTGCAGAATCTCAAATTCAAATGTTGTTGTTTCCGTAAAGATTTCCGCATCAGGCTTAAAGTGTGTGATGGTACCAGTAATTTCTGTTTCACCAATTACTTTAATTTCATGTAATGGAACGCCCTTTTCAAATGCAAGATAATGGATTTTTCCATTAAGATGAACATACACTTCCAAATTAGTAGACAGCGCATTTACAACAGAAGCACCAACACCGTGCAAGCCGCCGGAAACTTTGTAGCCTCCACCGCCAAATTTTCCTCCTGCATGAAGGACAGTCATGATTACTTCGAGTGCTGGTTTTCCGGTTTTCTTTTGAATGTCAACGGGGATCCCCCGGCCATTATCTTTCACGGTGATACTGTTATCTTTTTCGATAATCACTTGGATATGGTCGCAGTATCCTGCCAATGCTTCGTCAATACTGTTATCTACAATTTCCCATACAAGATGATGCAAGCCTTTTCCACTTGTTGAACCAATGTACATACTTGGCCGTTTACGAACAGCTTCCAGTCCTTCAAGTACCTGGATCTGGTCGGCATTATAGGCTTGATTTTCTGATACTCTGTCATTTATTGACATCTTTTCACCCACATTTCTATATACAAGAGATGCTCTCTTTTAAAAGGTATTGATTTGATTGTTACAGCTGTTTATACTGTTTGTTATTGAAAAATAAAAAGTACTTGATGGTTACATACTTACTCAATCTCATCTGAGTAATCATCAAGTTTGCTTATTGTTGAAATCATGCTGGCTCGTTTTTTGAGCGTGGACACAGATAATGAACTGTAATAAATATGATCGTTTGTTACTACAACGGACTTTGAATCGGGAATATCACCAGCTAATTTTTTCCTCCGTTGGGCATCGTTGATCATCTCCTCCATAATCGAGGATGATGTAACAACGTTTCGATCAACAATAGTAATAACGTCATTTGATTGAATTACTGTATCATTGCCAATATGAATAAACACCTGCTTCACCACCCCTATGTATCTACTGCTCCATCCTTTACATGAAAAAGCTCCGCCTCCTTCATGGTATTGGGCTTAATTCCCTCAATGTTAGTTGTGGATACAAACGTTTGCACCTTTCCTTGAATCGTGTTGAGTAAATGGGACTGCCGGTAATCATCCAATTCACTTAATACATCATCAAGTAACAATACAGGATATTCACGAACCTCATTGCAAATCAACTCAATTTCAGCGAGCTTCAGGGATAACGCGGTTGTCCGCTGTTGTCCTTGTGAGCCAAACGTCTGCACATCCTTGTTATTAACAAAAAAGAGCAAATCATCCCGATGTGGACCGATTAATGTCGTTCCCCGTTCGATTTCCTTTTCCTGAATGCTTTGAAACTTCTCTAGGTATATCGTTTCTATTTTCTCCCTATTTGCTGTTTCTGATACTTCAATCGTTGGAGAATACTGGATTTCAAGGTTTTCCAATCCACGACTTATCCCCTGGTGAATGGGACCGGCCCATTTCCGTAATAAATCAAGGAAACCAAATCGTCTCTCCAGCAATGTTGCTGCATGCTCAATTAATTGTTCGGTTAACACGGTAAGCATCGTTTTATTTACTCCTGGCTGGCGTTGCATTTGTTTCAATAAATGATTTCGTTGCCTTAGTACTTTTTGATACTGTCCTAAATGATACACATAACGAGGTTGAATTTGCCCAAGCTCCATATCGATAAATCGCCGGCGAATTTGTGGTACACCTTTTACTAACGTTAAATCTTCCGGGGCGAACATGACGACGTTAAATGCACCAATATAATCGCTTAGGCGTTTTTGCTCTATATGGTTCAGCTTTGCTTTTTTTCCTTTGGAGGATATAACCATTTCAAGTGGCAGTGATTGGTTACGTTTTGTTATCCTTCCCTCTATTTTAGCATATTCCTGTCCCCAATGGATAAGTTCTTTCTCTCTTGAGGTTCGATGAGACTTAGTAAACGCTAAAACATAAATGGCTTCCATCAAATTTGTTTTCCCTTGTGCATTTTCACCAATAATTAGATTCACTTTATCATCGAACGCGATGTTCAGCTGTTCATAATTTCGGTAATTTTTCAGGGTTAATTGCTGAATATGCATTCAAATTCCTCTTTTTTCCATTTGTTTAGGATATCCTACTTTCTCACAATAACATAAGAACCATTCCGTTCAATTTCAACCACATCATGCTCAAAGAGCTTTTTACCACGACGATGCTCTCTTTCACCGTTTAGTAAAACGCCTTGTTCCTGTAAAAAGCCTTTGATCATCCCGCCGGATTCAAAAATATTCGCCAGTTTCAACAATTGACCTAATGTAATGAATTCCGTGTTTATTTCCATTTTCTTATGCAATCTATTCACCACTTTTTTACAAATTGTTCAACGTACATAAATCGTTCTTTCTCTATTCTACTAAAGTTTTACGATTAAGGGAAGGAAGGACCTGTGAATTGTTTGGATATAAGTAGTATTGAAACAACGCAAAGCTCTTACCCAAATAAGATAAGAGCCTTATTACATACTTGTGAATTAACATATATTAGTATGTGCGGACAGGTAGAATCAGTTGCAAAATTGGTTCGTCGTTGACAGGACGGATGATAAATGGGCGCATGGCACCAGTAAATTCAATTTTAACTGTGTCATTATCAATAGCCTTCAAAGCATCCATCATATATTTCGCACTGAATGATATTTTTAATTCTTCGCCTTCTAACAGGTCTGCGGAAATTTCCTCAACAACGCGTCCAATTTCAGGAGAATTACTAGTGATTTCTAATACTTGATCGTTTTTTGTTATCAGTTTTACAACATTATTGCGTTCATCTTTTGCTAATAAGGAGGCACGATCAATTGTATGCAGTAAATCCTTCGAGTTTACAGTAATTTCTGTTTTACTTTGGTCAGGGATTAAACGGGATGTTTCTGGATAATTCCCATCTAGTAAGCGGGATAAGAAATATAAATGCTTGGTTCGAAACAAGATTTGGTTATTGGTTACACTAATTTCCACAGGTTCCTCAGAATCTGTCAAAATTTTATTTAATTCGGTTAAGCTTTTTCCTGGTACAACAACATTTGAAAACTCAATAGCTGCACCGCTCACAGGAACATCACGTGATGCAAGACGGTGGCTGTCGGTTGCATTAAAGCTCAGTATATTATCATTAAGCTTTACATTAACCCCAGTTAAAATGGGACGTGTCTCCATGGTGGATACAGCGAACACGGTTTGTTTAATTAAACTCTTGAGTAAATCAGTTGGCATTTGAAAACTATTTTCGGTTTGTAATTTTGGCAGCTGCGGATACTCTGCCGCGTCTTGACCATTTAGGTTGAATTCTGCTTTACCGGAGCGAATGGTCACTTTTAAGTTTTCATCTGCTTCAATTTCTACCATGCTTTCTGGTAATTTTCGTACAATTTCTGGAAAATATTTGGCTTGTAATACAATACTTCCATTTTCTATGTTTTCTACTTGAACAATACCATCTTCTTCAGCTGGAATAAATGATTCAATGGAAATATCTGAGTCACTGCCAGTTAACGTGATTCCATGTTGATGTGCATCAATTTTCATTCCGGTTAAGATTGGGATTGCTGTTCTTGTTGAAATTGCCTTCATGACATCCTGTACACTGGCAATTAATTGGTCGCGTTGAATTATAAATTTCATGAAATATATCCTCCTATGTGGACGTTAGAGTACATATACGAAGTCACAGCATAAGCGGTGATTGCATATGCCGGCTGCTGTTAACAGGGCGATTGTTGATATGGTATATTTATTTTTTATAAAAAAGTAATAGTAATAATAATAGGTCCTGTGATTATGTGGATAAGTACATTTTTGAGTTTTAAAACGCTGTTATACACATGTGGATAAACTGTTAATAAATATGTTCTGCTGTTCACATTATTCACATGTGTATATAATTCTAAAATGATTTCAGTTGTTCTTTGATTTGCTCAATTTCTCGATCCAGCAAGGTATCATTTTCGAGTAACTTAACTATTTTTTCATGCGCATGAATGACGGTTGTATGATCACGGCCGCCAAATTCATCACCAATTTTAGGCAAGGAGAAATCGGTTAATTCGCGTGCTAAATACATCGCAATTTGTCGAGGAAAGGCAATCGATTTAGTTCGTTTCTTCGCTGCAAAATCCTCTAATTTGACATTATACTTCTCACCTACAACCTGTTGAATTTTATCAATGGTGATGACTTTTGGCTTGCTGCTTGGGATAATATCTTTTAAGGCGTCCGCAGCAAGGGAGGCATCAATATCATGGTTTACCAGTGATGAGTAAGCAACGACACGTATTAATGCACCCTCTAACTCCCGGATGTTAGTATCAATTTGATTGGCGATGTAATTCATGACTTCACTCGGTATGTCAAGACCTTCCGCTTTAGCTTTCTTGCTTAAGATAGCAATTCTCGTTTCTAAATCAGGTGGGGTAATATCCGTTATGAGACCCCATTCAAAGCGCGAACGCAAGCGATCCTCCAGTGTCGGTATTTCTTTAGGTGGCCGATCGCTAGAGATAATGATTTGTTTATTTTCTTCATGCAATGCATTAAACGTATGGAAAAATTCCTCCTGTGTTGATTCTTTTCCAGCAATAAATTGAATATCATCGATCAGTAAAACATCGACATTTCGGTATTTATTACGAAAATTATTTGATTTATTGTCCATAATGGCATTAATAAATTCATTCGTAAATTTCTCCGAAGTAATATAAACGACGTTTGCTTTTTGGTTATGTTCCCGGACATAATGGCCAATGGCATGCATCAAATGTGTTTTGCCAAGTCCAACCCCACCGTAAATAAACAGCGGGTTATAGGCATTTGCTGGCTGTTCCGCAACTGCCAGGGATGCAGCATGAGCAAAACGGTTTCCAGATCCGATGACAAATGTGTCAAAAACATAGTTCGGATTGAGCATCGTTTTTGAAACTTGTTGGCCTTGGGAATTTGTATTTGCAGTTGGTTTTGGTGCTGGTTTTGATTCACTTGAGTTGGTATTTATTTCAGGAATAACAAACTTAACCTGAAATTGTGATCCGGTAATTTCATATAAAGCATTGGAAATTAAATTGGTATATTTGCTTTCCAGCCAATCCTTGGAAAATTCATTTAAAGCTGAAATCGTAAGTGTGTTGTCATGGAGCGAATATGCTTTCGTGTTTTTCAACCAGGTTTCATAACTAGGTTTACTAATTTGTTCCTCAATTACTTCTAATGTAGCCATCCATAGTTCATCAATGTTTTCCAAATCGATTTTCACTCCTTTCAGGACATCATGATAAAAAAAGCCTCTCTCAATCTTTTTAGTAAATACTAAAGATGGAAAGGCATCTATAAGGTGATATTTCATTAAGTGGAGATTTCGACGAACAGGGCGTAACGTTTTAGCTTGCCTTTTCTTATCCACTGAATAGAGAAACAAAAGCTGCGTTCTCATGCATGTATTGTGTGCAGGCTGAGAACGGAATGGAACCTTTGTCAAACAGCTGATTTCCACTTATTTTTTGGTTTCATCTCAACATCTTGCATCAAAAATGATTGCTTTCTGATCTGTGGACAGCCGACTGGTTTATAGATAAGTTGTAACAAAACTTATGAACAATATCCACTAACTTGTTGATAAAAGACTAACATAAATGTGTACAACTATCCACAGGTTATTCACAACTTGTGGATAAACAAAAATCAATTAAACTTTTTCCACATACTAAAACACAAATATAATACCAAATAAAATCGTAATGTGCAACGGTTTTTCGACAGTTATCCACAAAAACTATACGTTGTAGATAGTTGTTATCCACACCACTATATTTTGTTAATTTCTTGTCGATATCTGCTGTGGATAGAAAAATATGTCGAAAAAGGAACAACAATGTACTGTGGATAAAAAATTTGATTAAAAAGAATGGGAAAGATTTTTGTGAATAAGGATGTTATGTGAGTCAATTTCATAATCAAAAGCAGTATGAAATTCTGAACAACTCGAATATGTGCTAGCCCCGTTGATTTCCACTACAGGCGGACGCTTTCCACGGGTATGGCTTGAGCCTCCTCATTCGCTACGCTCACTGCGGGGTCTCAAGGCTCATGCTTTTCCCGCAGGAGTTGCCACCTTTCGTTCCAATCAACAATGTTGTGCATTTAACGAACATGAAAGCGATAATATGTTTTATTGTTTGAATTACAAATAAAAGAAAGTACTTATGAAATTGACTCAATGTGAAAAAATGACGAGGAGGAAGATAAGGTTTGGAGAATGTTTTGTATCTTGACAGATGGTGCTTGTATTACGTATAATTAGTTAGACTGTCTGAAGGATTAGTTTAAAGATGGCAGGAAGGAAGTATAATAATTCTTTCCTTCTGCATAAGTGCAACTAAGGCATTTACCAAAATGCTTGCGAATGCCAAGTTTTCTAATATTTTATTTCCCCTGGGAGGTGCATGATAGATGAAAAGAACGTTTCAACCGAATAATCGTAAACGTAAAAAGGTTCACGGATTTCGCACACGCATGAGCACAAAAAATGGACGTAAGGTTTTGGCTCGTCGCCGTCGTAAAGGAAGAAAAGTATTATCTGCATAGGCCACTGAAAGCGTCAGTGGTCTTTTTTCCGTTTAAGATATTTAGGCAAAAGCAGTATTATATAAGAGGATGGCGGGTGTCCTTGTTAATGGGCGCCCTTTGATTCCTTATGTCGCAAGCTTATGCATTTTATAAAGGTGATTGACGTATGAAGAAGGAATTTCGAATAAAAGCGAACAAAGAATTTCAGCATGTCTTTAAAAAGGGGAAATCGTTTGCCAATCGGCAGCTTGTTATTTATTTTTTACGAAAACCGGATCAGCACCATTTTCGAGTTGGTCTATCGGTGGGGAAAAAGATTGGCAATGCAGTCACAAGAAATCAAATTAAACGATACTTAAGACAGGCATTTCATGAATTAGAGGCTAATATACGGCCAGAATATGACATCGTGATTATTGCGAGACGGCCAACAAAAGAAATGCACTTTCATCAAATAAAAAAGAGTTTGCTGCATTTATTAATGAAGGAACATCTTTTAAAAAATATGAAATGAAGACTTGTTTTATATAGAGTTTTATACTAATTTAATGATAAACTAATGAATAGGCTATCTATACATACGCTTGTCTTTGGCTATACCTTTTTTAAAAGGCTATAGCATGAGAGTTAGGAGGAAACAGGGTGCGTAAAAAAATATTGCTGCTTGTGAGCCTGGTTGGTTTGCTGGCACTGCTTTCTGGTTGTACCGAAATTAATGAACCGATTACAGCAGAGAGTACCGGATTTTGGAATAAATATTTTGTTTATCCCATGTCATGGCTTATTACTTATTTTGCCGACTTATTCGGGGGTAACTATGGGTTGGCAATTATTATTGTAACGATTATTATACGCATGATATTATTACCACTGAACGTGAAACAATTAAAAAGTTCGAAAGCGATGCAGGATGTTCAACCGCAGTTAAAGGAACTGCAAAAGAAGTACAGTTCCAAAGATGCCAACACGCAACAAAAGCTGCAGCAGGAAACGATGGCATTGTTTCAAAAGCATGGGGTGAATCCACTTGCTGGATGTTTGCCAATTTTTATTCAAATGCCGATTTTAATTGCAATTTACCATGCGATTAGACGTACAGAAGAGATGCAATCACACCAATTTTTGTGGTTTGAGCTTGGTTCACCCGATCCGTTTTTTATTTTGCCGATAATTGCTGGTGGCGCAACGTTTTTACAGCAAAAGTTAATGATGGCAGGCAATCCTGCTGGACAAAACCCGCAAATGATGGTCATGCTCTATATGATGCCGATTATGATTACGGTATTTGCTATTTTCTTCCCATCCGCATTAGCGTTATATTGGGTAGTTGGTAACTGCTTCATGGTGGCACAGACTATATTTATCCGTAAACCGATGATGAATACTAGTAATGGAGGAGACAAAAAGTGAGAGAAATAACTGCTAGTGGACAAACAGTTGAGCAAGCGGTCCAGTCAGCATTAGAGCAGTTAAACACCACAAGGGACCATGTCGAGGTTGAAGTTATTGATGAAGGAAAAAAGGGGCTTCTTGGTGTCTTCGGATCGAAACGTGCAGTTGTGAAAGTAACTGTTAAACAGAACAAGATAGAATTAGTTGAGCAGTATCTTCATGAAGTTACGGAACAAATGAATGTATCTATTAAGGTTACGACAACTGTTGAAGGTAACCATGTATACTACCAGTTAACGGGCGAAAAGATTGCCATGTTGATTGGCAAACGCGGACAAACCTTAAATGCGCTGCAATACTTGGTTCACCTTGCTTTAAATAAAGATGGTGAGCAATTTTATACAGTAACCGTTGATGCAGAAGGTTACCGTGCAAGGAGAAGGGAAACATTACAAGCGTTAGCAGAAAAAATGGCGGATAAAGCGCAGCGTTTGCATAAAAAAGTTGCCTTAGAACCGATGCCTGCGTTTGAACGTAAAGTCATCCACAGTGCATTGCAAAACAATAGCGGTATTTCCACGTATTCTGATGGTGTAGAACCGCATCGTCATATTGTTATTAAGCCATCCTAAATAGAATTAAAAAGAGACTGGAACAAAGTGTGTTCGTCATAGAGACATCCGAACGATGATCCAAATTTCCTCCATTGGAATTTGGATTCGTTCGGATTTTTTGTGTATTAGCAGCGTTTAGAACATTAGTATTGAGATATTTCATTGTAACTAAGTTTTTTAAGTACCAAATATGCATATATTGCGACGTAACTTTGGACAGTAGTTATCTTACCGCTACGGAAATACACTACGCTTTCCGTGGGTGACCCGTGATCCTCGGGCCAACATGATGTTGGTCATGAAGGCGTTACGACAGGACGTCGTGCACTTAGCCTTCCATCCTTGCTTGTGACGCACTGCGGGGTCTCACGCTGGCCACTTGTCCCACAAGAGTCTCCGTGTATTTCCTTCGCTAGGGTTGGTGCCACCTATAATTATATGCGCTCATCGCTTAACTATTTAATAATTGGAGCATTGAATCGAAGGGTAGTTGATTCCTGCTGAGAACAGCACGTGTCCGAAGACCCCACAGCGGTTATTAAGGAAGGCCGACTAAGAACGGCCTTTGCGGCCAACGTCGGCATACCCCTATGAAGGGGCAAGGAACTGAGGCCGTGCCCACGGAAAGCATCCACCCGGAGCGATCCCGGACGGCGGCGTTAGCACACCTCTTCCAATAGAACGAGAGTCATGTTAGACAATATTCACTACGTCGCAATATCCATCAACTGTGTATTCCATCCTTCTTAAAAAAATTACATTCTAAAGTCTCAATCTCCTGTAAATGTTCGTTCTTAGAATAGAAGGTTTCCGCTATGTTCCAGTCTTTTTTATCCCACCTTAACGGGCAGTAAGACCCCCACTTCAAGATTTTGAGGTAAAACTAAAAAAGATAAGTGGGGGTCAACTGCGCATAAAGGTCCGATTCTGTTCAACTAACATTCAGTGGAGGAGAAAGGGAAACCCCCACTGAATGAAGTTTCACTTTATCCTTATTTAGATAAAGTAAGGGTGTGTATAGACGAGTTCATGGGAAAAATAATTATACACATGTGGATAATTGACAAACAAAAAACGAATATGTTTTTGCTGTGGATAAGTTTATTTTTCCAGGAAATTATGATATTCTGTTAAGTTAGTGACCTTAAAATTAATTTAATTGCTATAGATAATAGATGGAGTAATGGAGGTGAAAAGAATGGAAACAGATACAATTACAGCCATTTCGACGCCGATTGGTGAAGGTGCGATTGCAATTGTTCGATTGAGTGGACCGAAAGCGGTTGAAATAACAAGTGGATTATTTCGTGGGAAAGATTTGCGACAGGTTCCCTCCCATACGATTCATTATGGAAAAATCATTGATCCAGAAACAGGGGCCATTGCAGAAGAAGTTATGACTTCCGTAATGCGTGCACCGAAGACATTTACCAAAGAAGATGTGGTAGAAATCAATTGTCATGGTGGAATGGTTTCGGTAAATCGGGTGCTGGAAATTATCCTGAATAAAGGGGCTCGTTTAGCGGAACCTGGGGAATTTACAAAACGCGCTTTTTTAAATGGCAGGATTGATTTATCTCAGGCGGAAGCAGTGATGGATCTCATCCGAGCTAAGACCGATAAAGCCATGTCGGTAGCATTAAAACAAATGGATGGACGATTATCAGGCTTGATTCAGCGTTTACGCCAAGAATTGCTGGAAACAGTTGCCCATGTGGAAGTAAATATCGATTATCCTGAATATGATGATGTCGAGGAAATGTCCCATCAGGTGATGCGTGAGAAAACACGCCAGGTGCATGATGAAATTGACCAGCTATTAGAAGTTGCCAGGCAAGGAAAAATCCTGCGTGAGGGACTGGCAACTGCTATCATTGGACGTCCGAATGTTGGCAAGTCATCATTAATGAATGCCCTTGTCCAGGAAAATAAAGCCATCGTCACCGAAGTTGCTGGAACAACACGTGATATTATTGAAGAATATGTCAATGTACGTGGAGTGCCGTTGAAGCTGGTCGATACAGCAGGAATTCGGGAGACAGAGGATATTGTCGAAAAAATTGGGGTAGAACGGTCACGAAAGGTACTGAAGGAATCCGATCTTATTTTATTTGTACTGAATTATAATGAGGAACTGACCGCAGAAGATAAACAGCTATTTGAAGCGGTGGAGGGTTTGGAGTATATTGTTATTATCAATAAAACCGATTTGCCGAAGAAGCTTGATCTGGATCAGCTCCATACGCTTGCAGAGGGGAACACGATCATTACTACATCATTGGTCAATGAAGCTGGAATTGATGAACTGGAGACTGCCATTGCGCAAACGTTTTTTGCAGGAGATATAGATACCGGTGATTTGACGTACGTCTCCAATGTTCGACATATTCAGCTGCTAAAAGAAGCAAATCAGGCATTGGAAGATGCCATAAACAGTCTGGAAATAGCGATGCCATTAGATATTGTGCAAATTGATGTCACACGAACATGGGAATTGTTAGGAGAAATAATCGGCGATACAGCGAGTGACAGTTTAATTGATCAGTTATTTTCGCAATTCTGTTTAGGAAAATAGGATTCAAAGGCTAAGAGCGCCCGACTAGCCGCTGGGCGCTGGAGCAGACGGTTATTTAAAAGTTAAGTATTCGATAACGGATACTTTAGTTGATATATAGGAAAGGATGAATCATATGGTATATGATGCTGGACATTATGATGTTGTTGTCATCGGTGCAGGCCATGCCGGCTGTGAAGCAGGTGTTGCCGCTGCCAGAATGGGTGCCAAGACATTAATGCTGTCCCTTAACTTAGATATGGTGGCGTTTATGCCATGCAACCCTTCGCTTGGGGGACCAGCAAAGGGGATTGTCGTTCGGGAAATTGATGCACTTGGCGGAGTAATGGCAAAGGTAATTGACAAGACCTATATCCAAATGCGAATGTTAAATACTGGAAAAGGTCCTGCTGTACGGGCATTACGTGCACAAGCGGATAAGCCATTATATATCCGGGAAATGAAACAGACATTGGAAAACGAAAAAAATCTGACGCTTCGTCAAGGAATGGTAGATCAATTAATTATAGAAGATGGCGTGTGTAAAGGGGTCATTACGGAAACGAAAGCTGCTTATCATGCGGATACAGTTATTATTACTACCGGAACCTTCATGCGTGGAAAAGTATTGATGGGTGATCTGGAATATGAAAGTGGCCCGAATAACCAGCGTCCATCGATTAAATTGTCAGAGCATTTAGAGGAACTCGGTTTTGAACTTACTCGATTTAAAACCGGAACACCACCACGGGTGAATAGTCATACGATCGACTATTCCAAAACGGAAATCCAACCTGGTGATGTAAAAGCACAAGGGTTTTCCTATGAGACGACGGAATACATTACGGATCAGATTCCTTGCTGGTTAACATACACGAATGAATTTACGCATCAGGTTATTAACGATAACTTAAGTTTATCTGCTATGTACTCCGGTGCCAAACGTGGAACGGGTCCACGGTATTGTCCATCGATTGAGGATAAAATTGTTCGTTTTAACGATAAACCGCGCCATCAGGTATTTTTAGAGCCAGAAGGACGGGAAACAGAAGAAGTATATGTCCAAGGATTATCAACTTCTTTACCAGAATCGGTGCAGCATGAAATGGTACACTCCGTTCCAGGGCTGGAAAATGCAGAAATTATGCGAGCAGGATATGCGATCGAATACGATGCGATTGTTCCGACTCAGCTTTGGCCAACTATGGAGACAAAGAAAATCCCGGGACTATTTACGGCTGGTCAAATTAATGGTACATCCGGCTATGAAGAAGCTGCTGCTCAAGGGATGATGGCTGGAATTAATGCAGCTGCTAAAGTAGTAGGGAAGGACCCATTGATTTTGGACCGTTCCCAGGCATATATTGGTGTATTAATTGATGATTTGGTAACGAAGGGAACGAAAGAACCATATCGTTTGTTGACTTCCCGGGCGGAATATCGTTTATTACTGCGCCATGATAATGCGGATTTACGATTAACAGAGGTAGGTTACCAGCTTGGACTAATTACCGAAGAACGGTATCAAAACTATTTGGAAAAAAATCGGTTAGTGGAGCAGGAAAAGGCTCGTTTGCGAAAAATAATAGTTAAACCACAAGAAAATGTACAGGAGCTATTGAAGGAAGTAAATGCAACACCATTAAAAGAAGCGGTACCGGCGTCAGATTTATTAAAGCGTCCAGAGATGACCTATGCACTGCTTGAACGTGTGATAGAGCGAGATGATACCTTACCAGCGATTGTGAAAGAGCAGGTAGAAATCCAGATCATGTATGAAGGCTATATTAAAAAGGCTAATGAGCAGGTTGAACGTATGTTGAAAATGGAGGATAAGAAGATCCCCGATAATCTGGATTATGATGATGTCAGTGGTATTGCAACGGAGGCAAGACAAAAATTAAAGAAAGTACGACCATTATCTGTTGGTCAGGCATCACGGATTTCCGGGGTAAACCCGTCCGATGTATCGATTTTGCTAATTTATATTGAACAAGGGAAGATCGCACGAGTGGCGAACTAACAATAAGGAGACGTAGTGTCATGAATCCAGAGCAATTTGTTAATGAACTGCAACAGAAGGGAATTGAACTCAATGACCGTCAAATAGAGCAATTCTCCATCTATTTTAAAACGTTAATTGAATGGAATGAAAAAGTTAATCTAACAGCATTGACGATGGAAAAAGATGTGTATTTAAAGCATTTTTATGATTCTATTTCAGCTGCTTTTTACCACGATTTTACCAATGAACAGCATATTTGTGATGTGGGTGCTGGTGCTGGATTCCCAAGCATCCCGCTCAAAATATGTTTTCCGGATTTACAGGTGACGATCGTTGATTCCTTAAACAAGCGAATTAATTTTCTTGACCATTTGGCATCGGAACTTGACTTAACGAATGTTACATTTCACCATGATCGTGCAGAAAATGTTGGGAAGAACCCTGCTTTTAGGGAGCAATTCGATATTGTTATGGCCCGTGCTGTAGCTAGATTGTCTGTTTTAAGTGAACTATGCTTGCCGTTATGTAAAAAGGATGGAGCGTTTCTGGCAATGAAAGGTGCCCAAGCCAGTGAAGAACTAAAGGATTCCCAGGCTGCGCTAAAACTATTAGGTGGAGGAGCTCCACGCGTATATACGTTTGAGTTACCAGAAGAAGAAAGTGAACGGTCGATTGTTGTCATTCATAAAGAACGCCACACGCCTTCTAAATATCCCAGAAAACCAGGCGTTCCAAATAAAAAACCACTTTCCTAACCAGTGGTGATCGGTAATTTATTTTTTGTTATGCCATACTTTTATCGTTCTATCTGTGGTAGAATAGGGGCAAGGGCATGTACGATATATCAATAGATGGAAAGATATCGTTGTGAGACATGGTAGATTCTAGTATCATATTTTTTGCTATTATATTTTTACTTGTTTTTAGGATGATGTTTCACGTGAAACAATTTGTATTTTATCGTTATTATTTATATTTGAGTAAAAAGCAATGATAAACATAGACGAACCACACCATACCATGTGGCACTT
Organism: Lentibacillus songyuanensis; assembly: GCF_039548255.1. NCBI lineage: Bacteria > Bacillati > Bacillota > Bacilli > Caryophanales > Bacillaceae > Lentibacillus > Lentibacillus songyuanensis. The sequence continues at coordinate 107,686 of NZ_JBCLVH010000001.1, forward strand.
CTATGTATCCATGTCGTATGGTCCGTATACACATTCAGTAGGGGAGAAAGGATGGACTAAACGCGTCACGTCCTGTGACAATGCCTGCACTAGCATGTCGTCCTGTGCGTCGAACCCCCCTGAATGAAGTTTCACTTAAAGTAAAGGTGGTGTCTGATCATGTTGCAGCCTTTTAACCGCATTTTTGGATTGGGTGAAAAGTCAGATCCGGAGGCGGAAGAAGCGTCATATCGCTCGGATGAGGTCATTCAGATTCCTGTTCGAAGTATAGAGCCGAACCGCTTTCAGCCAAGAGCTGTGTTTGATGAGGAGAAAATAAAAGAACTAGCGCAAACTATACATACCCACGGGATGATTCAGCCTATTGTTGTTCGAAAGGTAGGCGAGGAGTCGTATGAACTAATTGCCGGGGAGCGGAGATGGCGTGCTATTCAAGTACTGGAATGGGAACAGGCGCCAGTAATTGTTCGAGAAATGACGGATGCAGAAACAGCCTCGGTTGCATTAATTGAAAACCTGCAACGGGAGGAATTGACAGTCATTGAAGAGGCGACAGCATATGCTAAACTATTAGATCTTCATGGTTTAACCCAAGAGGCGTTAGCCCAACGGTTAGGAAAAAATCAATCGACTATTGCAAATAAACTCCGATTATTAAAATTGCCAGAGAGCGTCCAAATGGCGCTAATGGAAAAGACGATTACTGAACGGCACGCGCGGGCTTTAATAAAGCTGAAAGACCTTGAAAAGCAAGAAAAGCTGCTTCAGGAAATTTTGGGCAAGGATCTCAATGTCAAACAAACAGAAGAACGTATCATAAAGTTAAGCGAGGAAACAGAAGAAAAAAAGAAAAAACGCCCAAAATTAAAAGGTGTTAATAAAGATATACGTATCGCAATGAATACGATTCGGCAGTCGTTAACGATGGTCTCTGACACGGGTATTGATGTGGAAACAGATGAAAAAGACCTGGATGAATATTATCAGATCACTATTAAAATCCCTAAGAATAAGTAAAGTTAATGATAATGAAACGAAACTACCTATCTTTGATGGGTAGTTTTTACATGTTAAAAGACGAACAATGCAATATTTTAGCGTAGAAAATATACGTAGACTTCTACGGGAGGAAAGGCTTAGGTGAGACCCCGCAGAAGTCACAAGTAAGGATATGGAAGACTAAGAGCGTGACGTCCTGTCGCAACGCCTTCATGACTAACATCGTGTTGGCCTGAGGGCTCCCTCAGCCGCCCGCGGAAAGCGAAGTATATTTTCGAAGCCGGTTGATATGCGCCAACTATTAGATTGTTCGCTCCTTATTTGGTTGCTATTAAATAGAGATTTTACCTGTTTTTTTTCTAAAAGGTAGTTCTTTCTATTAAAAAAATGATAAAATACTATGTATAGAGTTTTTAGGTAGGTGACAACATGGGTAAAACAATCGCCATAGCAAATCAAAAAGGTGGTGTTGGAAAAACAACATCATCAGTTAATTTAAGTGCTTGTCTGGCGTATATGAATAAAAAGGTATTACTTGTTGATATTGACCCACAAGGAAATGCTACAAGTGGGGTGGGTATTAACAAAGCAGACATGGATAAATGTGTATACAATGTACTTGTAGAGGATTTACCTGCCGAAGATGTATGTGTTCCGACCAATGTTGACAACTTGGATATTATACCAGCCACCATTCAACTGGCAGGAGCAGAAATTGAATTAGTCCCAACCATATCACGTGAAATCCGCTTAAAAAAAGCACTGGATAGCTTGAAAGAGACCTATGACTATATCATTATTGACTGTCCACCATCATTAGGACTGCTGACAATCAATGCATTAACATCATCCGATACAGTTTTAATTCCTGTCCAATGCGAATATTATGCGTTAGAAGGCCTTAGCCAATTATTGAATACCATTCGTTTAGTTCAGAAACATTTGAATAAGCATTTGATGATCGAAGGAGTTCTCTTAACCATGCTTGATGCCCGGACTAACTTGGGAATTCAGGTTATTGAAGAAGTGAAAAAATATTTTCAGGATAAGGTGTACAATGCAGTTATTCCACGAAATGTTCGTTTAGGGGAAGCCCCAAGTCATGGTCAGCCGATTATTACGTATGACCCGAAGTCAAGAGGTGCCGAAGTATATCTTGAATTAGCGAAGGAAGTGATGAATAATGGCGAGAGGGTTAGGTAAAGGAATTAATGCGCTTTTCCCCGGGGTAGAAGAGGAGGATAAAGCTAACATTCAAGAAATCGCTATTACAGAATGCAGGCCAAATCCGTACCAGCCCAGAAAAACATTTCATGCAGATGCTATTGAAGAATTGAAAGAGTCCATTCTTCAATATGGAATTATTCAGCCATTAATTGTTCGTGAAAGTATTAAAGGTTATGAAATTGTTGTCGGGGAGCGACGATTTAGGGCAGCGAAAGAAGCGGGTCTGAAAACAATTCCGGTCATCGTCAAGGAATTAACCGATGAGAAGATGATGGAGCTTGCATTATTGGAAAACCTGCAGCGTGAAGACCTAACACCAATTGAAGAAGCACACGCATACGCTAATTTAATGAATGAACTGCATATTACTCAGGAAGTCTTATCCCAACGGCTTGGCAAAAGCAGATCACATATTGCCAACATTGTCCGTTTACTCTCCTTACCGGATCAGGTTATTGCGTACATTAATAATGGTGAACTATCCATGGGGCACGGACGGGCACTCTTAGGAATAAAGGATCGAACCAAACTTATCCCGTTTGTTAATAAAATTCGCAAGGAAAAGCTAAACGTTCGGCAAGTTGAGCAGCTTATTATTCAACTAAATAAAAAACCGGAACGGAAAAAGGAAAAACCAAAAAAGGATATTTTTCTAAAAGAGCATGAGTCTGTTTTACGCGATCGTTTTGGTACTCCTGTCACGATTCAGCGGGGAAAACGAAAAGGAAAGATCGAAATTGAATTTTATTCCGACGAGGATTTAGAACGAATTATGGAATCAATGGAGATAAAATAGGATTAATAAAGACTGACGTTCAGATTCCTGTCAGTCTTTTTTTCTATCAAAAAGATGGCGCTTGTTAACATTCACAAATAAGGAGGTCTCCTGTATGATATACTTTGACCAGGCAGCATCATCATTTCCAAAACCGCCAGAAGTGGTCAACGCCATGGTAGATGTAATGGAAAACTATAGTGCAAATCCCGGGAGAGGGGGCCATAGGCTTGCCCGCAAAGCATCTGAGATTATTAATCAGACAAGAGAAAAAGCAGCAGCACTATTTGGCTTACAGGATCCAAAACGGGCCCTTTTTTATTATAATGCAACTTTAGCATTGAACCAGGCAATAAAGGGATTGCCTTGGAAAGAAGGTGATCATGTGATTGCCACATCGTTTGAACACAATTCGATTCGCAGGCCGCTGGAATACATAAAGAAAACGTTTGGTGTGTCTGTTACCTATATACCATGGAAAGGAAGCAGTACAGCGTTTGTTAAAGATGTTCAGCAAGCGATCCAGCCTGCTACGACGTTAATTGCCATGACACATGCCTCGAATGTGACTGGTTCGGTAATCCCGCTTCAGGATATTATGGACACCGCTAAAACGAATGGAATTTTAACACTGGTGGATGCTTCGCAAACAGCTGGGCATTTGCCGATAAATATGCAGCAAACAGGTATTGATATGTTAGCCTTTCCAGGCCATAAAGGGTTGCTTGGGCCACAAGGAACGGGAATGCTGCTTGTCAAAAAGGGTGTTGAATTGGAACCAATTCATCACGGCGGGACAGGCGGTTTTTCAGACAATCCGAATCAACCGGATCAATGGCCGGAGCGGCTGGAAAGTGGTACGCTAAACACCCCTGGCATTGCTGGTCTCTATGCTGCGTTTACAACTTACGAACAAAGAAAAACAGATAATGTTCCACGTGAAACATTATTAGCAAATCAATTATATCGCGGGCTTCAGCATATTTCTGGTGTAAAATGCTATGGTCCGTCGGAAGTGGAAGCCAGAATGCCGATAGTCGCCTTTAATATCATGGATGTAGATTCACAAGAGGTAGCTACCATTCTTGACTCCCATTACGATATTGCAGTACGAGCTGGATTACATTGCAGTCCATTGACCCATGAAATGCTGGAAACAACCGACCAAGGAATTGTGCGAGCCAGTCTTGGTTTTTGTAATTCGGAGGGAGAAGTACAGGAATTCCTTCAAGCAATAACCGAAATCGCGGCAGCTTATGATGATGAATTTTAACGAGATAATGGAGATGGGCTAATGGCACTATTCGGCACGATCGTAAATGGTATATGCATTATTGTCGGCAGTTTAATTGGAGTGTTTTTCACCAAGATACCAGAACGTTATAAAGAAACTGTTATGCAAGCAATTGGACTTGTTGTGATACTAATTGGCCTGCAGATGGCCTTCCAGGCAGATGTTATTGTTATTTTGTTAGTAAGTCTGTTAAGTGGGGCACTGATCGGGGAGTGGCTGCATATTGAAGAATGGTTGAATCAGCTTGGGGAATGGATTGGCAGTAAATTTAGAACAAAGGGAGACAATTTTAGTGTTGCCCAGGGTTTTGTTACGGCATCTCTTATTTTTGGAATCGGTGCAATGTCGATCCTTGGCGCTTTAGATAGCGGGTTACGAGGGGACCATGAGATATTAATCACAAAGGGAGTGATTGATGGATTTACGGCCCTTGTGTTAACTACAACGCTGGGATTTGGTGTCATCTTTTCGGTGATTCCGGTTGTTCTTTATGAAGGTTTGGTGGCCTTGTTAGCCACACAAATTGAAAATTGGCTGCCAAAGGATTTCCTTGATGGGTTTATTGTCGAACTTACAGCGGTAGGCGGACTAATGATTGTTGCAATTGGTCTGAACTTGTTAAAATTGACGAACATTCGCATCGGTAATTTGTTGCCCGCTCTTGTGACAGTAGGTATTATATTTTATATTTATCAATTATTTTAGTAAAGATAAGCGCCCTTGACCGGTGAAATCACCCAGAAAGGGCGCTTGTTTTATGATTACTAAATACAGGAGTCTGGACAAGCAATTTGTTAGATGAATAGGAAGACCAAATACTGCATAATAACAAGTGTTTTGGAATCAGATGTTTTTCATAAATTTGATAGAAAATGCGACGTAGTGAATAATTTTCTATCGTGACCGTTTTCCTTGTTCTAATGGAAGATGAGAGCTTAAATTCGCTCCGTCAGAATACTCCGCCCGGAGCGATCCCGGACGCCGGCCGCAGCACACCTACCGAAAATAAATTCCGTTACGTGCAGTTTATATAATTAGTCACAAACCATAAAAAACTCTTTTATATGTTCTATCCCTGAAATAGATGATGTTATATATCAATAATGGATGATGCTGCCGTTCTGTGGGCAATAATTGCTGGGAGAGTTCGGCCATATGTTAATTGCTGATCAATTCGATCTAAAATAGACGTTACCTTTTTAGCCATCTCGACAACAATGGATAATCTAGTATTTTGCAGTACGGAGTATTCCATGAATCCTCCGACATTTACCACGCCAGTTATATGGACATCGCCTATTTTCGGCAAGTTCTTATTCAGGGCTGCTCCAGGTTTGATCGGTCCTGTTCCGGTAACCAGTGATCCGACGGAATGACTCTTCCCTAAGCAAGCATCAATGGCAATGATAAATGGATGTTGATGCCGCCGATTAATATGCTGTACATAATCAGCTAAATTGGCAGCATGAACGGGTTTATTTAACGTTCCATAGACCGTAATATGCCTTGGCTTTAATTCGTTGAAAAAGCTCCCAATAAATGGACCGAGCGCATCTCCTGTTGAACGGTCCGTACCGATACAGACAACGACATACTCATGAGGAAGTTTAGGAAGCCATGAGATAAGTTTTTCACTCATTATTTCAAGTACGTCAGGATCAGTATAGGCCATTCGTAAAACATCATTTTTTGTGCGTAATCGCTTTTTTAGATTCATAGCTTATCCTCCACAAACATATTGGTATTAGTATACGGATTTTAAAAGGGAAGTATACATACCACATTAAAAATTATTGGAGGAACAGTAATGATTAGAGCTGGTCTAAAATGGATGTTTTTAATTATTGGTACAACCATCGGTGCTGGCTATGCATCAGGGAGAGAGTTATGGCAGTTTTTTGGGCATGAAAGTGGACTGGCTATCGTATTGTTTGCATTGTTTTTTTCCATATCGGTTTACGTTATTTTAACGTTAAGCTATCGAAGGCAGTCGACCGATTATGTACCAATATTACGTGATATTGTCGGTAGGAAGTTTTCGGGTTTCTATGACGTTATGATTTTTCTTTATTTATTCACGACCACGGTTGTGATGATTGCCGGGAGTGGTGCAACAGGACAGGCATTTAACTTTTCCTACTGGTGGGGCGTTATTTTCATTGTCATTACCCTCGTCTTACTGTTTTCAAAGGATATTAGTGGGCTTTTATCCATTAATCAGCTGGTATTGCCTTTATTGCTTGGCGGTTTGGTCTATGTCTTACTGTTGTTCACTCATGATCAGGAACTAACCCTTTTTTCACATTGGCATGAACAGCGGAATTGGACGGCAGCTTTTCCATTTACAGCCTTGAACATATTACCGTTAATTGCTGTATTAGGAGCCATTGGCAACAAGATTCGGTCGAAAGGAGAGATATGGGTTGCCAGTATTGGCTGCGGAGTTATTTTAGGGAGTATATCGTATATCTATAATAATAGTTTGATTCAGATTGCAGATGAATTATTACTCTATGAAATTCCGTTATTTGCTATCTTAAAACATTACTCATTTGGAATGCTTATATTTATGTCTGTTCTCTTGTGGTTCGCTATTTTTACCACAGCAGCTTCGGGTGTGATGGGACTTGTTACCAGATTGCAGCATTATATCCATGTACCATTATGGTTATTGGTACTGTTGTTGTTGATTATTATGGTGCCACTAACAACACTCGGTTTCTCAAATTTAATTACCTATGTCTATCCTTTTTATGGCGTACTCAATTTATATGTCCTGACCAGGCTCCTATTATTTCCACTTTGGTATAAAAATAGTTAAAGTAAATCTCCATTCAGCAGGGTATGAAATCCTATTCAGAGTGGGATAAAAGGATGTGTTCTGAATTGCTATTTCCTTTCCTAATTCCCCATCTTGATGTAAACTTTATAGAGGAGAGTATCCATTATGAGTTTACTATTTTTGGAGGAATTAATATGAACGACATTCACGAATTATGGGATAATTTGACTGGTGCTAAGCTTTGGCTCACCTTAGGCGAAAAAGTACTCCAAATTGTTCTCATTTGGTTAGTGGCTGTGATTATTGTTCGCGTCGGCAAAAAGGTGATTGGCCGATTATTTATTAATAAACAGCGTGGCCCGCTTCGGATATCGGCGCGCCGAGAGGCTACACTCAAAAAATTAATTCAGAATATGTTGGCCTATACGGTTTATTTTGCCGCGATTGTTATGATATTGGACAATGCATTTGGCTTTAATGTCGGGGCACTATTAGCTGGAGCCGGCGTTGTAGGACTAGCAATTGGTTTCGGTGCACAGAATCTGGTACGTGATATTATATCCGGCTTCTTTATCATCTTTGAAGATCAGTTTTCTGTTGGGGACTATATTATTACGTCAAATGCTGAGGGAACAGTGGAAGAAATCGGTATTCGTACAACGAAAATTATGAGCTGGACTGGGGAACAACATGTAATTCCAAATGGTAATGTGACACAAGTTACTAATTATTCCGTTCATAATGGATTGGCTGTTGTTGATATAAATGTTCCGTATGAAAGTGATATACCAGCCGCAGAGCGAATCATTGAAGAGACAATGAAGGATTTACCTGCGAAGTATGAAGAAATAGTGGAGACACCAACCATTCATGGAATTCAATCACTGGAAACCTCCCATTATGTTATCCGGGTTATTGCAGAAACATGGCCAGTGTATCAATGGGCTGGGGCCAGAAATATTCGCAAAGAAGTAAAAGAGAGACTTTATAATGAAGGTATTGAAATCCCAGCACCAAGGCTTGTCATGTACACGCGTAATGAGGCTCAAATAAGTCAGGATCGGGCTCAGGATCGGTTGCGGGACAATGATCATTAACAGGGAAAGGAAGGTATGGGAATGGTCAATAAACAATTTGCGTTAAACGATGTAGTGGAAATGAAGAAACAACATCCATGTGGCGAAAACCGCTGGAAAATTATTCGCATGGGAATGGACATTCGAATCAAATGTATGGGCTGTGACCATAGTGTCATGATTCCACGCAAGGATTTTACGAAAAAAATGAAAAAAGTGCTTGAAAAAGCAGGGGAATAAAGTGAAACTTCATTCAGTGGAGGTTTTCCTTATAGATGAGCAAAGGCTAAGTTCTTAGGCATCTGCGTTGCAACGCCTTTGTGACCTGCATCGTGCAGTTGGCCTCCACTTATCTTTTTTGGTTCCGCCTCAAAATTTTGAAGTAGTGGTCTTACTGCCCCGTTAAGGCGGGATAAAAAAGGTTAAAATTATTTTTTCTGCTTGAAAATGTTGTTTACAGGCAGATAGTAACAACAAAAATTAAATTTTGAATGACAAATTGGCAAAAATGGTCTGTTTTGTATGCCCATTTTTGCTTTTTGATTACTTGTCAATTATTAAGCATGTACTTATAATGATAGTAACGAACGCGTTCATGGAATGGAATCCTTAAGGAGTGGAAGTTAGTTATGGCTTTAACAGCAGGAATCGTTGGTCTTCCAAACGTTGGGAAATCAACTTTATTTAATGCAATTACGCAAGCAGGGGCTGAAGCGGCCAATTATCCGTTTGCGACGATCGATCCGAATGTTGGCATTGTTGAAGTACCGGATGATCGTTTGAATAAATTAACCGAATTAGTAAACCCGAAAAAAACAGTACCAACAGCATTTGAATTTACTGATATTGCCGGTATTGTGAAGGGTGCAAGCAAGGGGGAAGGCTTAGGGAACCAATTTTTATCCCACATACGCCAGGTGGATGCAATTTGTCAGGTTGTGCGCTGTTTTGAAGACGAAAACATTACCCATGTATCTGGCAAGATAGATCCGATTGCTGATATTGAAATCATTAATTTGGAACTGATTTTAGCAGATCTGGAAACCGTTAATAAACGCTATCAACGTGTGGAAAAATTAGCCCGGCAGAAAGATAAAGCGGCAGTTCAGGAATATGATGTGCTTAGCAAATTAAAACAAGGGCTGGAAGACGAGTTACCTGCACGTGCACTGGAATTCAGTGAAGAACAGTGGAAAGTCGTCAAAGGCCTGCATTTATTAACCAGTAAGCCGACATTGTATGTAGCCAATGTGAAGGAAGAGGAGATTGCTGATCCAGCTGACAATGCGAATGTGCAACAGGTGAAGGATTTTGCTGCGAGGGAAAATGCAGAAGTGATTGTGGTTAGTGCAAAAATTGAGGAAGAAATTGCCGAATTAGATCCGGATGAAAAGGATATGTTTTTAGAAGAACTTGGCATTGAAGAATCCGGATTGGACAAGCTTATCAAGGCTTCTTACAGCTTGCTTGGATTGGCAACGTATTTTACCGCCGGCGAGCAGGAAGTAAAGGCCTGGACATTCCGAAAAGGTATTAAAGCACCACAAGCAGCGGGAATTATTCATACCGATTTTGAGCGCGGGTTTATTCGTGCAGAAACTGTTTCGTATGAGGACTTAATGGCTGCGGGGTCAATGGCCCGTGCTCGTGAAAATGGTCGTGTACGGTTAGAAGGAAAAGACTATATCGTACAAGACGGTGATGTTATCCATTTCCGGTTTAATGTGTAGGGCAAAAATTAGGTATCAGAGGCTGTCAGAACGGTTGATCTTGGAAAGTTAGAAAATGTAAATTTGGATTCTCTCGAATAGTTGTCTTTTCTTAATTGATTTGATATAATATTTTATTGTGAGTAATTACTAATGATTACTCCTTGCTCCTATTGCGGAAAATGAAAGCTTGATTCTTTTGTTAACAATAGATAGGGGCCGCTAAGACCAAAAGGAGGTGTAACGGATGACAAAATACGAAATCATGTACATCATCCGCCCAGACATAGAAGAGGAAGCGCAAACAGCTTTGATTGAGCGCTTTAATAACGTTCTAACTGATAATGGCGCGGAGATTGAAAAAGTTGACGAAAAAGGCAAGCGTCGTCTTGCGTATGAAATTAACGACTATCGTGATGGATACTATGTCGTCATTAATTTCTCTGGTGATGAAAATGCAATTAATGAATTTGATCGCCAAGCGAAATTTAGCGATGACATTATTCGTCATATGGCAATTCGAGAAGAAGATCAATAATTAAGGGGTGGTTCTGATGTTGAATCGTGTCGTACTAGTTGGCAGGTTAACGAAGGATCCAGATTTACGTTATACAGCAACTGGAGTAGCAGTAGCTAACTTTACCATTGCGGTTAATCGACCTTTTTCCAATCAGCAGGGTGAACGAGAAGCAGACTTTATTAATTGTGTTGTTTGGCGCAGACCTGCAGAAAACCTTGCAAATTACATGAAAAAAGGTAATATGATCGGTGTTGATGGCCGTGTGCAAACACGCAGATATGAAGGTCAGGATGGAAAGACAGTTTTTGTCACGGAAATTGTCGCAGATAGTGTACAATTTTTAGAAACAAAAGGATCTTCGCAGAATAAAAGCCAAGCGCCATCTGATTTTCAGCCAAATTACAACCAGAATCAGAATCAGAACCAAAACCAGAGACAAGATCAGAATCAAAATCAGCAAAACCAAAATCAAGGGAACCCATTTGGAAATAATGGGGAGCCTATCGATATATCAGATGATGATTTACCGTTTTAGAATACTTGTTTAAAGTACTATTCCATATGTGAAACCTTTAAACATAAATAAAAAGGAGGAGTAAAAAATGGCAGCTCGTCGCGGACGTGCAAAGCGTCGTAAAGTGTGTTACTTCACAGCAAACGGAATCACACACATTGACTATAAAGATGTTGATCTACTAAGACGTTTCATTTCAGAGCGCGGAAAAATTCTTCCACGCCGTGTAACAGGAACATCTGCAAAATATCAACGTAAATTGACTAGAGCAATTAAACTCGCTCGTCAAATGGCATTATTGCCTTACGTTTCTGAGTAAGTAAAAGGCACCCAAATTATTTTGGGTGCCTTTTACAATGAGGTTGGACCTATTTAGACGATCTTGTCTCAAATCAGTTTTCCTTGTTCAATATTAAAAATACGATCTCCCAATTTCTCCGCTTCTTCTCGATTATGCGTTACCATAACAATTGGTATCTTCCACAGTTGATGCAGGTGCAGTAACTCCTCGTGACATTCGTTACGTGTTTGTTCATCCAAAGCTGAAAATGGTTCATCCAGTAACAATGCTTGTGGCTTGGTAGCTAGTGCGCGAATGAGCGCGACTCGTTGCTTTTCTCCTCCAGAAATCTGGTGTGGATAGCTGTCCAGCAGATGCTCAATTCCAATCACTTGTACCAACTTATCCAATAGATTTGGATCTTTCACCCCATAAGTAATATTTTTCTTCACGGTCATGTGGGGAAATAGCGCATAGTCCTGAAATAAATAGCCGATCTGCCGTTTTTGTATAGGCATTGGTTTATGCCGTTTTCGATAAAGGGCAGCATTATTTAAGGTAATTTCCCCAGCATCTGGATGGGAAAGGCCCGCGATGCAATTTAAAATAGTCGTTTTTCCTGCTCCGGATGGGCCGAATAGTACGGCTATTTCTTCTCCAATCTGGCAATCGATATCGATTGTGAAGGCGGGCAGTTTTTTTTCAAACGTACAGGTTAACATTGAAATCCCTTCTATCATTTAAACTAAAGAAAGTATAAAATTTGGCGTTGTTAATTTTACTGTCAGCGATAGCCCCAGCTCCCAGATACTGGTAGCTGACATCTGCCTCCGTGCGATATGTCAATATCGGTTCGCTGGGTTAAGGTAGGCCGGCTAAGAACAGATTACGTCCACGTCCTTCGTCCGGTCGCTTGCGCCTTTGTTCATTACTTTTTGAATTTCAAAATATTACGGTCACTCCACCAATTTAGCCATAAAATAGCGCTGAATCCGATGATGATAATGCCAACCACCCAAAAAACAGCTGTGCTTGTGTCACCTGATTCGACGGCAAAATAAATGGCTAATGGGATGGTTTCCGTCTTATTTGGTATGTATCCGGCAATCATCAGCGTCGCTCCGAATTCCCCTAATGCACGAGCAAAGGTTAAGACCAATCCAGCTAACAGCCCTGGCCATGCAAGGGGAAAAGAGATTGTCCAGAAGACCCGCCATTTTGAGGCACCCATTGTCAGGGCTGCATTTTCCACGTTTTGATCATAATTTTGAAAGGCTGCAGATGCACTTTGGTACATGAGCGGGAATGCGACAACGGTGGCTGCGACGACGGCACCGACCCAGGTAAAGACAATCTGGAGGTCAAAGGTGTGCAAGAAAAGCTTGCCGATTGGTCCATTTCTGCCAAAGATGTATAAAAGTCCAAAGCCGACAACGGTTGGTGGAAGGACCAGAGGCAACATTAAAATGGACTCGAGGATCCGTTTGCCGGGAAAATGGTGCCTTGCCAGAATACGGGCAAAGAGAATGCCAAATACAAGTACAATTCCGGTGGCGATACTGGCTATTTTTAATGATAGTAGTAGTGGTGTGTAATTCATTTACCTCTTCCTTCCATCAAGACGGCTATTTGGCAAATCCATAATCGGCTAAAATGGCCTGTCCTTCATCACTTGTTAAAAAGGAGATAAAGTCATCAGCTTCATCCCGATTTTCACTTGAACTGGTTACCGCAGCCGGGTAAACAATCGGGGTATACCAATTTTTATTTGCTTCTGCCAATACTTCCACACTATTAGAGCGTAATACATCACTCTGGTAAACAAAGCCAATTGCTGTATTACCCGATTCTACATACGAAAGCACTTGGGTGACATCTTTGGCATAAACAAATTTATCCTTTAGTGCATCCCACTTATCCAAATGTGTTAGTACTTCTTTTGCATAATTACCAGCAGGGACACTGTCGGGATTTCCAATGGCAATTTGACCGACTGATGCATCAATATCCTTAAATGTTGTCCAATTTAAATCGGCATTTTTCTTACCTATCATGACGAGTTTATTTTTTACAAAGTCGGATCTTGTATCGGCTACAATCATCTTTTCGTCTGCTAAGACATCCATCCAATCCTGATTTGCCGATAAGAATACATCAACATTTGCCCCCTGTTGAATTTGCTGTGCAAGCTTACCAGATCCGCCAAAGTTAAACGTAAGGTTCACATCCGGGTGGGCGGATTCATATTCCTGTTTGATTTCATCCATGGCATCGGATAGGCTGGCAGCAGCAGAGACAAAGATTTCGGTTGTCTTCTGATCAGAAGGAGTGTTATGCTGGCAGCCAGCAAGCAGGAGACTAATGAATAAGGTCGATAGTAAAAGAGAACGCATTATTTTTTCCTCCTTTTCTTTCTTCTGGGATAAACGGTTATGATCTTAACCATTAGGATTACAGTATATACAAGAAATAGCCATAGCCAACGATCACTAATTGGAGTTAGCAAAGCAACGAACGTATAGATGATAAAAGGGATTGTCGTTGTATAGGCGCACATTTTCCACAGGATGGAAAAGCGAATTTTACGTGACAGGCCGCGACTGATTAAGACGCCAACATACGCAGTTGCCGCGAGCATGATAAATACAAAAATGACTAATGGCAAATAATAAAAAATAAAAAAGTACATGATTAAAAAGAAAAAATGAACGGTAAGCCCTGTTTCACTAGGTGTTAACAGGCGATCCAATAATGATGGCATCGAAACAATCAGCAGTAATATAAACATATACACGACTGTGATATCCATTCCAATTCGATTCAGCTTAAACATGGCCTCTTTTGCTGGCAGTTTGATGCTGTGACGTAATGCTTGTAAAAAAACCATTCCGATTCATCCTTCTGTCGTCAAATAATTGATCTATACTATTCCATGCAATGCGAAAACTATTTCCCACCTATTATAGTAAAAAAAACGAGAAAAATCGCGTATAAGGTGGTGAATAGAATTTAACAATTTCTCTATGAATGCAACAAAAGGCTTTGTCAACTGACAACTAGAAGTTTCACTTTCCTTCAACATTGCCTGGGAAATATATTTCTATAATTTTCAGCCCCCAAACGCCTATAAAAAATGTTATCATATAGTAATGATATGAAAAAGATACGTAAATTCTTTTAAGAGGTGCAATTCATGAATCGATCTAAAATACTGACGGAAGGGGCATTATTTACAGCAATTTATGCGGTGCTCTTTGTCATTTCCATGATGGTGCCGGTGGTTGGGAGTATTGCTATCTTCCTGTTGCCAATCCCGTTCGTGGTATATGCATCGAGGTATAGTTGGAAGCCGGCACTCGTAATGCTGGCTGCTTCGCTCATTCTGTCAGCAATACTTGCAACAATCATGTCCGTTCCGTTAACCATTTTTATGGCGCTTGGCGGGATTATGATTGGTGCCGCTATGTATAACAATGTATCAGCATATGAAACTTGGGCACGAGGTACAGTAGGATTTGTAATTGGCATGGTTTTTCTATTCATCCTTACACAGTTTGTCTTTAACGTGAATATTGTAGAAGAAATCAACCAAATGCTTAATCAATCCATGGACCAGGCACAAGGAATCATGAAACAATTCGGTTTTGCTGATCAGGCAGAGGAACAGTTGGCAATGATGGAACAGCAAATCGATATAATGAAAAATTTATTACCGGCCGGGATTGCGATCATAGGGATTATTTATGCCTTTATTAGCCAATGGCTTAGTTATAAGGTGATTAACCGTGTGTGGAGCAAGGACTATCGCTTTCCGCCATTTCGTAATCTGACATTGCCAGTATCCCTGGTTTGGATTTACTTTTTCGCGTTAATCTTTACTTTTTTTGATTTGGATTCAAGCGGAACATTGTTTCTGGCAGTGAATAATGTGTTGATTCTGGTGGGAACCTTAATGATTTTGCAAGGATACTCGCTAATTTTTCTTTATTCCCATCATAAAAAGTGGTCAAAGGCGATACCCGTCATTAGCATTATTGCGGCACTCCTTATACCCATTGTGGTGGTCTTAGTGCGTATTCTGGGTATCATTGACATTGGCTTTAAGTTACGGGATCGAATCACAGCTGAAAAAAAATAAAGAAGGAAAAGCGTCATGGGGCCTGTTAAGTCGGCAACAATCAGTGTAAACAGTTGTGAACAGCACGTCTTGCCGTCTACTACAGACCCGAATAAGGTTATGGAGTGAATTCTATGCCAGATTTACAGAAGAAAACAGCACTTAGTAGGCATTTATGGATTATTTATTTGTTATCGATCATCCTGCTTGGTGTTATTTGGTATTACCAATGGATATTAGGGATATTAATGACATTGTTTTTATTTGCGTCTTTTTACTATAGTATCAGGACGGAAAAAACAATTATCAATCAGACCGAGGAATATATCGCAACGCTGTCTCATCGGATTAAGAAGGTGGGAGAAGAGGCATTATTGGAAATGCCGATCGGGATCGTCCTTTACAATGAGGATTACTACATTGAATGGGTAAATCCCTATATGAATCGTTTTAATGAGGAAGATACATTAGTTGGTAAGTCACTGAATCTACTGTCTGAAGAACTAATTCCAATGATTAAAGAGGGAAAAGATAACGTATGGTTTGAATTGGAAGGGTATAGCTTTCAATCGGTTATCAGGAAAGAAGAACGTTTATTGTACTTTTTTGACCGAACCGAGCAGAATAAGATTCAGACATTGTATCAAAATGACCAGACGATATTAGCCATTATATTTTTAGATAACTATGAAGAAATCACACAAAACATGGATGATACATTGAAGAGTCAATTGAATTCAAAGGTAACATCGGTTTTAAACAATTGGTCACATGCGTATGGATTATATCTAAAACGTACATCACAGGAACGATTCCTGGCAGTTGGTACAAAGGAAATTCTTGCTGAGCTGGAAAAAGCAAAGTTTGACATCCTTGATGAGGTGAGAGAACTAAACTCCGAGCAAAATCTCTCCCTTACCATTAGTATCGGTATCGGGTATGGCTACATGGATCTTCCTGCGCTAGGAGAATTGGCACAATCCAGTCTGGACCTTGCTCTCGGCCGGGGAGGCGATCAAGTAGCGATCAAGGATGATCTGGGCAAGGTTCGTTTCTATGGCGGAAAAACAAACCCAATGGAAAAGCGCACAAGAGTCCGTGCCCGGGTTATCTCGCATGCACTGAAGGAATTGGTTCAGGAAAGTGATAACGTTCTGATCATGGGGCATAAATCCCCTGATATGGACTCGGTTGGTGCCGCAATTGGTATTTTAAATATTGCTCAAGCGAATGATGTAGAAGGATATATTGTCCTCGATCCAAACGATATTAATACAGGTGTATATCGGATGATGGAGGCTATTAAGAAAGAGGAAAGCCTATGGAGGTATTTTATTGAGCCGGATGAAGCAGAAGCGCTCGTTTCCAGCAGAAGCCTGGTCGTTGTTGTTGATACCCATAAGCCATCCATGACGGCTGATGCCCGCTTATTGAATAAGACAGATTTTAAAGTAATTATTGATCATCATCGCCGGGCAGAAGAGTTTGTGGATAATCCTACGCTTGTCTATATGGAACCGTACGCGTCATCTACGGCAGAGCTGGTTACCGAACTCTTGGAATACCAACCGAAGACATTGAAACTGAAGATGCTGGAGGCTACGGCTTTGCTTGCTGGTATCATAGTCGATACGAAAAGCTTTACATTGCGGACTGGATCGAGAACGTTCGATGCCGCTTCCTATTTACGATCGAAGGGTGCCGACACGGTATTGGTCCAGCAATTTATGAAAGAGGATTTAAATTTATATATTAAACGCAGCAAGTTAATCGAACACGCTGAGCTTTATCATCATTCGGTTGCGATAGCCAAGGGAAATCAGGGGGAAAATTACGGCCCGGTAATGATTGCCCAGGCGGCAGATACGCTGTTGACGATGAGTGGGATCAATGCCTCATTCGTTATTTCTGAACGCGAAGATGATAAAATTGGTATAAGTGCCAGGTCACTCGGTGATGTAAATGTCCAGGTTATCATGGAAAAAATGAATGGCGGCGGTCATTTAACCAATGCCGCAACGCAGCTTCAGGATACCACCATCGATGATGCGGAAGCACTGTTAAAAGAAATACTGGAAGAATATTTCGGAGGAGGAGAAATAGAATGAAAGTTATTTTCTTAAAAGACGTAAAAGGAAAAGGAAAAAAAGGTGACGTCAAGAATGTTTCCGATGGATATGCGCGCAATTATTTACTTAAAAATAAATTGGCAGAAGAAGCTACACAAGGAAATATGAAAGCACTGGACGCAAAAAAACGAAAAGAGGCCCAGGAAGAGCAACAGGAAAAAGAAGAAGCAATGAATTTAAAAGACACCCTTGCTGATCTAACGGTTGAATTACAGGCAAAATCAGGGGAAAGCGGCCGCTTGTTTGGTTCCATAACAAGTAAACAGATTGCCGAAGCATTGGAGAAATCGTACGGATATAAGATTGATAAACGTAAAATTGAATTAGACGAACCGATCCGGGCCTTGGGGTATACCACCGTTCCAGTTAAACTCCACCCCGAAGTAGCTGGTTCCATCAAAGTACATGTTGCAGAAAAATAATGGGACATGGGAGGATTCTCCTGCCCCACCGCTCATTTGGTGGGACATAAAAGACAACCTCCATTGGTCTCGCCTCAAAGGGAGAAAGGTAACAAATGAATGATAATTGGATTGATCGTACGCCACCACATAACATCGAAGCGGAACAGGCGGTAATTGGTGCTATCTTTTTGGAACCAGATGCCTTCTCGCAAGCCTCTGAACGATTAATGCCAGAAGATTTTTATCGGGCCAGTCACCAGCGTATTTTTGAAACGATGATGCGGCTTTCTGACCTTGGTGAACCCATTGACTTGGTCACCGTAACGACATCATTATCCAATGCAAAGCTGTTGGACGAGGTTGGCGGCGTTTCCTATCTAACTGATGTAGCTGGAAGTGTGCCAACCGCGGCGAATATAAGTTACTACAGTAAAATCGTTGAGGAGAAATCAATTCTCAGACGTTTAATCCGTACGGCAACTGATATTGTCACAACAGGGTTTACCAGGGAAGATGAGGTTAATGATGTATTAAATGAAGCAGAGAAAAATATCCTGGAGGTTTCTCAGCGGCAAAGCTCTGGGGCATTTAAGTCGATCAAGGATGTCCTGATAGAAGTTTATGACGATATTGAAATGCTCCATAACCATCAGGCAGATGTAACAGGTGTACCAACCGGTTATCGGGATCTTGATCAAATCACCTCTGGTTTTCAGCCCAATGATTTGATCATCATTGCGGCTCGTCCATCGGTTGGTAAGACTGCATTTGCGTTAAACATTGCGCAAAACGTAGCCATTAATACGGATGAAAATGTTGCGATCTTTAGTTTGGAGATGGGAGCCGAGCAGCTTGTTCAACGGATGCTTTGTGCAGAAGGCAATATTGATGCCCAGCGCCTTCGTACAGGAAGCCTGGAGGCAGATGACTGGGGTAAGCTAACTATGGCAATGGGAAGCCTCTCTAATGCCGGGATCTATATTGATGACTCTCCGGGTATACGGGTGAGTGAAATTCGTTCCAAGTGTCGCCGGTTAAAGCAGGAGCACGGATTAGGTATGATTTTAATTGATTACTTGCAGCTTATTCAAGGAAGTATTAATTCACGGGAGAACCGGCAGCAGGAAGTTTCTGAGATTTCTCGGGCTCTAAAAGGACTGGCCCGTGAATTAAATGTACCACTCATTGCTTTATCACAGCTTTCCCGTGGTGTGGAGCAGCGTCAAGATAAACGTCCCATGATGTCGGACTTGCGTGAGTCGGGAAGTATTGAGCAGGATGCAGATATTGTTGGCTTCCTCTATCGTGATGACTACTATGACCAGGAATCAGAGAAACAAAACATTATTGAGATTATCATATCTAAACAGCGGAACGGCCCGGTTGGCACAGTAGAGCTGGCTTTTGTTAAAGAATATAATAAGTTTGTTGACTTGGATCATCGCTATCAGGAAAGTGATATTCCGCCAGTTCCCGTATAAGTTTACCAACAGCCTTCACGCAGCATGAAGGCTTATTTTTTTACCTAATAAGAATTACCAACTGCAGTAAGAAGACGTCCCAATCTATGGAGACGATTCTTGGAGGATTTGCAGTACCTTGCTGATCATTATCAAGGTCTAAGCAAATAATCCATTCGTTTTTAACGGTGCAATTAAAGCAAGGGATAGGATCTTAGGACATCTAGGTTACAGGCTGTAAAAACTTGACTCATTCCTAAATAAATTCAAAGAAAGACTTTTTGCAAAAAGTAAGGTAAAATAGATAAAGGTATGTGGTGAACCGATCATCACTTCGTTTAATGATGGAAAAGTAGGGTCATATGAAGGCCTGAGCTTAAATAAAAATAACCTAGTTTAACGTGGGAGCCTCTTCGTGCTATAGCGAACGAGAACGTCACCTTAAAGCTCCTGCCTCTGGCTAATTTCGTAAAAGGATGTGACTGGATTGAGTCAAAAGATCTTAGTTGTAGATGATGAACAACCAATTGCAGATATATTGAAATTCAACCTGGAAAAGGAAGGGTATCAAGTCATTTGTGCGTATGACGGAGATGAGGCAATTGAACTTGCAGAAAGGGAAACCCCGGACCTGGTATTATTAGATATTATGTTGCCAAATAAGGATGGAAATGAAGTGTGCCGGGAAATCCGGAAAACACAATCCATGCCAATTATTATGCTGACAGCAAAAGATACCGAAATTGATAAAGTCTTAGGGCTGGAGCTTGGAGCCGACGATTATGTCACCAAGCCATTCAGTAACCGGGAGCTGGTTGCACGGGTAAAAGCAAACCTAAGGCGGCAGCAGCATGTTCCGGACGATAAAGTGAAGCAAACCAAAGACATCGTAATGGGCAGCCTTGTCATTCACCCGGATGCTTATGCGGTGACACGTGATGGTGAGCAAGTTGATCTTACCCATCGGGAGTTTGAATTGCTCCATTACTTAGCGCGCCATGTTGGCCAAGTAATGACAAGGGAACACTTGCTGGAGACCGTATGGGGCTATGATTACTTTGGTGATGTACGAACCGTTGATGTAACCGTGCGACGACTTCGTGAAAAAATTGAGGAGAATCCAAGTAATCCTATGTGGATTGTAACACGCCGCGGAGTTGGTTATTATTTACGTAATCCTGGCGAGGAGTAGGTTTTTATGAACAAAGTCGGTTTTTTCCGATCGATCCAATTAAAGTTTATTATTATTTATATTCTACTTCTGCTCGTTGCTGTACAAGTAATTGGATCGTATGTTGCAAGGGAACTGGAGGAACGATTGAAAGATAATTTCAAGGAATCGGTTAACAATCGGGTGGAGTATCTATCGTATAATTTGAAGGATGCCTTTACTGTAGAACGAACCGAGGATGACACCGTGCCAACCTTGCAGGAAGATGTACAAGATATTGTTAATAATGTTTCCCCAGAAGAAATTACTAACCTGCTGGTCGTCAATAAAGTTGGCCGGGTAATAGGTGCCAATAACTATAACGACCAGGACAAGGTCGGAAAAAAAATAACGGACAATGCCATTACAAAAGCACTTTCTTATGATGTACCATATAAAAATACGATGCTCAACGGTGAAACCGGGAATCGTGTATTTGTCCGGGTAGAGCCGATTGAGGTAGGTGAGGAAGTCGTTGGGGCCATCTATTTGGAGTCGTCGTTAGAAGATGTGTATGATCAGCTGGAGGAAATCAGCCGGATTTTCTTACAGGCCTCCATCCTGGCCATCATCGTTTCCGCTCTGTTAGGTATTTTGGTAGCACGGACAATTACCAAGCCGATTACAGAAATGCGTCGGCAGGCACAGACCATGGCCAAGGGAGACTTTACCCAGAAAGTAAATGTGTATGGAAACGATGAAATTGGTAATCTAGCAGAAGCATTCAATGATATGAATGATCAGCTGAAACACTCTTATGCGACCATTGATGAAGAGCGGCACAAGCTTAGTACGGTCCTATCCAACATGTCTGATGGTGTGATTGCAACGGACGGAACCGGAGCCATTAATCTATTGAACGATGCCGCGGGTAAGTTAATTGGTCAAAATCCAGATGATGTTAAAGGACAATTTTTGCTTGATGTATTACAGTTGGGGGAAAAGGATGTTGATTTAACCCAAATGAATGATAGCGGATCGATGGTTATTGATTTAAGTGAAGAGGAGGATATCTTTCTTATCCGGGCGAACTTTTCGACGATTGCTGATGATGAAGACGATATTATTGGCTTTATTACCGTTATTAGTGATGTAACCGACCAGGAGAAAGTCGAACAGGAGCGTCGGGAATTTGTCTCAAACGTATCCCATGAGCTGCGCACCCCGTTAACGACGATGCGGAGTTATTTAGAGGCATTGACGGACGGTGCCTGGCAGGAGAAAACGATTGCGCCTAAATTCTTGCAGGTAACCCAAAATGAAACCGAGCGGATGATCCGGATGGTCAATGATTTGCTGCAGCTTTCCAAAATGGATAATAAAGATTATGGTCTGCACTGGGAAAAGACCGACTTCATGACATATATTCACCATATTATCGATCGGTTTGAGATGAATGCTTATGAAGGGATCAAGCTTAAACGTGTGCTGCCGGATGATGGTCAATATTATGTTTGGATGGATAAGGACAAATTAACCCAGGTATTGGATAATATTATCTCCAATGCGATTAAATATTCACCTGAGGGCGGAACAATTTGTATTGCTGTTGAGAAACACCGCTATCAATTACTCGTTAGCATCCAGGATGAAGGTATCGGCATTTCATATGACAAAGTGGATAAAATCTTTGACCGATTCTATCGCGCAGATAAGGCCCGAACAAGAAAACTCGGTGGGACTGGTTTAGGACTGGCAATTGCCAGAGAATTGGTCGAAGCCCATCACGGAAAGATTTGGGCACGCAGTACACAGGGGAAAGGAACGACCATTTACTTTACCCTTCCGTTGATGAATCAGAAGCGGAGGACCAGCTTATGAAATTAGAGACGGTAAAATCATTTACGTTGGCAATTTTAATTGGGATTAGTCTGTTGTTAACGCTGGGGCTGTGGAGCTACCAGCCAAATTACAAGTTTTTAGCAAATATAAATTACACGGAAGCGGATATTGGCGGAAACGGTGAACTGCACAAGAAGGATGTCGTCGAGCCAGCCACTCTTGTGTTCCATCGATATAACCGTGTGTATGGGTTCACCGATCCGAAAAAGCAGCAACACCTGTATCATGATATGCAGTCATGGGTGATGAATAACTTTAAAGTAAGCGATGCAAATGGTCCGCCTGAAAAAGATAATCAAATAGAGCTGGTATTTCCGGATAAGCTGCCGATGAGTATGATCGATAGTCTGTTTACGTTCAATGAGCAGGCACAGGTGGACCTGCCAAATTGGTCTTTCAAGCGGATGTTTATCACATTTAATGACGATTCATCATTGAAGGTGCAGTTTCTGTCAGCGAATGAGGATAAACAGGCAAGTGTGCTTGTCAATAATTCAAAGAAATATAATCAATTATGGTCGTATGTCACCAAGCAGAATGATTTAGTGGAATACATTTCATTTGACGCATCAGACAGGCCGATCTATATTCCTAAATATAAACCGGAAATGAAACAGCGGAAATTGACGATAAGAGACATTAATCCAGGTGAGCTGGTTGATATTCTATTTAGCAATCCGGAAATTGTCAGGCGGGAAACGTCAAATGCTGGGGAGGTTTATTATACCGATGATCTTCGTGGTATGCGGGTAAAAGGGAATGGAAAAAGTATTGAATTCTTTAATCCATCTAATAAGAATTACCATCAAATGGAACCAAATGAATTATTGGACAAAAGCATGAACAACATCAATGAACAAAAGGGATGGACTGCTGAATTCAGCCTGGAAGAACTACGGCCGGCGACCAATTTCACTCGATTTCGCATGAATTATTCCGGATATCCGGTGTTTAACAATGATTTAGCGGTTATTGAACAGGAATTGCGCAATGAAGATATATATAAGTACCAGCGACCGCTCGTTAGTTTTAATAATCAGCCAGGTGAAAGTGTTGTTGAATTACAATCTGGTGAGGATGTTGTTTATTTGCTTGAAAGATCAAGTTTTAAAACAGAAGATATTGATGATATTCGTGTTGGTTATCATTTGACTGCTGATGAAAATGCATCATTTTATGTAACGATGGAACCAGCCTGGTATGTGAAGTATAATGGCAGCTGGGTAGAGCTTACCTTTGATGAGTTATCGATGGATAAAGGGGGGAGTTAGAGGATGCAATGGAGTCAAATCAAAACGCTGTTTATCCTCTGCTTTCTCGTGTTAGATATATACCTGGTCATCCAATTTTTTGACAAGCAGGATAAAAATGACCTGGATGTCATGGAACAGCAGGAGTCGACGATTGAACAACAACTCAGTTTAGAAGATATCAAGCTGCCGACGTTACCAGATGAAGAACTGGAGGAATCGTATATCTCTGTGCAACAGAAGAAATTTTCCGAGACGGATTTACGTAAAATAAACAGTACGGATAATCAAAAGATCACAGTGGTAAAGGATACACTGCTTGTTTCGAAGTTCGATAAGCCGATTAAGATTAAGGATAGCGATGATGCGAAGGAAGTCATTATGAGTAATGTTATGGAGTCGGACGATTATGATTATTGGGATTGGAATAAGGATCTGAATGTGATCATTTTTTTCCAAAAGAAACATGATCAGCCTATTTATTATAATGAGAAAGGTCTGCTGCTTGCTTTCTTAAATGATAACGATGAGATGGTGGGTTATACCCAAACAATGCTTGGGAAGGAAAATAAGGACTTTGATAACAGCAAGAAACTGTTAATTAAGCCGATCAGGGCAATCGATACGTTATATAATCGAAATGAACTGTATTCTGGGGAGAAAATCACCAGTGCCAAGATCGGGTACTATACAACCCAGCCAATTGCAACAAGTGAGGACCAAACCTTTGCACCGACATGGAAGATTACGGTGAATGGCGAACGAAATTATTTTATTCACGCCATTGAGGGATTTGTGTTTCCTATGGACGACGTCACGTTTTTAAAGGATTCCATGACTTCCATCAAAGGGTCACTCGCCACAATTCAGAAGGATAAAGATTTTAAGAACATCATCAAACAGCTTGATATGAAATTAGAAATGATTAACCGGAGTGAAGCAAAATGACCTTACGTTTTAGTGTGCTGGCATCAGGCAGTACAGGAAACGCATTTTATATTGAATCGGCAACAAAACGTCTCTTAGTTGATGCAGGACTTAGCGGGAAGAAAATGGACGGGCTGTTAAAAGAGGTGCACGTTGATCCAAATACATTAACAGGAATTTTGGTCACCCATGAACACAGTGACCATATTAAAGGCCTTGGGATTGTTGCCCGCAAATATAACCTGCCGATCTACGCTAACGAAAAAACATGGCAGGCAATGGAGGGATCCATTGGGAAACTATCGCTGGATCAGAAATTTCATTTTGGCATGGAAGAAGTAAAAACATTTGGCGACATCGAAGTTGAATCGTTTGGTGTTTCTCATGACGCTGCCGAACCAATGTTTTATACATTTCGTCACGATGGGAAAAAGGTTGCCCTGGTAACGGATTTGGGTTATGTTTCCGAGCGGATCAAGAAGACGGTGGAAGATGCGGATGCCTATATTTTTGAAGCAAACCATGATGTGGAGATGCTGCGGATGGGAAGGTATCCTTGGAATATCAAGCGCCGAATCCTTGGTGACTCGGGTCATGTGTCGAATGATGATAGTGGACTTGCTTTATGTGATATTATTTCCAATCGGACGAAGCGTATTTATTTAGCCCATTTAAGTCAAGATAATAACATGAAGGATCTGGCTCGTATGTCTGTCGGCAATGTTCTCAATGAACGAGGAATTGATGTGAATCATACGATCAAACTATGTGATACAGATCCGTATAAGCCAACCGCTTTGTATGAGGTTGGCTAACCCTTGCCGACATTTACATCATACTCTCTTTACTTTTGAGAAAAAACTTATCAGAGGTATAACACATGTATAACTACTTGCATGATAGTTGTCAATTATACATATGATATGGGTAGAATGAAGGGGTGAATGTATGGGCTATTACGATAATGATTATCGATCACCGAATCGAAATAATAAGAAGCGTCGTTGGGCTCCCATTCTTTTAGGTGTTGTGATCGGGATTATCGTGGTGATTGCAGCCATGCCAACATTAATGCGAACAGGCTTCATGCCGGATACATGGACTGAACAGGCCGAACAGCCGAATGATTCCGGATTGGAACCCGCGCCAAATGATGGGGCTGTAGAAAGTAGAAATGTTAATGTTGACGTTACAACACAGCTGACAGATATTGTGGAAAAGGTAAGTCCGGCGGTAGTTGGCGTCTCCAATATCCAGCGGCAGGGTGACTTTTGGGATCAGCAAGGAGAGGAAAGCGAAGCAGGAACTGGATCCGGAGTTATCTATAAGAAGAAGGATGGATATGCCTATGTGATTACCAATCACCATGTCGTCGAGGGTGCTGATGCATTAGAAGTTGTATTATCTGATGAAACCCATTTAAAGGCTGAATTATTGGGAAGTGATTTGTTTTCTGACCTGGCCGTCATGCGAATGAAGGATCATAAAGCAGCTGGTGTGATTGAAATGGGCACCTCTGAAAATGTAAAGGTTGGTGAACCGGCAATTGCCATCGGAAACCCGCTTGGCATGCGCTTTTCCGGATCAGTAACCCAAGGTGTCATCAGTGGCAAACAGCGGACGATTCCACAGGATTTTAACCAGGATGGGCGGGCTGACTGGCAGGCTGAGGTGTTACAAACGGATGCCGCGATCAATCCAGGAAATAGTGGTGGGGCATTGATTAACATTGAAGGACAGCTGATCGGGATTAATTCCATGAAGATCAATCAAACAGCCGTAGAGGGCATAGGCTTTGCGATACCGATTGATACGGCAAAACCAATTGTCAATGAATTAGCCGAAACCGGAAAAGTGGTCAGACCGTACCTTGGTGTAGAGATTTACTCACTCGAAGAAGTCCCGCAAACCGAATGGAAGAGTACGCTGAAGCTGCCGAAAGAAGTTGATGGTGGTGTGTATATTTGGAGTATTGAACCGTTATCCCCAGCTGATGAAGCCGGATTGAAACGTCTTGACGTGATCACCCAGCTCGACGGCAAGGATGTAGATGATATGATTGATTTACGAAAAATCCTTTACCGGGAGAAGAAAATTGGTGACACAGTCGATATTACGTATTACCGAAATGGGAAGAAACATTCTACGTCGATTAAACTGGCGGAGAAATAAAGTAAAAACTGCTCCTGTATTGGGGCAGTTTTTTAGTGAAAAAAATAGTGCCATCTGATTCGCGAACATTTGTGCACATGTGGATAAAGTTGTGGATAAGTTGGGATGGTACCAGGTACTTGCGAGAGACCCTTTGTTATAAGTGAGCATGGACTAGGTTAACTAGTCTTTTTAAACGGGATTATGTAAGTACCTGGCATCTCAAGCCAAACCTTATATCCGCTTTGGTGCTTGAAACCATAGTGGAAACAGCAGCATCAGCATGACAATTTCCAGGCGTGCTTCGAATAAGAAAGTTAGCAATCCGCGGTCCGTGGTAAGAATAGGAAATTTAGTAAGAAAGATTGCACCAAGCATGATAATGATAAGGGCTCCTGAAGCGTGTTTTAAATAAAGTCGAGCAATAATAAGTGTGCCGCAAACTAACTCGGTAATTGCTATTAGAAAAAGAAACGAATTAGGAAATGGCAATGCCAGGTTGCTGAACATAACCCGAAAGTTGCTATCAATCAGCTTCAAAATACCGGAAATAATAAAAACATACCCAACCGCATAACAGACGCAATGGAACAGGGACAGGTTTTTCATTACGTACACCTCCAGATCTCGTGTTTATTAATGTCTATGCAGAAGAGGAGACAACCTTGACAAGCAGTTACAGAAATGTGCGGGGAAATAATTTTTTTAGGAAACTGGAGCTGACATCAACCGGTGCTAGGTAAGGATCAACGCAAACAAGAAGACAATCACTGTAGCTAGTCACGAATTCATATTTCGACAGACCAGAAAGTCCAAATGCATTCCTGTTGCCAAGTATGTGATCAGCACGTATAATTCCGATAGATAGCAAAATGAGTGCTGCTTTGTTTTCTAGCAAGTAATGCATTATTTATAGAAGGAAGTGCAACAGGTGATCAGACAGTTTTTTTCATACTATAAACCCCATCGGCGTCTATTCTTGATTGATTTCTCTTGCGCCGTAGTTGTGGCATTACTGGAGCTTGCTTTCCCAGTAGCCGTGCAATCGTTTATCGATAAACTTCTTCCAAGTGGAAACTGGAATTGGATTGTGTTAGTCAGTGTCGGTCTGCTGCTTGTTTATTTACTCAGTACATTTTTACAATATGTGGTGACGTATTGGGGGCATAAACTCGGCATTAATATTGAGACGGATATGCGGCAGCAATTGTTTAATCACGTGCAAAAGCAATCATTCCGCTTTTTTGACAATACCAAGACAGGGCATATCATGAGCCGGATAACCAATGATTTATTTGATATTGGAGAATTGGCACATCATGGCCCGGAGGACTTCTTTATTGCAATCATGACGTTTGTTGGTGCCTTCATTTTAATGTTCAATATTAACTTTCAGCTGGCCGTCATTATCTTGATTATTGTACCTATTTTAATCTGGCTGATTGCCTATAGCAATATTAAAATGAGTAAAGCCTGGCGGAGGATGTATCATGATATAGCCGGAGTAAATGCCCGGGTAGAGGATGCTGTTTCCGGGGTTCGGGTTGTCCAATCGTTTACCAATGAAACATTTGAAATGAATCGCTTTACTGCGGATAATTCCAGCTTTCGTACAGCTAAATTAAGCGCCTATAAAGTAATGGCTTTTGTCAATTCGAATATCTATATGCTGATGCGGCTGATTGTATTAATTGTGCTTGTTGTTGGCGCGTGGCTAACATTTAAAGGCGAGCTTGAGATGGGTGAATTGGTCGCGTTTGTTTTATTCGCAAATGTGTTATTCAAACCGATTGAAAAAATCAGTGCATTACTGGAATTATATCCAAAAGGAATGGCTGGTTTTCGACGCTTTACCGATATGCTAAACGTTTCGCCTGAAGTAGTGGATCACAAAAATGCTCAGACTGTTTCCTACTTAAATGGTGATATCGCATTCGATCATGTGACGTTTGGCTATGAAAAAACACAAGGTCCCGTGTTAACGTCCCTCAGCTTTGCGATTCATGCAGGCGAAACGATTGCATTTGTCGGTCCGTCGGGAGCAGGAAAAACAACGATATGTTCTCTGATCCCTCGTTTTTACGATGTGGATAGCGGGCATATTACCATTGACGGAATTGATGTTCGGGACATGACGAAAGAGTCGTTGCGTCAGCAGATTGGTATTGTCCAGCAGGATGTCTTTTTATTTACCGGGACATTGCGAGAAAATATCGCATATGGTAAATTGAACGCGTCCATGGAGGAAATTGAAGAAGCAGCAAGACGGGCCCATATGGAGGAGTTTATCAAGGAACTTCCGAATGGGTATGAGACACAGGTGGGAGAACGTGGTCTCAAGCTATCTGGCGGTCAAAAACAGCGAATTGCTATTGCACGTATGTTCTTAAAAAATCCTCCGATTCTAATCTTGGATGAGGCAACGTCGGCGTTGGATACAGAAACAGAAATGATTATCCAACAGGCGCTGACCGAATTGGCTAAGGATCGGACAACCTTGATTATTGCCCACCGTCTAGCGACAATTAAAAATGCCGATCGGATTATGGTTGTGACCAAAAATGGCATTGAAGAAGAAGGAAATCATGATCAATTAATAAAACAGGATGGAATATTTGCCCATTTGCACCGTGCACAGATGCGGTAATGGAAAGAGGACGCTTCGTACAGCGTCCTCTTTTTGTTAAGCTACAGTTTGAAAGGTTGTGGATAAATCAGTTATAATAAGAAAAGTAGTGTTTTCCACAAACTTATGCACAGAAACCTGTGGATAAGCTGTGCATAGGTATTTTTTTCCGGGAATGTGAATAGGGATGGATATGTAAATGTAAAAAGGAGGAGCGTTAAACGGATGGAACGATTGAGTGAAGAGCAAATTGCAAATGAACTGGAACAATTGCCTAAATGGAAGCGGCTTGATGAGAAATGGATGGCGCGAAAATATCATTTCAAAAACTTTTTGGCTGGTGTCCATTATGTAAACCAAATAGCTGAATATGCCGAAAGTAAGAATCACCATCCTTTTATTTCTATTGATTATAAAGCGGTTACATTAAAAATCACATCCTGGCAGGCCAAGGGATTGACGGACCTAGACTTTGAAATGATTCGTTACTTTGATCAGTTATTCGAACAAGTGGAGAAGTAGTTAAAAGGACAGGATGTCAAAATGAATATCCCGCAGGTGAGAATTTTGTCGATATTTCCCGGGAAATGATGAAAAAAGAAGCTCGCAATTTAGCGAGCTTTATATCCGTAACACCATGCGAACAGTCTGCAGGACATGGCCTGCAACGTTTTCCTCGAACTCGGAAATAACCTTAAAACCTTTTGCATCATAAAATTGCTTGCCAATCTTATTATCCTTTTCGACACTTATGAATAATTCCTTTGTACGCGGCTGTTGCTCTAACCCCTTATCTAGTAATGCTGTTCCGATTCCATTTCCTTGATAGGCAGGCAGAAGATAAATAGCGCCAAGTTCCGCAATTCCGTCCTTGTTTACCGGTGAAAAGTTTGCAAAGCCTACGATTTCACCCCCTGCTTCGGCCACAAGCAATAAAGAATTTTCCAGACGCTGTTTCATTCGTTCGTCACTGTAGGCCCTTTTTAAAAAGTCATCTTGTACTGCCTTTGGAATTAATCCATCATACGTACTGTTCCAGCTTGTTTTCGCGACATGCTGTACCTGTGAAATGTCATCAACTGTCATGGTGCGGATCATGTAATTCATGAGATTCAACCTCCCTCTCGGAATTTTCTACTAGTATACCATTAACTGAGATGAGTGTGGTTACCATTTCACCAACCAAAAACGTACAAGATAAAAATAATCCCGAGGATGGGAATGCTAATGAAATAATGGCGCCAATTATTTTTCCCGTATAAGAACCGGCCATTAATAACCCGGGAAATAATGATTAAAACCATAATGATAATAAGCAAAAAAACAGGTATGGTAGTGAAAAGAGCAGTGATACCAATAGCCAGAAATAAGCAATGAACAAAACCAAACAACATAATGGACAATCGCTGCGGCAGCTTCCATCGGCTAAAATTATTACGGAAAGCTATGCTGCTTCCTGCTATACTAAGAAGTGAATAAAGAATAATGATGATACTGGGCAACATTTGCGACCCTCCCCTCCAATTGAGCTATATATCCAGCATATATGGTGGGGTGAACCCCATGTAAAGGAACTTTTTAGGAGTGATGGAAACGTGCAAATTGGTGAGTTTATTAAAACAGTAGAAACAACGAAGGATACGGTTCGTTATTATGAAGAATTAGGGATGATTTGCCCGTCATGGCAGAACAATCGGCGGATATATGCACCAAAGGATATCCAAGATTTCCAAGCAATTAAGGAAATGCAGGCATTTGGCTTGTCTTTAAAGGAAGTGCAAGGGGTATTTGGCCTGAAGCGCAGCAACGGTTGTGGTTCGCCGGAGCTATTGGGTAGCATAACCGAGAAATTACAAGAACAACAGCGACAGCTCCAGCAAGAGGAGCAGGAACTAAAGTACAAACAAGAACAAATTGGGGAGATGCTGGATATGCTAAGGTTTGTGGAGACAGAGCGTAAAGAGTGATGACACACAGGCTGATTTTTACACAGCCTGCATATTCCGGATGACTCGTATTTGTCCGCGGTGATTAATTTCATCCTCAAAAACATGAAACCAGATGAAATAAGGATTAGATGGAATGTCTCCCCATCCTACGTTCTGGTATAGCCAATCATCATCTTTTTTCTTGAATTCAGCTAAGGTCCGTTTACGAACATGCGCTAATTTCTCTAAATAGAATTCAAGTGAATGTCCTTTGATGACCTGCCTCCCCTGTTCCCCAAGGTCAAATGCCGCACCCCATTCGTCTGCTTCCTGTTTGGTTGGTTTTCGGCCGTCAAAAAGTTCGACCTGAAAGCCGAATTCGACAGCAGCCATGTGCCATAACAGAGCCCCAATGGAATTTCCTTTCTTGTGTGGCAAATAATCAAGTTGTTCAACACCTAATCCATGAACGGCATCTAATGTGGTTTTCCGGACATAATTCATCATCGATATCAAATGTCCGATTTGCGGTGAATATCCATCTAATGCGGTAATTTTAATTTCCATTTTATCTCCCCCTATGCCAGCCCAATTATTTGTACAAATTCATCAATCTCGCCGTAAAAACGTGTGACCCCATCGACGAAATAAAAGGATGTTGCTGCGGATGGATCCAAATGTTTTGGGGAATAAAGGTATACACGTTTATCTAAGGCGAGAGCCATACCAAGCTCTGTGTGGCTTCCCTTGCCAGCCGGGAGCAGGAGAATAAAAATGTCACAGGAGGCAACTGCTTTTTTCTCATTTTCTCCAATAACCTGTAATGTTTTAGTGGTGGTTGCCCGCTGATTTTTGGTCCAGTCGTAGGTAAGCTGGTATCCTTTTGTAATCAGCTTTAGACGGACATAGTTGACGAGTTCCTTGTTGGTAAAGCTGGATGCAATATAAAATTTCATGCTGGAGAATCCTCGTTTTGAGGTGTTTGCCATTCATTTTCGAGCATCCCATACACCACATGGTCAACATAGTGGTCATAGAGCCATTCCGTTTGACGTAACAAGCCTTCCTCGACAAAACCTAATCGCTCAGGTATGGCTCTACTTTTGCTGTTTTCATATGCAGCGCGAATATCGATACGATGGAGTGCTAAATCGGTAAAGCCATAATCGATGAATGCACGAACCGCCCGTGTCATAATCCCTTGGCCTTGAAATTCCTCACCCAGCCAATAGCCAATGTAGCCAATTCTGCAGGACCAGTCAAAGCTATTAAAGCTAATCGTTCCAGCAAGCTGCCCCTGATACATGATTGCAGCGGTAAGACCCTTGTTGTCATCATACTGTTGCAATGTATGTTCAATGAAGGCCCGGGAATCATCGACTGTTTCTGTCTGGTCCACCCAGCTGAGCCACTCCCGCAAATTGTCACGTGATTGATCGGTTAAGTGAAATAAGGCTTGAGCATCAGTGAACACCAATAATTTTAATGTGACTTCTTCATCGACTTCTTGATAGAACATGGCAACAACACCCCTTATCTAATCAATTGGTTACCTGATATTGTATCACAAAATTCAGTGAAGGTTAGATTTTTATCCCACAAAAAGCAATGAAATGATATGCGGGAGTCAACTGCATGACAAAGGCCCGATTCCGTTCTCAGCCTGTACGATGGGTCACAAAGTCGTTGCAACTCAGATGCCTGAGAATTTAGCCTTTGTTCCTCTATTCAGTGGGAGAATGGGCAGACTAGGAACGCCACGTCCCTTCGT
Organism: Lentibacillus songyuanensis; assembly: GCF_039548255.1. NCBI lineage: Bacteria > Bacillati > Bacillota > Bacilli > Caryophanales > Bacillaceae > Lentibacillus > Lentibacillus songyuanensis. The sequence continues at coordinate 140,677 of NZ_JBCLVH010000001.1, forward strand.
CGAAAACCGCCACTGAATGAAGTTTCCCTTTATTGGCTTGTTTCTCCCTGCGTATGCATTGGGATAAGGATCTTCTACTAAAACCCACGTACTGTGCAAGCCTGCCCTGCTGGAAACACTGTCACCTCCACCTTCTTGCTTTAAATTTAATCCCTTTTTGAACTTTGAGGTCTATCTTCATTCTACAGAATAAATCATGGCTTTATGACAAAGTATAAAAATGATAACAATCATTCGTAGGTTAGAAAAACATATAGGTTGGGAGGAAGGCCAAGTGACAGATAAATATTCCGATAAAGACAAGGATTCAAAAGACAAGTCAGCTGATAAAACAGAGGAAGACTCTCATGCGAATCAAGAGGAAGGGATAAGTCGGCGGCGATTCATTCGTAATACTGGTATGGTTGCAGGGGGCGTGGTTGGCGGCTCCTTACTTGGTGGTTTTTTCACCAATCAATGGCAAACAGAGCCAAATACCAAACCCAAAGAGGAACATGCGGAAACATTTCAAAGGGCGCGAACGTTTTTTAGTCGTTTGGAAGACTTTGCTGTACTAGAAGCGGCAACAGAGTGCATTTATCCAAAGGATGATAATGGGCCAGGAGCAATTGAGTTAGGGGTACCGTACTTTATTGATAAACAACTGGCGGGTTCATGGGGCCTGAATGCCAAGGATTACCGGCAGGGTCCATTCATGAAGTTCCAACAAGTAGGAAACCAAGCGGCAAAGGATGCTGACGAAGAGGCGCCGCCAAATCCACAAGGGGCACAGGGACAAGACAGAAAAACAGCAACTGAAAATCAGCGCAACCAATCACGGCTAACGAGAAGGGATATTTTCGTGGAAGGGTTGCGGAAAATGAATCAAGAAAGCAAGGATCGGTTTAAAACGACTTTTGATAAAGCGAAGGAAGATCAACAAATTGAAATATTGCAGGACTTTGAGAATGGAAAAGTTCAAATGAAAGGAGTGGCTGCAGAGAACTTCTTCATTTTACTGCGCCAATCCACATTGGAAGGGGCTTATGCGGATCCATTGTATGGAGGCAATAAGGATATGCTCGGATGGAAAATGAAGGAATTTCCAGGTGCCCAGCCATCCTATACCAGTGTTATTGAAAAAGACGAATTTGCAAAGATGAAGCCAATTAGTTTAAACAATTATCAAGGGCATTCATAAAACAAGCCTCTTGAAGATGGGAGGAAAAAACAATGGCAAAAAAGATGAACAAAGTAGATGCAGTGATTGTTGGCTCTGGCTGGGCAGGTGGCATTATCGCAGCCGAGCTCACTAAAAAAGGATACAACGTTGTGGGACTGGAGCGTGGGGTGGATAAAAAGCATGATGATTATATCGGCTCCAAAGACGAACTTCGCTATTCAAGACGATATGAGATGATGCAGGATTTAACCAAAGAAACGATTACCTCTAGAAATGGCGCAGAGCAAAAGGCACTTCCTGTTAGAACCAATGAAAATGCCTTATTCGGCACGGATACAGGCGGTGGTGGTGTACACTGGAACGGGGTGAACTTCCGCTTTTTGCCCTATGATTTTGAAATATATAGTCAAACGGTAGATCGGTATGGGATAGGGAAAATACCTAAAGGGATGATCTTGCAGGATTGGGGCATCACATATGACGAATTAGAGAAATATTATGATCGCTATGAAAAAACAGCCGGGATATCTGGAGAGGAAAATCCCATTGGTCCAAAGCGCTCTGATAAATACCCAACTCCGCCGATGAAGGATACCCCAGCAATTAAATTATTCAAAAAAGCTACAAAAGATCTTGGTTACCATCCATATCATATTCCATCTGCTAATCTGTCAGAAACGTATGAAAATCCGGATGGGGAGACAATTAATGCTTGTATGTACTGTGCATTTTGTGAAACGTATGGTTGCGACTTTGGGGCAAAATCAGATCCCATTATTACGGTTCTGGCAACTGCAAAGAAAACCGGAAATTATGAACTGCGAAATGAAGCAATGGTGACACGGGTATTACATAATGGTAAACGTGCAACTGGCGTACAGTACGTTGACATAAGCACAGGTCAGGAGTATGAGCAACCTGCTGATATTGTGGTCTTGGCCGGATTCGTTTTCACCAATACCCGCTTATTGTTAGTATCTGATATTGGACAGCCATATGACCCAAAAACAGGTACGGGGACCATCGGAAAAAACTTTACTGGGCATTTTAATAATATAACGTATCTCGGTGCCAGAGGGTTCTTTGATGAGAAAAAGTTCAATAATTTTATGGGAGCGGGGGCATTAGGAGCGACAATCGATGATTTTAGCGGAGACAACATCGATCATACGGATTTGGATTTCCTGCATGGGTTTGAAGTGCAGATCCAGACAACGGGTAATCGACCAATCGAATACAATTTTGTCCCGGACGGAACGCCATCGTGGGGAAAGAAATTCAAGGATAAATCGCTGTATTATACGAATCGAAACCTTTATGTAAATGCCTTATCAGGGGCAATGCCCTGGCAACATAATTACTTAGATTTGGACCCTACCTACAAGGATTTCCTTGGTAATCCACTATTGCGAGTAACGTATAAATATATGGACCAAGATCGTAATATAAGTCGCTATGCAGTGGATAAATGTAAAAAAATTATGGCAGAAATGGGAGCAGACACCGTCGATCCGGATAAAATTCCAGATGATGTTGCCTTTAATAGTTCGTACACCACTGGTCACTTTGCTGGCGGAGCAATTATGGGGGACAATCCAAAGACATCGGCTGTCAACAATTTCTCCCAAATGTGGGATATGGATAATTTATTTGTGGTGGGGGCCTCCTCCTTTCCTCATTTTAGTAATTATAATCCTACCGAGACTGTTGGGGCTTTTGCTTACCGAGCAGCGGAAGGGATTGATCACTACTTGAATAAAGGTGGTGGCCTGCTTGTTTGATGGGGTGATTAGGAATAAGGTACACTCATTTGGTTAAAATACAAATGTCTACGATCCCAAGGAAATATTAAAAGAGGTGACCTTATGGGACTAACCAATATTGGCATCCCTGGATTAATTCTGATTGTCGTGTTGGCGCTGATTATTTTTGGTCCGAAAAAACTTCCAGAAATCGGAAAGGCAGCTGGACAAACACTGCATGAATTCAAGCATTCAGCCAATGAACTGATTAGTGATAACGAAGCAGAATCGGCAAAAGAAACAAACGAGAGCAGCAAAACACCAAATGAATAACTTTTAGAAGAGGAAGCTTTCATGCTTCCTCTTTTTCCTTTTTACTCCATAGCAGTAAGACCTTTTGCTCATTTTTTTAAAGTTATGCATATTCGGGAGACTATGGTTCATATTTTGCTATAATTTGGTTAATTACTTATTGGGAGCGGTTGGTATGATAAGGGAAATAATCGGGTCTATCTTCCTTTTCATTGCAAATTTGGTGAATACGTTTATTATACTCGCATTCGCCTATATCATGCTGGTATTTTCCGGGCTGGGGCGTGAATCGAATGCGATTGTTGTACTTACGTTATTGGTCGTACTGCTAGCCGTTGTTTGTACGATTTGGTACCTTTTTTATCAAATCACGACCCTTAAACGCAAGAAACTGCTTATATCTGCTTTCATCCTAGGCTTGGTGAATGGTGTGCTGGCAATTCTTAGCTTTAGTGAAATTTCCCATGCTTATACCTATGAAACGACGATAGAACTCATACGTAAACCGGATGTTATGGTTTTCATTGTGTGTGCGATACTATACATTTGTGCTTACTTCTTGATGCGTGATTATAGCGGGAGCAAGCGGGATGACTCGGTGGTTGGTTGAAAGCTTTTAGAAGTATTTGGAGTATGTGTTTGTCATTTGGATTGTGGTTACTTATCCCGTCTTAACGGGCAGTTGACCCCCACTTCAAGATTTTGAGGTGGGACGAAAAAAGATAAGTGAAGATCAACTGAAAAAGAGCAGGCTAAAAAAATAGGGGGATGCATTGGTGAAAAAAAGTAATGCTGTCATATTTGGAAGTTTAATTTTAGGGATTATACTTGGGATTTTTGGTCAGGACTTTGCTTACTTGTTGCATGAAAATTTTACTAAATTAGACCCGATATATAATTTAACAGTTTTAACATTAGTAAGCATATTCTTGTTTTTAAATTCTCTTGTTTTAACGTATATTCAGTATAAAAAACAAAAAATTGAAAAGGACAAATTCGGCGCATATATTTCCGTCTTTTTCATTGTCGGCCTGCTTACCTCTTGTTGGTCTTTATTTGTTTTATTCATGTGGTGGGGCTAATTGATTTAAACGACTTTATTGGTCGCTAACTATGTGAGATAATGCACGAATGAGCCAAAATTATGAATACGCAGCAACATCAATATTGGGTTTTTTGATTCTTTAAATTACAAAATCGTAATACTCTAAGATGGATTGTAAGAAAAATCGATGGTTACTTTTTTGTGTTTTTCCTATAATAGAACGATACGTGAAGTTATAGGAGAGAGGTAAAAAAGAATGAAACCAACCATAAATACGGATAGAATTAATGTTATTGATCTAATTCGAGGATTTGCCCTGATTGGGCTTCCTTTCGTTAATGTGCTTGCCCTTTGGAGCACAAACCTTAGCCTATCAGGAACGCAAGGGGATATTTGGATTCAGCGCTTCTTATATATATTTATTGAAGGGCGCTTTTACGCTATATTTTCCTTCTTGTTTGGCTTAGGACTTTGGATATTTTTATCACGAGCTAAAGAAAAAAATGATCATCCATATGCCCTGTTTATTCGGCGTATGTTGATCTTGGCAGTAGTGGGAATAATGCATCACCTAATAAATCCTGGCGAAGCCTTGTTGGTTTACGCAATTATGGGAATTCCTGTTCTTTTCCTTGATAAGGCTCCAAAACAGGTCAACTTAATATTAGGAATAGCTGGAATTATTATAGCAAGTCTTTTGGGGGTAAAAGTGCTAACCACGTTACCGTTAATGATTTTGGGTTTGGCATTTGGGCAATATCGTGTATTTGAAACGTACAAGGAAAAACGGAAAGCGTGGATGACAGTTGCTGTTCTTTCACTTATTGCAACTAGTATTATCATCGTTTTTCTTTGGCAAAAAGCACCTGACAACGGATTGGTAACCCTTATGGAAGGGCATAAGTTAACTGAAACACAAATAGAATCTAATATTTCTTTTTATGATTTCGCAGACTTGGCCTTGACTTTCGCACCATTCTTTTCCGTTTTTTATGTTAGTTTTCTTGTTTTGCTTGAACCCCTGGTAGGAAAATTGTTGTTACCATTGAATTCATTTGGACGAATGGCGTTTACAAATTACATTGGTCAATCCATTATATTGCTTATCGTATTACTATTTATTCCAATGGATAGGGCGGCTTCGTACACGATAGCAACCATTACTTGTGCACTTGTGGTGATAGCGCAGATCATTGCTTCGTCATTGTGGCTCAAATTTTTTAAGTATGGTCCCTTAGAATGGATTTGGCGTTGCGGAACTTATGGAAAATGGCTCTCCATACGAAAAAAACAAACGCTGCAAAGTTAAGGTAAGAACAATCTAATTCGGTTGTGTGTCTTGAGTATCAGCTTTTAGGTAGGTCATTTGAACAATCCGGTGTGTTTGCGGCAAAGCAGTATTCATTTATCCCGCCTTAACGTGCAGTAAGACCCCCACTTCAAGATTTTGAGGTGGAACAAAAAAGTAAGTGAGGGTGAACTGCATGACAACGGGCCGATTCTGTGCGGGCCTGCACGATGCAGGTCACAAAGGTGTTGCAACTCAGACGTTCTTGCTCTTAGTCTTTGTTGCCCTGTCTCAGTGGGGCAGTTAGGGCAGGCTAAAACCACCGTCACGTCCTGTGCGTCGAAAGCCCCACTGAATGAAGTTTCATTTTATTGACTAGCCTTATGAAGCAACAGTTCTTGTGGTTGCTATGTTGTTTTTGTTAACCATTACGTATATATTTTTTTAATAGAAAGTTGCTTAATTAGTTAAACAATCAGTCTTTTTTCTGCAATAAGTGTAAAAGAGATTTTCTTCTTCTGATAAAAAGCAATAATAAATAATTTTTTAACAAAAGTGTTTTCAAACCCATCTAATTAGATTATAATCTAATTAGATGGGGGGACTATTATGCAATTAGATCGAATGGTTAATTTTCATAAAACAATTGGAGATAAAACTCGAATCCGCATTATTAGCTTATTGAAAGTAGGGCCTCTTCATGGTCAAGCAATTGCAGGTAAGTTAGGGTTAAAGCCACCGACAATTTCGCACCATTTAACAAAATTAAAAGAGATTGATATTGTTTATCAACGGCGAGATAAGAATACGATTTATTTTTATTTAAACGAAGATAAACTTGAACGGATGGCGCTGGAGATTACTCGAATCGGGGGTGAAGGAATGTTCGAAAAGTTTACGATAACAGATGAAGAAAAATCAAATGTTATTAGGAATTTTATAGATGGTAATGGAAAATTAAAGACGTTGCCAGCACAAAGAAAGAAGAAGCTAATTCTCTTAGAATATATGTTGCGCGGTCTAGAACACGGAAAAACGTATCCGGAAAAAGAAATCAATGAACATATTCAGCAATATCATCAAGATTTCGCAACGATTAGGCGTGAATTTGTAATGGCTCACTTTATGTATCGCCAGGATAGCATTTATGAACTTAACCCGGTTGAAATGTGGCCTGTATAATCAGGTCAATTTTTTGAACATCTAATTAGATACATGTCTATTTTGTTGGAGGGGTTGGTTTGTTTAGTTTTCAAATATTGAAAGAGGAACCAAAATATCAAATTATATTTTGGAGTTCGGTGTTGAATGGTATTGGGGGACGATTCGCTCAAGTTGGTTCCTTTGCGCTACTTTATCTATTAACTGAGTCCGGGGTTGCTCTAGGGATGCTTATGGCTCTGCTTGTCTTACCAACAATTATATTCGCTCCTATTAGCGGATACCTGGCTGATCGTTTTGATAAGGCGAAGCTGTTATTTTGGACAGATCTTTTAAGAGCACCATTCGCATTACTTCCAATTTGGGCAGCATTTACAGGACAGTTAGGCCTGCTGTATCTTAGTACATTTGTTATCGCTAGCGGACAGGCAGTATATAAACCAGTTCGATTTTCCATTATTCCTGATATCGTTGAAAAGAAAAATTTAGTTTCTGTTAATGGTTTAGAGCAGAATGTTGTTGGTATAACGCTTGTTTCGGGCTCTCTGCTAGGAGGTATCATCGCTTTTGTATCTGATGGTACTGTTTTATTTTTCTTCCATGCGATGTTTCTTATGCTAGCGGCAGTTCTAGTACGGCGTTTAACAAGAAGTGATATTACCAAGAGTCGAAAAATTGAAGTTGCAGAATCTTCATTGAAAGAAAGCAGCTTGCTTATCATAAGAGTTGCTTTATTACGCGTATTCTTAATGGTCATGCTGCTCATGCCACTGGCAAATGGTGTTGATAATGTCATATTTAACTTAATTGCATTAGATATCTTTGATAAAGGAGATTTAGGAGTTGGTTTCATTTATGCAGCGCTAGGGATGGGGTTTGTCTTAAGTTCAACGATTGTTAAGTATATTCGTGGAAAATATATAGCAATAGGGGTTTTGATGATTCTACTAGAAGGCGTAGGTCATCTATTACTTAGTCAATCATTATTTTTTGTACAAGCGTTATTGCTTGCCATAGCAATAACTTTTGTCGGTGGAATAAGTGACATATGCTTTGATACGGTCTTGATGAAGATACTACCTGCTTCTAAAAGAGGATTTTTATTCGGTACTTTATCCATGTTTCAGAATAGCTCGATGGGCATTGCAATGATTGGAGCAGGGTTTTTAACACAATGGATTCCCCCATTGCACAGCTCTTTTCTCGTTGGTATGACGTATATTCTGTTTACATTAATCTGTACGTTGGCATTTAGAAGTGTGAATTTCCGTGCTTCCATACGAAAATTAAAAAGTTCAGTATGAGATAAATCGTTGCAGCGGACAAGCCTTAGATACTAAGCTTTTTTGGGGTCTCCAGGGCCTTCCTAATTGCCTTTTTGGAATACATACCTCCCCCGCTTATAGACTAAGACAACAAATGATCCGCAAGTAACAGGTGCAATTTTTGAAAAACAAAAGCCTAATTTACCGCCAAAAACAGGCAGAAATTAGGCTCAAAAGAAATTACCTCTTTGCATATTATGGGTTATAAAAGTTTAGTACGGTAATGTTAACCAACAGGTAAATTTGAGGCATTCAGGTCTGTAAACAGCTGCCCCTGTACAACCACTTCCATGTACCGCACAATCGGTGAATAATAGATCTATTTCACACCTTTTGTCCATTCGCTTACTTTATCCGGGTTATCTTTGACCCACTTTTTCCCGGCCTCGTAAGGATCCATTCCATCATTGATCATAACCATGACCTCGCCCATATCTTTAGCTGTCCAATGAAATTGTTTTAAAATCCTATTTGCAGCGGGAGCATCTTTTTCCAGGCCTTGACGAGACACCGCATGTAAGCTGTCCGGATCTCCAAATAGATTATCGGGATCATCTAAATATTTTAAATCCCATTTTAAGAAGGCCCAGTGTGGTTCCCAAAGTGTTACAACTATAGGTTCATGTGCATCTATTGCTTTTTTAAGTGCAGCCGTCATTGCCGAATCGGAACTGGATTGCAGATCCCATTTGTTTAGCCCATATTTTGGCATTACCTCATTCTCGGTAATTTCCATTTGTCCTGCGCCAGGGTCAATTCCGGTGATTGTCCAATCCAGTTTGTCGCCAATATTATTCGTATTCTTTTTCAAATCTTCAATGGAATCAATGTTTACATAAGAAGGAACCACTAAACCGATTGTAACTTCTTTTTTCATGGATACACTGAGATCTTCCAATTGATCTTTGTATTTATTCCAGTAGTCGGCGTGTGTGGTTGGAAGTGTAACTGTACCAACTGAAATATCTGCTGATCCATCGGCAAGACTTGCGAATACTACTCCAGGTGATACCTGTTTTAAATCAATTTTATAACCTGTATCTTCAAGTACGGCCTTCATGACATTAACCCCGGCGACTGTAGACGCCCAGGAAACATAGGGCATCGTCAACTTTTCTTGCCCGAGTTCCGTTTTAGTGGTACCATTTTTATTTTTCTTGGAGTTATTGTCCGTACTGTTTCCGCAAGCAGATAATAGAATTGAAAACATAACAATAACACCAATGAAACCGATTAAATAAAATTTCTTCAACATAATGATTACCATCCATTCCTCTCTTATACACTATTACAAAATACTTTACGGTATATTCGATTTACATACAAATTTCATATAATACCATATATTGAGAGATATAGCGGTTATTCGTTCCTAGCATGAGATAAAAGTAGTTTCTTTTAGAAATAATATCGTTTATGCTGATTTAACGGGGGATCCTGTATGCTGCTGCGTACATTTTAAATCGGTGCTTGATAAGGTAAACTCACCTAAACAGATAGATACCGGACTGTTTTTTATTTACTATCCGACGTCTTCTGAATCATGACACTGTTAATCAGCCGGGCAATTTTTTCGGCCGGCTGATCCATGTCGTTTGCCAGCCAATATTTCATGACGTTAATCCCCCCACCGATAAAAAAGGTTCCAGCGTACGCGGATACATCACTATCAAAGCCGTACTGCTCGGCCCAGTTTTGCTTCAAAAATCTTCGTGCAACATCCATGATGCGCCGTTCAAATGAAGGATCATTATTTTCATTCAGGAGTGTCCGGAAAGTGTTGTAATCCGAAGCAATATACTCCAGGAGTTTCTCGGTCAATTGCAGGGTCTCCTTCTCCTCTGTGAGATCACATTGACTTAAATAGGTGTTTAAATCCGCGATTATTTCTTCTTCTATCTGCCCCCTTAAATCAAATAAATCCTGATAATGGGCATAGAACGTCGAACGATTCACATCTGCCTGTTCACAAACTTCTTTCACCGTTATCGATGGTAGTTGCTTCGTTTTTAGCAACGTCATTAAACTGTCTTTTAACACCATACGGGTATATTTCTTTCGTCGGTCGAGTTTTTTGTTCATATAATTGTCACCTTCGTTTGCTTTATTTTTTCAACACATTCATGTTATATGTTGTCTTTTATACGTATGTAAAGAAACTGTTTGTTGTCTCTGCAACACGGTGTCGTTTATAATGGTATCGTGTTTGAATGCATGAAGCAAGAAAGGATGAACAAAAGACAGCAATGACTGAATTTATCTTAAAGCATAAAAAATCGGTTGTCATTACGTTTATTGTTCTTGCCTTGGTTAGTGTGGCAGCGCAGTTTGGTGTGAAAACCAATTTTGATATGGTCGATTATCTGTCCAATGATGCACCGTCCATCAAGTCCAAGGATGTGATGGACGAGGAATTTGATGATAACGTGGCCAACACACGAGTGATGGTAAAGGACGTTGACATTCAGGAAGCACTAACATACAAGAATAAATTAGAGGCAATTGATGGTGTCTCTAGTGTCATGTGGCTCGATGATGTGATGGACATTACGACACCAATTGAAATGGAAAACAAGGATACGGTTGAATCGTACTATAAAGATGGAAATGCGCTGTTCTCCTTTGAAATTGAAAGTGGAAAAGAAGTGGAAGCGACAGATGCAGTCTATGATTTGATTGGTAAGGACAATGCCATGTCGGGAGATGCCCTGGATACGGCAATTTCGCAGCAATCGACGGGTGATGAGACGATGAATGCTGCACTCATTCTCGTACCTGTAGTCATTATCATTCTGGTTCTGTCTACAACGTCATGGCTGGAGCCTGCTTTTTTCTTAATTGCCATAGGTGTATCGGTACTGATTAATATGGGAACGAACATCTTTTTAGGTGAAGTTTCTTTTGTAACCAAAGCAGTTGCGCCAATTTTACAGCTGGCGGTGTCACTGGACTACGCCATATTCCTGCTTCATAGTTTTACCGATTACCGCAAGACAGCACAGACACCGGGAGAAGCGATGAAGCTGGCAATGAAGCGGTCGTTCCCGGCTATAGCAGCGAGTGCATCGACGACGATCTTCGGGTTTACTGCGTTGATGTTTATGAAGTTTGAACTCGGGGCGGATTTGGGACTAAATCTGTTAAAAGGGATTCTGCTCAGCTTTATCAGCGTTATGATCTTCCTGCCGGCTCTTACATTAATATTGTATAAATGGATCGATAAAACCAAGCACAGACCATTTCTGCCAAGTAAATATCCTATTGGCAAATATATCATGAAGCTTCGGATTCCGGTTTTGTTACTTATCGCGGTTCTTATTGTGCCGGCCTTTTTAGCGCAAGGACAAACGAATTTTCTTTATGGAACGGGAGGGAATCCGGATAATACCCGTGCCGGTCAGGATGAAAAGGCGATTGAAACGGTATTTGATAAATTTACTCCGATGGTTCTATTGGTCCCAAAAGGAGATCTGGCGCGCGAGGACGAACTGGTGCATGATCTGAATAACCTTGACCAGGTGAAAAGTACGATATCGTACGTGAATACAGTCGGGTCAGGCATCCCGCCAGCGTACCTCGATGAATCGGAAACCGAAAGTTTTTTCTCCAAGCATTACAGTCGAATCACGTTAAACACGACAACCGAAACAGAAGGGGACGAGGCATTTGCCCTGGTTGACAAGGTGAGAGATATTACCGCTGGTTATTATGGTGATGACTATCATGCGCTTGGGGAAAGCGTAACGATGTATGATATGAAAGATATTGTGGAAAAAGACAATACGCTCGTCAATGCCCTGACCGTGATTTCCATTGCGATTGTTCTGCTGGTGACATTCCGGTCGATTTCTTTTCCGGTGATTTTACTGCTCACGATCGAAACGTCGGTATGGATTAACCTGGCCATGCCGTATTTGACCGATACACCACTTGTTTATGTCGGGTATTTGATTATTAGCACGGTCCAGCTGGCAGCAACCGTCGATTACGGCATTTTGTTTACGGAAAACTATACACAGCTTCGCAAAGAAATGAGTGCTTTTGATGCGGTGAAGAAAACGATTAATGAGAAGATTTTCTCCATTGGGGTGTCGGCATCGATTCTTTCCAGTGTCGGGTTTATCTTGTCGGGCACATCATCCGATCCGATCGTCTCGTCCATCGGGCTCTTGCTCGGACGCGGTGCGTTACTGGCATTTTTGCTGGTGGTATTCTTCTTGCCGGCATTGCTTGTTATATTTGACCGGGTGATTGAAAAAACGACCTGGAGACCAAATTTTTATAAAGGGAAAGAGTGATACAATGCGATGGAAACAACTAGCAACCGTGATGATGGGGACTGTTTTGGTATTTGGCTCACTTCCTGTTTCTGCAATTGCGAAGGATAATCCGAACAAGGATGAGCAAACCGGTAATTTCTCCACAAAGGACGAAGCCATTTATGGTAACCTGGGGGCAAATGGCGCATTAAAGGAAATGTATGTGGTAAATACGTTTCATGATACGAAGCCTGGTACCATCACAGACCATGGAAATTATACCGATGTTCGCAACTTGAGTAATTTAACGGATATCAATCAATCGGATGATGATAAAGTCCGCTTCCAGACAGAAAAAGGTGACAAGGACTTTTACTATCAGGGTGCCTTGAAAAATCAGCCATTACCGTGGAATATCGATATTACCTATAAACTGGACGGGAAAAAAATCAACCCGGATAAATTGGCTGGTAAAGATGGCCCGCTGGAAATTCAGATTAAAACTTCCGGCAATAAGGATGCAGATCCTGCGTTTTTTGAAAACTATATGATGCAGATTTCGCTAACATTGGATCCGGTGCATTTTGACAAGATTCAGGCACCGGATGCAACGAAAGCAAAATCCGGTAAAGATACGAACCTGACGTTCACCGTTCTGCCGGAAAAGGAAGAAACATTCATTGTATCAGCTGATGTAACGGATGTAGAGATGGATCCGATAGATATTTCGGCCACACCAGCTTCCATGCCGATGGATGACCCGGATCTGGGTGATATGAAAGGTGATATAGAGTCATTAGCCGATGCAATTAAAGCGATTAATAGCGGTGTTGGGGATTTAAAAAATGGTATTTCAGATTTAAATGATGGTGCCATGGAGCTAAGTGATGGATCCGACAGCTACCTGAATGGCATCCAGCAGCTGGATCAGTCGTCCGGTAAACTTGTTAATGGATCATCGCAAATGAGTGATGCTTTTCAACAATTGAGCAAAGCGGTACAAGGTGCCCCAGATGAAGCACCAGACATGAGTGATTTCAACCAATTGCCTGATGGTATCCGGGAGATGGCCAATGGGTTAGAGCAATCGGCTGATGGACTGGATGAATTGCATGATAACTATGCTATGGCCTATAAAAAATTGGATCATGCAATAGGTGAGATTCCTGATCATGACATTTCCGAGAGTCAAATCAAGAAACTATTAGGAAGCGATGCCGATCAGGAAGTGGTTAACCAATTATTAGATACCTATAAAGCAGCGAAGAAAGCGAAAGGGACGTACGAAGCAGTGAAAGAAGCGTTTGATGCGGTGACAGAGACATTGGATGACGTTTCGGCTTCCATACGAAAAATGGCCGATGAAGCGAATGCGATGGCAACGGAAATTGAAAGTGGCTTGAACGATATGGACGGACTGGATGAATTGGATGATCTGCAGTCCGGTTTATCTGAATTTGCTTCCCAGTATCAATCGTTCCATCAAGGTTTAGTAAAGTATACCGATGGCGTGAGTGATTTGGCATCAAATTACCAGGACATTGATACAGGGATCCAGGGCCTTGCAGAAGGTACCGATTCGCTTAACGATGGCACTGGAGAACTACAGGATGGAACAAAAGAGCTCGAAGACAAAACGAGCGATATGCCGGATGAAATGCAGTCAGAAGTAGATGATATGCTGGACGAATATGACGCATCTGATTTTGATCCGGTATCCTTTGTGTCGGATAAGAATAAAGACATTGATGTGGTTCAGTTCGTCCTGAAAACAGACCCGATTGAAGCGGAAGAACCCGATACAACGGACGATACAGATCAAGAAGAAGATAAAGGCTTTTGGGATCGGCTGTTGGATCTTTTCCGCTAAAAACATGTTAAAAGCCGCTTGTATGATAGAATACAAGCGGCTTTTGCGTTAGGAAAGTAATGATTTGTTCAAATCTACCAGAAATAAAACCTTGAAAAATAGAAAATAGCGTAGTATATTTATATATTGGAATATGTTATAGGTGAATTAAATAACAATGTATAACCTCCAGAATATGGCTGGAGGGTCTCTACCAGGAACCGAAAAATCCTGATTACAAAAATTTACTCTTTTTGTGGTCAGGATTTTTTTGTTATTTTTAACGTCAAGATAAAGTAGAAAGGAATTATGGTTTTATGAATTTAAAAGTAGTTATACTAGCAATTTCAGCGGTGGCAGTTGGTCTTGTGGAGTTAATTGTTGGGGGAATATTACCCGTCATTGCAACTGATTTCGATATTTCAATCGGAACTGCCGGACAGCTGATCACGGTGTTTGCGCTTGTATATGCAATTGCAGGGCCCGTGTTACTCGTATTAACCGGTAACATGGAGCGGAAGAAATTATATCTTATTTCATTGCTCGTGTTTTTGGCAGGTAATGTTATGACATTTTTCAGTCCTAATTTTACATTTATGATGATTGCTAGAATTGTAATGGCGATGAGTGCCGCATTAATTGTGGTATTATCGTTGAACATTGCTACCAAGGTTGTGGAACCTGCCCATCGAGCGAAGGCAGTCGGTTTGGTATATATGGGAATCAGCTCATCGCTGGTTTTAGGTGTTCCATTAGGTATTTTAATTTCAGATGCATTTGGCTGGAGAGTTATATTTCTCTGCATCGCCGCCTTTTGTATCGGTTCGTTTATACTCATTTCGCTATTTCTAGAGAGGATTCCGAGCGTTAAATCTGTCCCGTTAAAGGTGCAATTAAAGGCGTTAGGAAGTGCGAAACTGGGCAGTGCACATCTGGCTACCATGTTTATGCTCGCTGGACACTATACCCTCTATGCTTATTTCACACCGTTTTTGGAAACGACACTCCACCTGAATTCCACATGGATTAGCATTGCTTATTTTGTATTTGGAATAGCAGCAGTAAGTGGCGGGGCATTCGGTGGATCGCTTTCGGACAAGATTGGAGCCGAGAAAAGTATTCTCATTGTGATTGGTTTATTCGCGGCAATCCTGTTTGTGCTTCCATTTTCAACTGTTTCGCTTATCTTATTTACGCCGGTCATGATCATATGGGGTGCGCTGAGCTGGGCACTTGCCCCACCACAGCAAAGTTATTTGATTCAAACAGATCCAGGTACAGCTGATATTCAGCAAAGCTTTAATAACTCGGCCTTGCAGATTGGCATTTCCCTTGGCTCCGCAATCGGCGGTATCGCGATGGGTCACATCGGTTCTGTAGCGGATATGGCCTGGGTTGGCTGTGTCATTGTTGTTATTTCATTGTTTTGTGCCATGTTCTCCTTGACCAGACCAATGGTTTCCAGAGAATCTGAACCAAAACGGGCATAAGATTAGCATGTATAAAAGGCGTATCCACATCGTTGGATACGCCTTTGTCTTAGTAAAGAAAGTATTCGGCTCTATTCTGTCCATTCGTAAAACACTTATTTGCGCAGGGTCTCTATAAAATTAAGTACATTTAAACCGAATAACTCCAGTGCTGACTTGGCTCCTTTGAGACCATGGCCGGCTTTTAAATGTTTAAAAATGGCCCCAAGCAGGACGATATTAATGAGAATCGTTCCAATGCGGACAAACTTTTTACCAAATAACGTCATAAATAAAAATAGCGAACCGACAAATTCAAAAAGACCTACAATTCGCATTGTATTTCTAGATAAATGAAATCCCTTTTCAAATTGCTGGGCTGTTTGATCATCGTTCTTTACTTTCGGTAAACTGCTATTAAAAACTTTTTTTGCGACATAACCATTCGAGACATGTTTTAACATGATGACATTCACTCCTGTTGCTGTACTGATTTTTTAGATGGTCTATTTTTACGTTTTATCCAAAATTGAAATGGTGTTGAAAGTTGTGCTCTATTACAAGGATCCTGCTTTTTTCAATGCCCGTGTACTCCAGCCCATTCCTAGACATACTTGTGTGACCATTAGTCCTATGATAGCGTAATTGCTAGCTTCTTACGAGTAAAAAACATTGTATTTTTTAGGAACTTCTTAAAAAGTATTGCCTATTTCCATTTGCTTGATGTAAGGGAGTTTACATAGTCGGGAAAGGACAATTTCTGGGATACCGAACTACATAGCGTACCCGGTGCTGGATCGCTTTGTTTAATACCCCACTTCAACCGCTGCGTTGACGATATACATCAGATCATTCTTATCCTGTTTATCCTTAAGAAAAATCCCGCTTGTGGTGGCCATTCCGCCAGTAACGACCTCAACGGTTACCGTACCATATGGAATCATTGCCTTTATTTTTTCTGTATCTAGTTGATCCTGATCAGCTGGGATCGCTAATTTTAGGTTTACTTTCATATTTTCCAGCTTTTCACCCGGAAGCATTTTGGCAATCCCGGGCATGGAATTATAATGAATTGCATCCTCCACCGCTCGCTGTGCTGCATTGGTTACATCCTGTCCATGTACATCAAGTCCTGTCCCAGTTTGGATGAATAAGAGTTGTTGCATTGATATTACCCCTTTCTTGTTATGATTTTATAAAAAGATACGGATGAACGATACGCTTTTGGATGAGATCTCACGTCTCAACCTTAAACCCAATATCATAGAGGGCTTTTTGCAATGTGCTTTGCACTGGAATATGTTTAAAGTCAATTCCCATTTGGACAGCGGTTTGTGCAATTTCCGGACTAATTCCAGATAAAGTTACTTTAACACCGATCATCTTTAGGGAGGTTATAATCCTAAAGATTTGGTAAGCAACCATTGTATCAATCGTTGGTACACCGGATAAATCCATGCAGAGATGGGATATTTGCTTATTAACACATTCGGTTAGGGTTTGGTTTAGAATGGCTTGTGCACGATCATCATCGAACTCTCCGATGATTGGAAGTACACCAATTTCACTCGCAATAGGAATAACAGGTGAACTTAATCTGGTTATGGTATTCCTTTGTGCCTTCAATTGGCCTTCTGTAATATCAAGGTATTCTTTAATAAATTCCTTTGTAATGGTGTCAAACATGGATGAAAACAAATCAGCCCACAGGATGGTGGTATTCTTGGATATAGAAGACGTGTTTTTAATATAGGAACTAACATCGCTCCAGAAAACTTCACAAAAGGACTGGAAATGCGTAATCCATTCTACGATTGTCGTACCGTTCTGGACCCGGTCTTGCGCTACCTTCGTGGCCCAATCAATTAAGTGTTGACGTGATTCATCTTCCGGTTGTATGAGAAAGTCAGCCAACCCTTGGATTAAATCCTGATATTGTTTACTAAAAGCTTGTTCCGCAGATGAAGAGGCAGGAACAGTATAAAAAGAGTCTTCTTCAAATGTATCATGGTCTAACCAGTTCTGTATCATTTCCTGTTTATGTTCAATTAAATAGTTATGTAATTTCTCTTTTCCCATTTTCCGTCACCTCATAACGTTATGGTATATATTGTTATACAATATCAAAAATAGTTTGAAATGTCATTTCCTATTGTCATTCTCGTGTAAAATGGACAACTGGACGTTTGATGCGGGAAAGGAAAAGGTATTTGAAAAGGGAATGAAGCAGAAAATACAGCGGTAGAAACTGGAAGAAACAAAGCAGGATAATCTATATCTTGATTGTCCTGCAGCAAAGAGGGGGACAGAATATGGAAATAACAATCCATAATAATGAATTGATCCTGGTGACGGCAGACATTACGAAGCAGAATACCGATGCGATTGTCAATGCAGCGAATGGAACGCTCATGGGAGGAGGCGGAGTGGATGGAGCTATTCATAGCGCGGCAGGCAAAGAATTGCTCCAAGCGTGTAAACAGGTACGAGAGAATCAGCTGAACGGGGAACGCTTAAGTACCGGCAAAGCTGTAATCACCAAGGGATATAAACTACCGGCAAGATTTGTCATCCATACTGTTGGACCGGTTTGGAGCGGAGATAAGCAGGAGAAAGAAACGTTATTGGCCAATTGCTATGAAAACGCTCTTCAGCTCGCTGTTGAACATAATCTTGCCAGTATTTCTTTCCCTTCCATTTCAACCGGTGTATATCATTTCCCTGTTGATAAAGCTGCGCAAATTGCCATGAGTACGCTCGTTGATTTTTTACAGAAATGTTCATTCGGACAGATTGTCATGACGTTATTTTCGAAAAAAGACTATGAGGCATACGCGGATGCATTACAAGATATACTTGGGTGAATGCACGCCTTAGTTAGTACAACGATGAAGGATCTGTGCTCCTCTCCACTAAACCAGCAAACACTAGTATTTCCCCCGACGGGTTTATCAAAATATATTTTTAGTTCTATTTACCTGCTTAAAAATCCTAAGAAGTCCCATTTTGTGATGGAAAATGGAACCAAATACCCTGCAAACCATATTGGTTTTCACGTATGATTAAATTACTAGAAAAGTACGTTAATTTTACGATTGAAATTAAGACTAATGGATTAGTGGAGAATGTTGTGAGGTGGTTAGATGCGTGCAGATTTGTACAGTATCAACACGGAGCTGATGGAGGCTCAGCGGCTGATGGGGGCATACAGTTTACGATTGAGCGATAAGGAAGATGATTTGAGGCGTTTAAAGAAGGCTTTAACCAAATTGGGAAATAACAAAAGTGATTTTACAGAGTCAAAAGGAATTTGTCTGGAACCCAAGTTTACGAAAACAACGCTTTACGGGGAGAATGCTGACCATTTGGATACATTGAGGGATGATGCATTACAGGTGAGTTTTGAGGCTATCCCCAATGAACAAGTTCGTGATGCAGCAGATAAAATAAGTGAACGAATGGAGACGTTGCAACAAGAAATCGCAAGTTTACAAGGCAGTATTTCATCATTAGAAACACAGCTGGCAACACTGTCGGCGAAAAAGTTGGAGGTGGAAAATCGATCATGAGTGTTGAAATCAAGCATTAGCCTAAGGTGATTGAGCAAGGAATTGCTGATTTGCGTTCGTCTATCGAAGCGTTGGGAACCACGTTTGCAAAAGAAATTAGAGCGATAATCGATATAATGAGTGATAGAATCAGCATATATAATCTCCCCCATCTTTGCGCTTCTTTACCAATAATACTGCGGTCAAGTTTATGACTGTCACAGTAAGATTAATAACCGATGCACTTTACATGGGGACAGGCCCCTAGAAATACATAAAACAAGGACTGTTACTAACCACATGAGTGACAGTCCTTTTTTAACGTTTTAAGCTAAATTATTTTATTGTTAAATAGTTTAATGTTAAAATAAACGTATAAGGAGTTGATTTGAATGGGTAAATTACAAGATAAAGTAGCCATCATTACAGGCGGTGCTGGTGGTATTGGAAAAGGGATGGCGACTGCCTTTGTTAAAGAGGGTGCAACGGTTGCTATTGTCGATCTCAACGAAGAAACAGGTCAAGAAACGGTTAAAGAATTACAGGAATATCAGCCAAACTCCATGTTTATTCAGGCGAATCTCGCGGAACATGATAAACTCCAAGATATGGTCAAGCAAGTCGTGAATAAATATGGCAAATTAGATATTTTGGTAAATAATGCACATGCATCAAAGCGTAATACCATTGCAGATACAACGAAAGTAGAGTTGGATCTTTCATTTAATACCGGGTTTTATCCAACGTTTTATTTGATGCAAGCTGCGTTACCATATTTAAAAGAGTCACAAGGAAGCATTATTAATTTCGCTTCTGGTGCCGGAATTGAAGGACATGCAACACAGGCTTCTTATGCAGCAGCGAAAGAAGCGATACGGGCTATTTCCAGAGTGGCTGCCAATGAATTTGGTCCATTTGGCATTAATGTGAACTTGATTTCACCAATCGCTAATTCACCAGGGGTGCAGGCATGGGCGAAGGAAGAACCAGAATATTATCAGAAGGTATTGAACAACATCCCGATGCGCCGGTTTGGTGAGTTGGAGAGTGATATTGGACGGGCCGCTGTATTTTTGGCGAGTGACGATTCCAATTATATTACAGGACAGACGATCATGGTTGACGGAGGCTCAATCAAATTGCGCTAATAGGGGGTGAGCGTTTTGGAAGAAAGCAATGTGTTTCAACTCATTCGAACAGTCGAGTTGTTTACGAATGAATCGATAATCAAATGGACAAAATCCTTTCAGCATAATATTGGCATTTCACCCATCCTTGTTCTGTTCCAATTAAAGCAAAAAGGGGCGCAAAAGCAATCTGAACTTGCCAAAGAATTGGGATATACCCCTGGGGCAATGACCAATATCGCTAACCGGCTCATCAAGGATGGGTATGCTGAGCGTATCTATGATCAAGCTGATCGGCGGATTATCCGCATGGGGATTACCAATGCTGGAAAAGCACTGCTTGATGAAGCACAGCAAACAGGACAAGCATTACGAGAAGAATTGTTTTCGGTGTTAACAGATGAGGAAATCAAGCAGTTCCAAGCGATTCATCAGAAACTGCTTCGGAACTTTAAAAAATAAATGGAGGTGTATATGGCTTAAGGATCTCTCACAGGAACTGAAAAATCCTGACTACAAAATTACCCCTTTTTTGTAGTCAGGATTTTTATGTGTAATTTTGAGTAGAAATGAATCGTTTGGCAACTATTCATGTGATTATTTGTTTTCAATGAAGATAAATGATGTTGGGAACGTGATTCAGTACCAGTGAAGGGTCGATTTAATACTTCAAGGTTTAATTTTTTTTCGATTTAAAATGATGATATAAACAGCTCTGACACATTGGCAGCATTTGTTACCTCGGCAACTTTTGTCAAATTGATTCATAGTTAGTCCTTTTATAATCCAGTTTCCAATAATACTTTCGATACGTAATGGTGAATCGAGTTTCATCTATAAATAGTAATTACCCTGGTGGAACACTAATGTTATAATATTCCGTATATTGGTAATTTGGATATTTACGCGAATAGCTTTAAAAAGGCTAATATAACGTTTTATTTAAATGTTTCTTGTAACACAACGAGTTTATATTCATTATCTTGTTGATTTACTCACATATCCTGTATTAATAACTGTTTGATATAAAACGCTATTTTATCTATCATTTTATATATAACACTTTTGTAATTAGCGTTGTGACGCGAACTTAAGATGACGGCAGCTATGAAAATGAGCTGTATTTGCCCGAAATAACTTCACTGTTACATAATAGCGCGATGAACGGAAGGAGGCTAACAGGTGGGAGAAAAGATTAATTTGAGTAATGATATGGATAAGGAAATAATCGAGCGAATCAATAAAATGGAAAGCGCATCCTATGATCATGGACCGTGTTTAAAACGTGCAGATTTCATTGGCATCGCAACGCTTGGCATCATATGTATAGCGGGTTTGATATGGGGGGTCTATTAATACATGAAACTACACAAAGACAGGTGATATGGTGAGTAAACAAAATAGCTTAAATCAAACAGACAATGAAGTTTATTATGGAATTATTCCTATGTTACGTCATGAAAGAGTTTATAGTTTTTGGGACGTTCTGCTGGCGACAGGGGCATGGGCAATTGCAACCTGGTGCTATGTCCATGGTGCTCAGATTGCCAAAATTGTCGGGTTGAAGGCGGCCCTTACCAATACACTATTCAGTATGGTTTTGGTCGGATTGATAATGTATTTTTTGGTTATCATTTCGACAAGGCACGGGATTGATATTTGGGTGTATCAACGGGCTTTGTTTGGGTATACGGGAGTAATATTTTTTGCAATATTCATGATTGCTGCCCAGTTTGGCTATCCAGCGCTTAATGCAAAAGTATATGCCAGCTCGATCATGAAGATTGTCGAAGCATCCGGTGTATCATTATCCGATAGGTGGAGTCCCTGGATTGCCAGTACGTGTATTATCTTAGGTGGGATAATTGCCTTAAGGGGGCCAATTGCCGTTAAACGGGCGACGCGAATCATGGTTCCCAGTTTAATCATTGTTGGGGTCATTATTGTTGCATCGGTATTCCTGAAATATTCAGCGAGTGATATGGCTGGTATCAAGCCGCCAGAAGGTAATACCTATTCCAGCTTTTGGGAAGGTTATATGGTCGTGACAGAATGGAATATTGCGTTTATTTTTGCCTGGTTTGTGGCACTTGGAGTATTTGCAAGGCTGGTTAAAACAGAGCGATCCAGTTATTGGGGTCATATTGGCGGATTTTCCGTCTTGATGGCAGTATTTATCGGCTTTGGAGCATTGACATCGTTGGCGATGCTTGCGGGAACAGGAATCCAGTCAAATGACCCGACCGATTGGCTAATTGAAATGGGTGGTCCATTATTTGGGTTGCTTTCCCTCGTCTTTATCGGGATTGCTAATATTACCACACAGGCAGTCGCTGTATACAGTATGACTGTCAGTACAAAAGTCATTAGGCCGGAGTGGAGTTTTAACAAGGTTGCTATTTTCTGGTCGGTATGGTGTTTTGTACTGATCTTCTGGGGCGGAATCTGGGAGTACTACAATGTCTTTCTTTCCGTCGTCGGTGCCGTTTGTGGACCGGCTGTAGCGCTGATTCTGGTAGATTTTTATCTGATTAGGAAGCAGAAGTTCTCCATGCGGTCATTGTATCGGGTGGAAGGAAAACATGCGTATAGATATACGAAGGGATTTAATATTCCGGCCATTGTCGCATTTGCATTAGGAGTTGCCGGCTATGTTTTCGTTTATGATCCGATTCATGCCGTACCGCGGTCACCTATTTTCATGTTCACCACGGCAACTGGATTTGCTGTGATTGTTAGTGGAATAGCCTACTATCTGATGAGCCTGATCAAACCAATTAACCAGTATTTGCGACACGATTTGGAGGAAGAAGAGGCGAAGAAGAAAGCTTCCTAGTTAGCAGAAATGGAATAAACCTGGTGTTAGAAAAGGTTTCGCAATGTAGCGGTATTGCTATCCGATACATAGGCGGGGCTCAGCGTCAGGCAATTTTAACTAGTAAACCAGTAATTGTAATCATCGGGAGTGATAGCATGCGTAAAGAAGTATTTGCAGGAAGAGGCAGTATTCAAGTAGCAATTGCCCAAGTCACACCGGTTTTCTTCAATAAACAGCAAACGATTGAGAAAGCCGTTCACTATATTCATGAGGCAGGGTCAAAAGGAGCGGATCTTGTTGTGTTCCCTGAATCATATATTCCGGCATACCCGTATTGGCAGCAGGGTCCCAACGATAACGCTGCTGAATGGTTTGATGTCCATGTCAATTTTCAGGATCAGGCACTTGTGGTCCATTCCGAGGATACGGACATATTGGGACAGGCAGCAAAGTCAGCAGGTGTCCACTTGGTCATGGGCTGTACGGAATTGGATGACGCGGTGGGCTCACGGACTTTGTACAACACCATGCTTTACTTTGACCGATCGGGAATGCTGTATGGCCGTCATCGAAAAGTCATGCCGACGAACCAGGAGCGGACGTTCCATGGTCGAGGTGACGGTGGCGATAACCTTAAGGTATATGGCACGGATATTGGCCGCATTGGCGGTTTGGTCTGCTGGGAAAATCATATGATTTTGGTTCGCGCACTAATGGCTTTTCAAGGGGAAGAACTGCATATCGCCACATGGCCGGGAACGTGGAGTAATATGCCAACACCGGAAATGACGCTTGGAGATCATGAAGGTAAAAATCCACAATCGTATAACACATCGGACATCGAGCCGGCCATCCGGGCACATGCGTTTGAAGCGCAGAGTTTTGTGATTAGTGCATGTGGTTATCAGCCGACTGATACAGTTCCGGATAGTTTTCCATATAAACAACGGACGAACTGGGACTGGGCCAATGGCGGAAGTTCAATTGTTGATCCATATGGCAATTATGTTGTGGAACCGGTCTATGATAAAGAGGCCCTCATTGTCGCTGAATTGGATGGCAGCTTGATTAAAGCGGCCAAGAATATGTTTGATCTGCTTGGTCATTATTCGCGTCCGGATTTGGTACAGCTTAAGTATAACACTCGTAAAAATGAGTATCTGGTTGCGATGGATGAGGATACGAGGAAGTAACTTATTTGTTTGGCCTTTGTAGCGTTTTTGCAATGTATGTTCACATCTTCCTGGGAAGGTATATTATTCCCATTTGTGGATGACGATTAGGCCCCTTTTGATTAGTTTGGGACTACTGAAAAGGTGAATCGCTGATAAACTTTTCATACGAAGTTTAGTAGATGAGCGAGCCACCTAGCACCGAGGCAGAAACCGTTAACTTATCAGTGGTCCCTCTTTCTGGAGGAGCTTCCATAATATTTTTATCGGAACCATGGCCAACGGAAACAATAAACGCTAGGCTATCCCCAAGTCGTAACCCAATAACTTCAATCTACCCCCAGCAATTTTTTCACTTCACATAAGAGTCTGCATGAGGAGGATAACGGACTGGTCAGCTCGATTGGACCATCGATCTATCGGATTTGGTGCGCATCGAATATTACTTTGGATTCTCCCTGCTGAAAAAGACTGTGATTTTATCCATTATCCCATATCTTGTGCCGCTAACAATCGTGAACCTTCCATAGTGATGCCCCTTATCATTTTTGTTTACAATTTTTGTGGCAACACGGCTAGGTAAATGCACGCTGATTTGATAAACTGGTTATCATAAGCGGTTGTTTACCATGTGCATAGGGAGTTTTGGCTATGGCTAAATTGGATTATCATACACAATACATAAAAAGGCTTTCGTTAAAACGTGAAGAGATACCATCCTTTCATACGTTTCCTTACAACTTGCCAGTAATGCAGACGTTAGATGCGCTAACCTTTCATCCAAATGTGACGTACTTAATTGGGGAAAATGGGATGGGCAAATCCACACTGTTAGAGGGTATAGCTGTCGCATTAGGGTTTAACCCTGAGGGCGGGACACGAAATAATAATTTCTCCAGCTATGATTCCCACTCGGAGTTGCATCACTATTTGCGTGTGGCAAAGGGATTCATTAGACCAAAAGATGGCTATTTTTTCCGAGCGGAGACATTTTATAATGTGGCAACGAATATTGAAGATCTGGATAAGGGGCCTGGTCCAAAGATTATTGATGGTTATGGCGGTACCTCACTGCATAAACAATCGCATGGCGAGGCCTTTTTCGCAGCATTTACCAATCGATTCCGCGGCAATGGCATCTACATCCTGGATGAGCCAGAGGCCGCCCTGTCTCCCTTAAGGCAAATGTCCATGTTAACCCGAATCCATGATTTAGTGAATGAAGGGTCGCAATTCATCATCTCGACGCATTCCCCGATTATCATGGCATATGATGACGCAAAAATATTAGAACTAACAGTGGATGGCATGCAGGAAACCGTACTGGAAGAAACCGGACATTATCGAATGATGAAGCAATTTTTCACGGATAAAGACCGCATGCTCCATCATCTATTTCAATAGAAAAGGGACGGAACGGATACATGAATATCACCATTGTTGCAGTTGGCAAGTTAAAAGAGAAATACCTCAAGCAAGGGATAGCGGAATACATGAAACGGCTTACCGTGTATGCCAAGGTTTCGATCGTGGAAGTAGCGGACGAGAAGGCTCCGGAAAACATGAGTGAAGCGGAAATGGTAGAGGTCAAACAAAAAGAAGGCGAGCGTATCCTCAGGTCTATCAAGCCAGATACGTTTGTGATTACACTGGAGATTAATGGAAAGATGTTGAGTTCGGAACAGTTTGCAGCGAAAATGGACGAGCTGGCTACGTATGGGAAGAGTAAGGTTGCATTTGTTATTGGCGGTTCACTTGGGATTAGTGAGGCAGTGCAGGAGCGGAGTGATTTGGCGTTGTCGTTTTCTAAAATGACGTTTCCACATCAGGTTATGCGGCTGGTGTTGTTGGAGCAGGTTTATCGGGGGTTTCGGATTGTTAGGGGAGAACCGTACCATAAATAAGGGTAAAATACTAAGGGAAGAAAAGGTTTCCCTGTATATTTCTTCCCTTGAAAATGATGCATCCATAAAGGACAAATCTACTGGTGCGATGCAGTTTATTTTGGATATTTCATTTATTAATGTACTTGAACTACCCTGTAATGATTCAACAGTGAAATCAAACATTAAGTTTATGCACTTGATTTGTCGCCCCTCCTTATGCGATACCTTTTCTTTGGTGATCTGAATGTCTTTTACAAAAAGGGCGAGTAGTTCCTTCTTTTCAGCTGCATCTGCCTGATCTAGTAGAGTGTCTATATTCTTAAGTAGATGTGTAAGTGCTTCTGCGTCAATCGGATCTTTACTGATGGATTGTAGCTCTTGATCTACATTTTCTATACGGCTTTCTAGTGCAGTAAGTTGCTTTTTCTGATCCATCATTTTCTTACTGTAAATATCCCTTAAATCAGGATCGTCCATAAGCAATGTCACTAGGTTGTCTAATTGCTTTTCTATTTTCCTTTTGTTTTTCAGCAGCCGTTTTTTCTCATCTAATAGTGGAGATTCAGCGTTTAACCGTTCCGCATTCATTTTATCGACTAATTTATCAATAAAGTAAGGTAGCGTTACAACCCGTTTTAATTCATAAATAACACACTTCTCTGCTTTATCTGCATTAATGGTATGTGACTGGCAAGCAGTCCTACCTTTGTTTTTATACTGACCGCATTGATAAAGTCTATATTGTTTGCCGTTTTTACCTCTGGATTTCGCAGCAGTCATTCCATATCCGCATTCCGGGCATCGGAGCAAACGACCTAAAAAATATGGTTTTGTCGATTGAGCTGGACGAGAGGAGCGCTTTTTTAATTTTTGTTGGACTTGATTCCATAATTCCATCTCAATTACCGGATCATGGATTCCGTCCTTAATTATAGGCGTTTTATTTTTACCCTTTCTTCGCTTTTCTGACCAGTTCTCATGTTGATTAAAACGAATTTTCCCTATGTATACTGGGTTTTCAAGAATTCCTTTTATAGTTGAGATGGAAAAATCTTTTTTCTTTTTCGTTTTATACTCACGCTTGTTCATCTCATAGGCAATTTTCTTATATCCATGGCCTTTACTAGCCAAAAGGAATATCTCTTTTACTATTTTCGCTTCATCTGCATTTACATTAAGTTCTTTGTTGATAACATCGTAAAGGAGAACAATTCCACCATTCCACAATCCTTGATTAGCACGCTGATTCATCCCCAACTTCACACGATCAATTATTGTTGCTCTTTCCATTTCTGCAACAGAACTCATGACCGTATAGAACATTTTGCCACCAGGTGTTGTTGTGTCAATACTTTCTGAGTAACTCATAAGCTGGACATTATGACGTTCAAGGGTTTCAACGATTTCTAGTGAATCCCTCGTTTTGCGAGCTAATCGATCAAGCTTGTAGGTGATAACAGCATCAAAATCCCCACTTTTTGCTTCCTTCAGTAGACGCTGCATTTGTGGTCTACCCTGAATGCTTTTTCCGCTCCTTCCTTCATCGATGTACTCGTCAATGATTTGAATATTACGTTGTTGAGCGTAGTCATGGAGTAGTTGCTTCTGTGCTTCAATGCTGTAACCTTCAGAAGCCTGTTCTTCAGTACTTACACGTGCATAGATGACCCCCGTTAACATGTGAATCCCCTCCTTGTTATTGTCATATGCTTCATTGCCCCTTACTGCTTTTTGAATTTACTTCGATCTTTGATAGTGTGTTTTCTAGAATTGAAACCATCTGATTTAAAAATGCATCCCTTTTTCGCTGTTCTGCTTCAAGTATATCAACGATTCCTTTTTCCGGCTTTTTTTGCACAGAATTCTCTCCTTTCCAAAGTCAGTAGTTTTAATCAATAACTCTTTCAGATAAAAGATGGAATAGCTCATCGGCTGATAAAGAATACTCGATGTTATCCAATAGATCGTTTGCTTCTGTCATTGGATGTGAATCCTTGTTTTCATCAATTGCATCAGCTTTAAGCATTGAGGTTTCAAATATGAGTCTGGAGACCAGTTGGAAAATCTCATCATGAGTAATGTCC
Source organism: Lentibacillus songyuanensis (assembly GCF_039548255.1). Lineage (NCBI taxonomy): Bacteria > Bacillati > Bacillota > Bacilli > Caryophanales > Bacillaceae > Lentibacillus > Lentibacillus songyuanensis. The sequence goes on from NZ_JBCLVH010000001.1 coordinate 168,924, forward strand.
ACTTTTAAATGTGTATGGAATAAAGGTGTTATGGATTTCTTATCCACACAATGATAGAGTAATAGCCCTTTAACATCATTATCCGCGAAATAATCATCTAAAGTTTCATAGTGATCTGTCCATTTACCAGTTGGAAACTCGTCCTCGAATGTAAAATCCTCATCATCTAAAGTAATAGTATCAGGTTTGCCTATTGGAAATAGTTTTTCCTTACCACTGTAGAATTCATCTGTAACCGACTCAAGTGGAACACTATATTCCTGTGTAAGTTTATGAACCAATTGGAAAGACGGATTATTAGAATCTCCCCTTTCAACAGCTGAAATTGACTGTGGTGCGACACCAATTCTTGAACCGAGTGATGTGATAGAGTAATCAGATCCATGATACTGTAACATATGTTGCCTGAAAAAGCGGAGCCGTCCACCTAGACTACGGCCCTTTAAGAATTGAAAATCATAAGAGTTAATATAAATTCCTGACATGTAAACACCTCTTGGGAATAATTTCTTGATTTAATAGTAACATTATTGTAACATAAATGCAAATATGTGGGTTTTAAACCAAAATAATAGAAGTGGTGATAATATTTTATGGACGTGAAGAAATTTAAGGTACTACATACTCATTCATCAGGTGTTACTCAATTTAACGTATCAACAAACGGTCAGTTTATTGTGCAGAGGAAGATCTTTTCTGATATCTATCCTGATTTTCCAGACTTAATAACGTTTAAGGTATACATTTATCTATGCAAATCATACGAGTGGAAACTGCAAAGGGTACGAAAAGCAAAGAGCCAAATACAACATGATTTGAATTTAAGTCGTGTAAAGCTAAATCAAACATTAGATTGGCTTGAGAATCATTTCTTTATCGAGAGAACCAATAAGCATAAACAACAAATGTATCAGGCGAGTATATTAACAGCACCTGATTATAATCCATTCACAAATTCTTTTGCTAGCTGTGAGGATATACCTTTTCATACAGGTGCGTTAAAAAGCAGAAATCAGGGTTATATTATGATTCCATCAGATGCTATTACCACCCGTATGCTTATGGACACCGCTACTTCAAAGCGGGAATGGACATATTTTAAGCTTAAGGTCTTTTTGAATTTATATGCACACTGTTGGCTTGAATACTTTGGTGGAATAAATCCAGACATTATTAGGATTGATGATCACAATTCCAGCGGGATTACTGTTAATCCAGCATTCTCTTTCAATATGCAAGGATCCGAGAAACAAGTTATCAAAACAATTAGAGTGCTCATGGGTATGTCTTTAATAAATGTTGTAGATGTATCCTTTGTAAACGGTGTGTATGCTGGTGACAAAGCTTTGCTTCCTCCTCAACCAAGAGAGGTGAGGTATTCGGTATTACGCCCAACACACTTGTCGAGCAAGAAGATATTTAGGAAAGAACTAGATACCAAGAGAAGGTGATGATTTTATGAAACTACGGAAATTAAATACAAACATATCAGGAAGAAATGTTTTAATAGAGCATGATCAACACATGTATATTCAATTACATGATCAGCCTAAAGAGTTACCACATGCCAGTTCCAAATCTGATGATCGATTACAAGATATCTCTATGATGGATTTTCAGGGGAAAATATCTATGGTTCTTCGTGCCCATGCAAAACAACTTGGCATTCATCTCCCACTTAATAATGGGATGTATGGTGTGGAAATTTATATAACAACACAGAGGCCACCGAACGATGTCCCTATTGTTCAGACTACTAAAGCAATTGTAGATGCAATAAATAATGAGGTAGTCTGTGATGATGATGAGATTTACAGATTGAAAATTAACGTTCGTAGATTCACTTCGCGTTCTAGAGCCAACAAAAGTGTCCCTTTAGATAAAGTTACATTATCCATTGTAGATATGACAATGAACAGGACTGTAATAGGATTTAAGGAACTTTGCACATTTATTGTACCGAAACGCAATCCATTCTTGGTTAATGGTCGTGATGAGGAGTTTTTTTATCCTCACCTTGAGCTATACCCCCATTACGTTTGGCAGGCCTTAAGTAAAGATGGATTTCAAATGTCCAGTGCAGATGAGTGTGCGGTAAGACTATCTTTCACAGGAGCAGTGCAATCGAAGGATTTAGACAATATGGCGAAATGCTATCTACCCATCATGTTTCAATCACAGTCACTTGAGGAAAGTAATGTTGTTGCGCTTGAATTGCTAAAGGTACATGATCCAAATACGAAAGGGTTAATAGAGATGCATGTAAATTGTAATAGTACGCAACCGTAGTTCAGGATATGTATATCAAGGGTTTTAGCAGATACATGACACCCCCTAATATGCAACATATACTAGAGGTAATCTAAAAAACCTGTTATTCCAATGTTACAATTTCGGCTCGTGAACGATTAATACAAAGTAATGTGTTATTCCATCCTTTCCATTAATAAACGTTAAATGATGGGATAGCATTGAACGCTGTTATATCAACATTCTGCCTGCTTTCGTGCAGGTACTAAGACAAAGAGTTTATATAAGCTTAAAGGTTAGCCCAATAAGTTTTAAATAAAAAGAGAGTCAGCAAAGTCACTGACTCTCAGCATGATTTTATAGATACCCTTTTTCCTTTAAGCTGACATATTTCTCGTGGCCAATAACCATCGAATCAAGCAATTCGATACCAACCATTTTCCCTACTTCGGACAATCGTCTCGTAACATGAATATCCTCCTGGCTAGGTTGTGGTGAGCCGGAAGGATGATTGTGTGCACAAATGGTACTTGCACAACTCCTACGTATTAAATGCTTAAATATTTCTCTTGGATGTGCTATTGATGCATTAAGCGAACCGATAAAAATTGTTTCGCGAAACAATACTTCATTCTTTGTATTTAAGCCAAGCACAACAAAATGCTCCCTATCGAGGTATTGCATGTCCTTCAAATAATCATATGCATCTTCAGGTGAACGAATCGTAAATCGCTGTTCAACTGGACACGGATTCATGCGAGCAAGTTGCAGTGCAGCGATGATTTGTTTGGCCTTTACTTTCCCTATTCCTTTGATTTGCAACAGTTCCTCCTCAGTTACGTCCAACAATTCTTGGATTGATGGGTAGCGGCTGAATAGTTCACTCACCACGTAGCTGTCCTCCTTTTCCCGTGTAGTTGTTGCCAATAGATTTTTAAAAGTGATTTTATCGATTGAATTGTTCATTATAAATTCCTCCATTATTTGTCTGATTGAATGAAAAAAGGAGAGGCGATATACGCCCCTCCTGATTGAGTGAATAGCCTTTATGAGATACAATGTAATTAAGCAATTACACTTGCGTCTCTAGGGATGAGTTCATGTGCAGATGATCTCATCTTTTTTGTGCAATAAAAAAACCATCGACTGCATTTGCAATCCATGAGCTTTTCATTGATGAATATTTTCCTGTAATTCCATTACTCCTTCACCTCCTCATAGGCCTCTTTCAAGTACAACAAATCTTGAATGAAATCGGATGCTTGTTTCTTTGTAAGCTGCGTACTACGTTCAACGCCAAAAGTCATCTTCATCATCTCTTTTGCAACGTCGTTCCGCATATCAATTTCCTTGACGATGCGGAATATCGTCAGCAATTGAACTTTTGTTGCTAGGTCACCACTTCTTTTCGTGTTCTGCTGCTTAGGGAAATCCTCGATGTCCTGCGTAAACAATCCACTTGAACGTGTTGCAGATAACACCGCATCAATCAATGCCCGCTTTTTTGCCATCTTCAGTACAGTGTTGACGATCGTATAGGGATCTTGGTGTTGAAATGATGATTCCTTGCTGTTGCATGAACCTAAACCTTCAGCTTCTATAACACCATTGTCTTTACGTATCAACTTCATCTTCACTTCATATGCAAATATTCCTGAATCCCACTGCTCAATGCGGTTAACGACTTCAGCTGTTTTCGAGAAGCCGAATACATCACATAGTTTTTCAGCACCAGGCTTTAGTAGCGTGGGCTTTGAGAACCCATGAACTAACCCATAATCAACTCCTTTGATCATCACGTCCTGAACGAATTTTTGTAGCTCTTCAATACGATGTTTCGATGCATCTGATGATAGGACAATATTAGGTAGAGATGATCGATTTACATCTGACTTATTCGCAAATGGTACGATGTTGTTTGCATATTTATCCACCCTCATTTGATTTTCACCTCCTTTCAAGGGATTAACCTCGTGACTTATTGAAGACATCTGCAAGTTTTGATAAGCCCTTTGATGTCTTATTCACAAGAAACTTTCCAACGCTGTGATTAAGCTGATTGCCTTTGCTAATTGTTTTATTTGAGAAACCCAATGTTTTCGATGCAATGTTGTGCGCTGAATGATTTACTTTTTCAATGCTGTCAGTGATCTTAATCAAAGTATCTTCACCTTTTGATTCAGTTACTTCCGCACTTACTTTAAATACATTAGCAATTCTTTCTTTAACAGTTCGCTGCGGAATTAGCTCATCCTCGTGCAAAGACTCAATATCTTCTAATGCTGTTTGTAATTTCTTTCTCCTAGTCAGTAGGTGTGACAGCCTGACATAATCATTTCGTTCAATTGAATCTACTATTTCGCTCGATAAGCCTTCATACTGATCAATCAATGTTTGATAGATTGTTCTAATCTCCGGCATTGAAATGCTTTTTCCGTTTAACAACTCATCTGTGTTTCGATATTTTCTTCTCATAATTAAGTTCCTCCTAATAAATGTGTTTTTGTTGAAGCGTTGGTGAACTATCCAAAGTAGTGATAGCCTTTTAGTGTAAGCTTCAAAGAAAGTTCATTCGTTTTGCTTCGATTAACCAACAGTAAACCCCGATCTTCCAAGTCCAAAAGATCCACATCCCGTATGTCATACTTGATCAAGAACTTCACTGGAACCCACTTGTCCATTTCTTTTGCACTGACAAGGATCTGTACTAATGAATCATTCATTTTTTCACCTCCTTTTAGGAATGCGCTCCTCTCACCGCGCTTGTCGTCTCTGTAAATAAAAAGAAAGCCGCCATCTATCCGATTGGATAAATAACGGCTTATAAAAAAGGGGTGGGGCATGAAACGGTGGTGTACCCCTTTGTTCATATTGAATGGTGGTAGAGAGAGAATGTGTTGGTATTTTTAAACTGTGCTACCTTTTGGGAAATTTGGACAAATAAAAAAGGCCTGCGACTTTGAAAGTCACAGACCATGTATTAAGAAATGATTGTATGTTAGGCTAATCTTCCTTTGAATCCAGCGTGTTAAATATATCTTTAGTTATCCTATGTATTAAATTAATTTCGTCAACACTATGGCTCAACAAAATAGAATTTAAGCCTTCTATAGACATTCTTTTTGATAAGACCTTATTATCGTCATCAATTGTGGTGAATTGAAACAGCTCTACTGGCAGTATTTCTAGTGCATTTATGATTTTCTCCAATGTCTCAATGGAAATATTTCGATCACCACGTTCCACTCCGCCAATGTATGAATAATGGATATCTGCTTTTTCTGCTAATGTTTCCTGAGTAAGACCCTTATCTTTCCTTATTGAACGAATTCGCTCACCTATTACCTTTTTCAGATCAGGCATTTCAATCACCTCTCTTTTAGAGTAGAGAAGTGTTTCATTAACAAACAGATACACAAAATAGAAAAAACATCCGTTTATTTTGCATATGAGTACTATTTAGCTTTATAAACAATACTTTTGTACCGATATTACATATTAGACATTCAATTATTGAAACGTAAGGGGGAGTCAAGGATTTACTGTTTAAATTGCGGATACAAACTTAATAAAGAAGCAAATTTTTGTATTAAGTGTGGATCTCATGTGTTCGAAACATATGACGAAATTGCTGCCACACAAGAAGGTTATCACTCAACTACATATCAAAGGAATGGTCAAGAAGAAGATGAACAGTCTGATATCATTTATGCAAGTTTTTGGAAACGAGTGGCTGCTACAATAATAGACTGCATCATATGGATTGCGTTCATCATCGTCATAGTATTATATCTGCCTATTGATGATAGGGCATATGGTTTAATAGGGTTCTTCTTGGCTTGGATGTATTATGCGTTACTTGATAGCTCGACTTGGCAAGGAACAATAGGGAAAAAGGCAATGAATATTATTGTATGTAATAAATATGGTGATAGGATTTCTTTTTTTAGAGCAACAGCACGGTATTTTCTTCATCTACTATCTAATCTAACATTGCTGATTGGATATTTAATGGTTGCAATGACGGAGAAAAAGCAAGCACTACATGATATGGCTAGTGGATGTGTAGTTCAAATAAAAAGTAGGTAGCAGGAGTGGGATAATGGCTAGATTTATATTGTTTTTGGTAATAACGTTTTCCACTTTGTCTGCAGCAGTGCTGTTATCAGATGATACCAATTCAGCAAATGCAATTTCGATGGATGACCAATTCATAGATGATTCGGAAAAGACATTTGGGAAAATAGACTATTACTTTGAAAATAGGTACGAGCTCAATGAAAATGATGTGCAGTCGTTTGAGGAATATATATCTAGGTACAAAAGTAAAGGAAACACGGGCGAAGAAAAGAAGATATACGATCTTGTGGTAAATATCATATTGGATGCTAAAGATTCCTATGAGGCGAGTCAACATAAAGATACCTATGCTTTAAGAGATGCACTAGAAATGTATTTAACCCATCGACAGGAGTTAAAAGGATATATTAGTCCTGATGCTAATGATTTGGATACAGGGGACGGCAATTCAGCAAAACAAGATACTCAGGAAGATGATGACACAGTTACTAATGACAAAGAAGATACAGTTGCTGAAGATAAGGGTAGTGTTAACGATTCTTCAAGTAACCATTCATCAGAAAAGTTATCTAATGAAGAATTGTTATACCATGCTATTTCAGACAACGATATTAATCGTGTGGAAAAATTAATTCATAAAGATGTCAATGTCAATGCCGATATCAAGGATACAAGGCCATTAATTGCTGCTATCGGAGGTGTACATTTAAAAATAGCAGAGATGTTACTGGAAGCTGGTGCAGATCCGAATCTAACTAGCGCAGCGGTCAGTTATTCCCCATTAGAAGCGGCATTGGCTAGCTTTCCAGAAGGTGAAGTTCTAACAGAAGATGATGCTTATCAGTTGGTTTCCCTATTATTAGAAAATGGTGCAGATCCAAATACCATATTTGTAAATGGGAGTTCGGCATTAGATGCAGCAACAGATAAAAAATTTACCAGTGTTGTTGATTTATTGGAAAGTTATGGGGCAACTGACAAAGGGGAGGATCGGGACAATAATAAAGTTGCTTCCACTAACTTGGGCGGTGTCGGTGATAAGGCACCTGATTTTCAGCTCGAACAAATAAATAAAAATAATGATTCTGAAACCATCCATTTAAGTGATCTGGAAGGCAAGGGTGTTGTGCTAAATTTCTGGGCAACCTACAGTGAACCATCTGAAGCAGAAATGCCTTATATGCAGAAATTGTATAAGGAATACCAGGATAAGGGAATAGAAATTGTTGGTGTAAATATAGATGCCGATGAACAGGTTGTACACCGTTTTATCGATAAGTATGATCTGACATTCCCCATAACGCGGGATAAAAGCAGTAAGGTTATGGATTTATACAAAATCGTGCCTATACCAAGCACCTTTTTTATTAATCCGGATGGGAAGATTGAAGAAATTGTTGAAGGTGCCCTGACACTTGAAAAATTGGAACAACATTTTAAGCAGATTCAGCCGCAATAAAAATCTGAACTATTCGAGCGAATACGAAAGACGACGAAATGGGGGTAACATAACGGTTAGTTGAGGAAGATGATGATACCATGAATTCCTAAGCGATCCTAGAAAATGCTTTGAAGTAGATATGATAAAAACACTGTATTACACTTGTTCATATGTAGGGAGCAGGCTTTTTAAAGGGGGACATCGGTTTTGAGATGCCCCTCTTTTTGATGGTGAACAATCATTAAAATTACGGTATTGGAATGAAGTTTCGATCTATTCCAGTGATAAAATAACGGCTTATTAAAAGGGGTGGGGCATGAAACGATGGTATGCCCCTTTGTTTATAATGAAGGGTGGTAGTTAGAAAATGTGTTGGTATTTTTGATATTCTATTGTGTTACTAAAGAACTACATATAGAATAAAGATAAAGTATAAAAAAAGTAAGAACACCGAGGTGATTCGATGGACATAAAGTTGTTTCAGAAGACGCAAAGAGATCTAGCAGCATCTATTAACCTTGTTATTGATAAATACTGGGAAGATGAAATTGATGAATCTAATATGATTGAGCTTATTCAAAAGTTATATGCTACCAATACAAATAAATTTAAAAAAGGAGGTAACTATACAACAATTCTTCGGCAGCAATGCGGGAAACGTAGACTTGAAGTGGTTGATAAGGTTATTAATCAATATAACGTCGTTTAAGGAAGTCGGGTGTTAAATGACATGGAATATTCGGCAGGATTTACGAAAGAAAAATGGTCAGAGAATGATATTGCTATTGTTCTCGAGCTTATGTTACAGGGGAAAACTAAAAAGGAAATATTAGAGCGCGTTACGGATCATAATTTGTTTCAGTTGAGGAGCCCATTAAGTATTAAAAATCGCTTTAATATGGTCTATAATCGTGCTTCTGCACTGGATGATTGGATGAAACAGTACTTTTTACAAGCTAACGATTATGATCGTAAAGCTATGACGCTATATTCGTTTCTGAAAGTGTATAGAGCGCCATTAGAGTTCTACTTGGAAGTCATCGTTTATAAATATGAACAGCAAGAGCAATTGTACACTAGTGACCTTCATTATTTCTTTGAAGGAAAAGCGAATGAAAGTGAAAAGGTTCGCCAATGGAGACCTGAAACCATCAAGCGCCTCACACGAACGTTATATCTATTTTTTAAGGAATCAAAGATGATTGAAAAGGTTGATCAGACGAAGTATACAGTGAGACCAATACATATGAGTCAATCCTTAAAAACTTATGCTGAGAAGAATGCATCACTTTTGTATTCTTTTACAGTCCTAGAGAAGGTGAATGAGCAATGAAATCAACTTATGGGCGTTTAGAACAGATGGAAGCACGAATCACGGAGGATGGATTCACAAAACCAAAAGGAATTGGAAGTGACATCCCTCATTTTGTACTAGATTACCCAGCTAAGGACGAATTACAAGTTCGTGTTTATATAAAAAATATGCTGAAGCGTACGAAAGTTAATATCAAAGAAGTAAATTTATTTGAATTTCTACTTTCCTTTTTTGAAGAGGATGAAATAGAAGAACTATATGAAGTATGTGAAGAAGAAGGCCTGCGGGGATTAAATGATGTATTTGAACCAATTTTAAATGAAAGCAAAACAATGCTGCAGCAGTTTGTGGATGCTACTGAAGAAGCGGATCTAATTTTTATTACGGGAGTTGGTACAGCGCATCCATTTTTGCGATCCAGTCAGCTGTTGAAAGCTATAGCAAGTAAAGGATATAAAAAGCCGATTGTTTTATTTTATCCTGGTGAATTCACAGGGTTAAGGCTAAAATTATTTGGAATTCTGGATTATGAAGATGACTATCAATTATCTCGTATTTCTTAGGGGGGACAAAAATGCAAATTAAAGACATATTTTTTAAAGATATATTCCGTCCGATTAATAATGTTGTTCAGGCAGAACAGCTTGAAGAGGAAGTTGTTAAAAATGAATTAGAGGAATATGTTCTAACAGAAGAAAGTGAACATTATTTAGGGCGTTTTTATCGTAATTATCTAGCTGTTTATAAACAGCCATCAACGAAGGTTGGTGTGTGGATTTCTGGTTTCTTCGGTTCCGGTAAGTCACACTTTCTAAAGATATTATCCTATCTATTACACAATCAATCTATTGCAGAAAGGACACCTGCCGATTATTTTCGTGAAAAAACACAGAATCAAGAGCTATTAAACATGATGCAGCAAGTATCTGAGAAAAAATCGGATGCCTTACTATTTAATATAGACTCTCGTTCCACATCATCATCTAATGACTCGGAAAAAGAGCGTATTTTTGAAGTGTTCCTGCGAGTATTCAACAATCATTTAGGTTATTCGGATACATTGTGGGTTGCGGAAATGGAACGACAATTGGATGACGATGGTAAATATGAAGCATTTAAACAAGCTATCTATGATCAAAACGGTAAACCCTGGGATGAATTTCGGTTGAAGATATTATTGCGAAAGAAGAAGGTTATTCAGGCTTTGGTGAATATTGGATATGATGAAGATACAGCTCAAAGTTTCTTTAATATGAGCCGTGATTGGTTCTCAGTCAATGCTGATAGGGTAGCTCATTTAGTAGCGGACTATTGTAAAAAACAAGGGCCAGAATATCGTATCGTTTTTCTTGCTGATGAGGTTGGGCAGTACCTTGGTACGAACACAAGCTTGATGCTTAATTTACAAACAATCACAGAGCGTTTAGGTGATATTTGTAAAGGTCAGGCATGGGTGATTGTAACGTCACAAGAAAAACTAGAAGCGACGGTTTCTGACCTGGATAGCACAAAGGACTTTTCTAAAATTCAGGGTCGTTTTGAAACAAAAATCAACCTATCAAGTGCGAATACAGATGAAGTTATCAAAAAGCGTCTGTTAGAAAAAACAGATGTTGGTGCGGATACATTAAAAACAATACACGATCAGGAAGGTAAACTGATTCACAATCGTTTAGCCTTTGATGTGAAAAATACACAGTTGCGATCAGGTTATCGTTCCATAGAAGAATTTGTATCGTTCTATCCATTTGTACCATATCAAATAGAGTTACTGCAGAAGATCTTCACTAAAATTCGTAATTTGGGTGAAGGTGGACAGCATACATCTCGTGGCGAACGTTCTCTGCTAAAAGCTTTCCAAGAGGCTGGGCAATTAAATGCAAATGAGAATGTCGATAATATGGTGACAATGGCTGAATTTTATCCTTCTATCCGTGATTATTTGGAATCATCTATTACGAGCACGATTGCAAGAGCTCAAGATCGTGCTAGAAATAATGAAGGATTACAAGATTATGATGTAAAAGTATTACAGGTTCTCTATTTAATTAAAGGAATTGATGACATCAAAGCAACACCTGGTAATATTGCAACCTTAATGGTTGAAACAATCTATGATGAACGTCAACCTCTGGAGTATCGTGTCAAAGAGTCATTGAACCGTCTACAAACGAAGATGTTTATTGAGCAACATGCTGATGGAACGTATTCCTTCTTGTCGGATGAGGAACAAGAGATTAATCGCGAAATCCGTGTTGAAGAATATAATACGGCAGCTGTAAAAGAACGTTTGGGCAATCTCTTTTTCAACGTCATGTACCGTTATCCAAAATATGAATATAAACACCATGCGCAAACGAAGCATTTTGATTACAATAAGCGATTTGACAGTTATGTAAAAGGCCAAATGAATCATGAACTAACGATGCAAGTGTTTTCGGAAGGAATGACGGATTCAGAGGCAATTGCACAAGCCAACTCTGGACATTTAATTATCTTGTTGGATAAAGAACTCGTTGCTGAGGCAGAAAGTGCATTTGCATATATTCAGCAAGTAGATAGTTATGTCCGGCGTAAACGATCAACCACAACAACGCAACAGCAAAAACGCATCTATGAAACGAAGCTGACTGAAGTAGATGAGTACGCAAAGAAGTCTGAGGAACTATTGGAGAAGGCATGTGAAAACGCTGAATTTTATATTCAAGGTCAACGTCGCGATTTTAGCGGAAACTTTGAAAGTAAAGTTGATCAAGCAATGGACATGCTGATACGTAATACGTATAAAAAGTTTCGCTACATTGATGAGCCTATTTCATTCAAAAATAGTAAAAATGAATGGATGCAGGTAGCAGAAAATGTAGGGCAACAGGAATTGTTTAGTGACTTAAATAAAGATGCATTCGATGAAATGAAACGATTTATTGAAGAACTTGAGCGTTTCCATGACCAGCGCACCTTAAAACAAGTCGTGCAAAAGTTTAAAGCTGTCCCGTATGGTTGGGAAGAACAGGACACAATTGGTATTTTAATGGGACTGATGAATGCAGGTAAAATTCGATTTATGTATGCAGGTGAAGTTTTTAACCCTAACTCTAATCAGTTTTATGATCGTCTTGAAAAGGTGTCAGAACGTGATCGTATCGTTGTGTTACCAATTGTTGAAATGGATCATCAAGTCAAACAGGAACTTATTGCGCTTGTTCGTGATTTCTTTTCCATTACGCAAACATATGACACGTATGATGCTTATGCTGAAATTATACGAGAAAAGGTTGATGTTGAATTTGTTCAACCCATTAAATCTATACGCGAAAGACGTCAACAAAATCCATCGAATGAATATCCTTATCCTGGTGAGGGGGATATAAGCACGGTTGTGAATGCAACTCAAAAATTACTCACAGTTCTTGATCCGGAACAATTCTGTCGGACATTTACTCAATATGAAGATGATATGGAAAGTTGGTATAACATATTAGATAATCTTCAGGGGTTTTATAAAGGTAAACCAATTGCTAACTATGATAAAGCTGTCCAAGCATTAAATGAACATAAACAAGATCTTGAAATCATTCATAATGACGAATTAGAAGAGACAGCACAGCGAATGAAGCAGATCTTATTAAATGAAAAACCGACCAAGGAAATTAGTCAATTACCGAGATTAACGGAGACTTTAAAGAATGTAATCCAAGAAGAGACCAACAAACAAAAACAGGCAGTGCTGGTTCACTCAGAAAAATTATTGTTTCAAATTAACGACTTATTGGATCAATATGGCCAATATGGAGAAATTGTCAATTACATTCAATCGCAAAGACATCAGGCAAATCAACTTTACGAAAAAATAAAAGGCAGTGAACGTATTTCTAGTGCCCGAATTAACCAGCAACAATTAAATGAACACGTTGATACAACAAAATCAAAGGCCCGTCGAATGATGAGTGATCTAATGGATGAATCTGATAAAGTTCAAAGGCAACCAAAGACAATCACGAAGCAGGAATTGTACGAGTCATTCTTTAGTCAAGTTGATACAATTGAATCAGAAGAAGATTTAGATCGTGCCGTTGAATCATTAAAGAGAAGTCTAATGAAGGAATTACAGACACATTATTTCGTGAAATCATAAATTATGGGGCAGGTGTATTATCTGCTCCTCTACATATAGGGGTGGAACAATGAATAAGGCTGAGTTAAAGAAATTCGCTGTAGAAGCAAGACGTGATTTAATTGAAAAAGTTTCATATAAGGCTGAACAATACGGTATAACCAAAGATCAAGGTCTACAGATTGAAGAAAACTTTGGACAATTAATTGTAAATGGTAAAACCTACCCAACAGTAATGAAACATGCATTTCAAAGCCTTCAAAAACGTTTAAATACAACAAATTATGAACAGCTTATTGAGGAAGTTGCATACACTTGGTTTAACCGCATTATTGCGATTCGTTATATGGAAGTAAACAATTACCTGCCTGATCGAGTGAATGTCTTATCAAGTAGTACAGGGAAAGATGAACCAGATATCTTACTTCAATATGAAACAATGAATATAGACATTGATTATCAACAAATAAAGGATTTGGAGCAACAAGAAAATAACGAGCCAGTTTATCGAAGGTTGTTTGTTGCGCAATGTAATGCATTAAACAAGATATTGCCTTTTCTGTTTGAAAAAATTGAGGATTATACACAATTACTGTTACCTGATTACTTACTCGATGAGGAATCTATTATACGAAAAATCGTTCATTCTCTATCTGAAGAAAACTTCTATCAACTTCATGATGACGGATCCCGGTCAGATAATGTAGAGGTTTTGGGTTGGCTATACCAGTACTATATGTCTGAGAAAAAGGAAAAGGTTGGTGGGTTGAAAAATACAGCCGTTAAAAAAGAAGACCTACCTGTCGTAACGCAATTATTTACACCAAAATGGATTGTGCAGTATATGGTGCAGAATTCGTTGGGAAAATTGTACGATGAAAAGTATGAAAGCAATCAGTTGTCTCGGAACTGGGAGTATTATTTAAAGCACGAAGAAAATCATCATTTATGTCCAGAGTTCGATTCCTTGGAAGATTTAAAGATTATAGATCCGGCTTGTGGTTCGGGTCATATTCTTCTCTACGCTTTTGAAATGCTGTATGACATGTATGAAGAAACGGGATATCCATCAAGAGAGATTCCACAATTGATATTAGAAAATAACTTGTATGGATTGGACATTGACAAACGTGCGCAACAAATTGCAAACTTCGCCTTATTAATGAAAGCAGCTGAAAAGCAACCACGTTTTATTTCACGATTAAGTCGCAAAGGAAAAAGTCCAAAGCTGAACGTATATGAAATTGTTGATGCAGACCAATCCTTATCTGAAGAAGCGATTAATTATTTTGCGGAAAGTGAAACGGAAAAATCATTGATCAATGAATTAGTAAGCCAATTTGAGAACGGAAAACAATTTGGTTCATTAATAAATCCAATTGAAATTCCTTATGAAGAATGGATTAAACGGATAAATGAATTAGAATGCCGAAACAACGATTTGCTTGATGAATCTTACTTTAATGAATTAAAAGACAAGCTATTGCCAGTGCTTGTACAAGCATTATTGTTGTTTCAAAAGTATGATGTGGTAGTAACAAATCCACCATATCATAATAAATATAATTCTGTACTTAAGAAGTTTATGAACAAAGAATATAAAAATTATAAATCTGATTTATACTCAGCTTTTATATATTGTTCGATAAAAATGACAAGGAAAAATGGGTACGCAACCTTAATGTCTCCTTTTACATGGATGTTTATTTCTTCGCATGAGAAATTAAGGCGTTTTATAATTAACGACCAAAGTATTACAAGCCTAGTACAGCTTGAGTATTCTGCATTTAAAGAAGCAACTGTACCTATTTGCACTTTCGTTATTCAAAATCAAATTAATTCACCGGTAGGTTCATATATACGTTTAAGTGAATTTCATGGAGAGGACATACAACCAATAAAGGTAAAAGAAGCAGCGGATAATAATAATGTGGATTATTATTATCACTTTAATAGTAAAGACTATAAATACATACCTGAGTCTCCAATTGCATACTGGGCATCTGATCAGGTTCGTCATATTTTTAGAAATAATAAGCTGTTAGGTGACTTTTCTGAACCCAAGGTAGGGTTACAATCCTCTGATACAAATCGATTTTTAAAGCTATGGCATGAGGTGGACTATTTAGACATTGGTTTTGGATTTAATAATAGAATAGATGCTAACAATAGCGGGAAAAAGTGGTTTCCTATCAATAAAGGCGGAGGATATAGGAAATGGTATGGGGATAGGGATTATGTTGTAAATTGGGAAAATGATGGGTTTGAAATTCGTAACTTTAAGGATGACAAAGGTAAAATAAAGTCACGACCTCAAAATATGAGCTTCTACTTTAGAGAAGGTGTAACGTGGGGAAAAGTTTCTAGTGGATTATTTTCTGTAAGATATGTGGAGGAAGGATTCATATTCAGTGATGCAGGAATGAAGATTTTTGCTGATAAAGGTAGTATTAAGGTAATCCTTTCATTTCTTAATTCTAAAATAGTAGAGCTAATTATTGGTCAAATTTCAGAAACTATAAACTTTGAACAAGGTAATATTTCTCGGCTACCATATTTAGATGCGATAGAAAGTAAGATTGTAAACCAAATAATTAGGCTTGCAAACCATAATATAGAAATCTCAAGATCAGATCTTGACTCACTAGAGATATCTTGGGGTTTTAAAAAGCATCCTTTTCTTTGTTCCAACACGTCTTTGTTATGCAATGCATTTAGTGACTGGAAGGAAATTAAAGAAGAACAATTTAAAAAGATGAAAAGCAATGAGGTAGAACTTAATAGGATTTTTATTAATTTATATGGTATAGAAGAAGAGTTAGAGCCAGAAGTGACTGATGAAGAGATTACATTGGAAGTAGCTAATTGTGAAAAAGATACAAAGTCATTTTTATCTTATTTTATTGGTTGTATCATGGGTCGCTATTCTTTAGATGTTGAAGGATTTGCTTATGCAGGTGGGAACTTTAATGAATCAAACTATGAAACTTTTAAACCAAATAATGATGGATTAATTCAACTAACCGATGTTCATTATTTTGATAATGATATCATTGTGCGTTTGCGCGAGTTTTTATCTGTGGCATTTAGTCCTGATACTGTAGATGAGAATATGCAATGGTTAGCTGAATCCTTGAAAATGAAGAAAAATGAATCGCCTGAAGAACGTTTGCGTCGCTATTTCCTAGACGATTTTTTTAAAGATCATTGTAAAACGTATCAAAAGCGCCCAATTTATTGGTTAGTCGATTCGGGAAAACAAAAAGGATTACGAACACTAATTTATATGCATCGTTATCAACCCGATACAATGGCAACAATCCGATTTGAGCAACTTCAAGAAATTCAGTCTAAATATCAGAATGAAATTGATATGATTGATACGCGACTAGCGAATCCAAGTTTATCAGCAACTGATCGACGGGGACTTGAAAAATTGAAAACTGTTTATCAAAAGAAGATAGAGGAACTACAGGAATTCGATAAACATTTAGCTACCTATGCTAGTGAACCAATTGATATTGACCTAGATGACGGTGTAAATGTAAACTATGCACAGTTTGAAAAGGTATTATCGAAGATTAAATAATAGAAGGAGGGTGTTCCCCTCTTTCTCCTTACATATTGAGGTGGAATCCGTGAATGTAATCGAGAAGTTACAAGAAAAAATACAACAGGAAAAGGAAACCAAGGGACGTGCAATCGTGTTTTGGTATGATCCACAAGCACAAGTAAGTGTAGAGGAATTGAGTGACCAACTTGATGATATTCTAGTTCGACATTTAACAGATCGTAATTTTTTCCAGTTGAAAGTAGAAATTGAACTTCAACAATCAAAGCAATCATTTTTGATATACTCGGATGCCCCAAGACCGAACGATAAGGAAAATGTGTTGTTGGATATTTTATCATATAGTGTCGAGTTTAAAGCAGATGAAGTGGCTATTCTTTCTGAGACATTGCAGGTATCCGATCACATACTCCGTCCAATGATGGAACAATATCCATTGTTTTTTAAAGCGCAAGAAAGAAAGCAAAAGCTAGGAAAAGTGTTGTCTCAGCAAGCAGAGGAATATGACTTTGAACTAAGCATGATGGCTGTATTAGTCAAGACTACAGTTCCGGATATACGAGTCATTGCACGTCAATTACTTATGAATGACTTACATATGGAAGAAAATGAGTTTATTAAACAAATCAAGCGTAACTTCTCCATAGAACGTGCATTTGAAATCATTGGTCGTTATTTTGGGATGTCAATTGAAAACAAAGATGAAGCCCTGAAGGAAATTTTACATGTGCTGATTTATCAACATTTCCGACGGGATGCAGTCTTTGAGATGGAGGAATGGGAAAATAAATGGGCATCCTCTTCCCCTAATGTTTGTGCTCTATTTGTTGAAGAATGGTTCCAGCATAATGATCATGACATACTTGAACAATATATCAAAGACTGGGAAAAAACATATCAGGTAAGAGGTATTTTAAGTAATCAGGACATCGAAAACTTCCAACAGGTCGTTACATTTCCGATGGTTGATGTCCTTGTCATCGAAAAATGTATTGATGAGTTGGATCATAAAACAATTCAAGTTGATGAGCGTTTGTCTTTAATTGGACAACGTTTACAGACATTTTGGGGATCAAAAGGAAAATTAGAAGCTATATATAAAACGCTCTATCAAGCGATACGGATGGATAAGTTGAAGCATATTATCCATCGCATGCATCAGGAAGATGACTTTTATCAAAACTATGCGGAACATCTCCATCAAATTGACCAGACTTATCGTCATTTTATGCATCATTATTCACGCCTTGATGCGAAAGTGATGTTAGAAGATGTTGCAAGCAGTATGACGAATTGGTATGAGAATGAATTTTTGCTTCGACTTGCACAGGAAACAAACTATATGTTGGAAGATGGTTATGTATCAAATCTGATGCCACAACGAACGTTCTTTTCCAGAGTCATTCGGCCAATATTGGATAAAGAGCAGACAAGAGTGTTTGTCATCATTTCAGATGCCTTACGTTATGAAGCGGCTTATGAGCTGCATGAAAGATTAGAACAACGAGAAAATGGGAAGTCTTGCATTCAACCAATGGCTGCTAGTTATCCAACGTACACGCAATTGGGTATGGCATCGTTATTACCGCATAAAAATCTGGAAGCAGACGAACGAAAAGGAATTCTTGCAGATGGACATTCCACAAAAGGGGTAGATAAACGTTGTCAAATCCTACAGCATGCCGAGAGTAACGCAGCGGCATTGCGGTTAAAAGATCTTCTGAATATGAAAGCACGTGAGGCCGATCAGTTATTAAAAGGCAAAAGACTAGTTTATTTATACCATGATCATATCGATGCTCATGGTGATTCGACTAAGTCAGAACACGAAACCTATGGGGCTGTTCAACAAGCAATTCATGATTTACATTATGCTGTAGAGCGATTGTCTCGTCTTCAAGCAAAACGAATTTTTATTACAGCTGACCATGGTTTCTTATTCCAGCTAAAACAAATAGAAGCCCATGGAAAGATACCAGCAGTTGAGGGAAAAGTGATGGATAATAACCGACGTTTTGCTATCGGATATGATTTATCTATTCCTGAAGGTTCTATGAAACTAACCGAACAGCAGACACCATTAAAAAATGTTGAAGTTGTTTTGGCAAAAGGCATGAACCGATTTAAAACAGGTGGTGGCCTCCAGTTTATTCATGGTGGAGCTTTGCCACAGGAAGCGGTTGTACCGTTAATTGATTACCGTCGTATTGAAAAAGCGCAACCCGTTGAGATTGCTGTTGCAATGATTAATAAGGTGATTACGAATTATCGTGTTCCAATTTCCTTCTATCAAGAGCAAAGCATTTCAGATGAATATAGTTCCCGTAAAGTTCGTGTTGCTTTTTACCAGGGAGACGAACGTATATCCAATGAGGTAGATCTCGTTTTTGATTTAAGAGGAGAAAATCGTGATCGCAATATACAAGTTGAGTTTGATTTGATTGAGAAACATTATAAGATTGGTGACACGTGTACACTTAGGATTGAAACGATAGCGGAAAAAGGCAAAGAGCTGTATATTGAAGAAGATTTTGTCTTACGAATGTATGAAGCATTGTACTAAGTTGGAAAGAAAAGAAGGTGTTACTTTTGCTGAAAAAAGGTGAAATTGTCGGGGCATCTTTTTGGCCAGAGGCTGTGCAGGTGAAACATATTGAAACCATTGATGATGATTTGTTTTTAGTAGAAGCGGTGGGGCGAGAGTCCAATCAATTCTTTGAAAATTATCTAGAGAAACATCAATTACAGGAAGTTGAGCATTATTCCGATGAAAATGCTTCAGATCAATTGAAGGAAAGGTTTCAACATTATCTGCAATATCATGTGCTAAAAACAGAGAAAGAATATTCCCAGTCACGGGCTCGTGGGAATAAAAACATGATTCCGTTACCGCACCAAATTGAAGCTGTTTATAGTAAAATGCTACAAGCACCCCAGGTACGTTATTTATTAGCCGATGATCCAGGTGCAGGTAAAACCATTATGTCTGGGATGCTCATACGTGAATTAAAAGCACGAAACATGATAAGGAAAACATTGATTTTAGTTCCTCCACTTGTTTTAAAGCAATGGCAAACAGAATTAAAGGAAAAGTTTGATGAAGACTTCTTAATCATCACACGGTCTTATTTGGATGTATCGGGGGAACTAAATCCCTTTGAAATGCATCAACAAGTTATTGCTTCGATGTACTGGGCATCTAGAGAAGATATTAAAAACATGATTATTAATTCGCAGTTTGATTTAGTCATTGTCGATGAGGCACATAAGATGGCAGCTTATACAGTTGGTCAGAAAAAACGAAAAGTGAAGCGGACAAAAATGTTTCAATTTGGCGAAAACTTGCTGAGACATACAGAGCATTGTCTGCTATTAACGGCAACGCCACACAAAGGTGACAGGGAAAATTTTCGTCATTTAATGAGCTTGATTGATCATGATATCTTTTCGCAGTTAAACCGTGGGGATTCTATTTTAGACAAAAGCAATCCATATGTCATTCGACGATTAAAAGAAAACATGGTTAATTTTGATGGTACACCTTTGTTTCCGAAACGAACCACCAAAACATTAGGCTTTGAACTAAGTCCCGCAGAAATTGATTTATATGAAGCGGTTACTGAATATGTAAGACATTATTTTAACCGAGCAAAACAAAATAATAGACCAAATGTTGCCTTTGCGATGATGATTTTACAAAGGCGATTAAGTTCATCCGTGGAAGCCATTTATTTATCACTAGTCCGACGTAAAGAACGTCTTCAAAAAGTGTTAGAAACAGGACGTAAAATCCAACAAGTATTGGACTTTGATGATTATGAAGACAGTTCACTGGAAGAACAAGAATTGATGGAAGAGCGTGCTGAAGGTGAGTATGAAGAAATTGATTTTGAGGCGTTACAAGTAGAAATTGAGATGCTAGATCAACTCATCCGAAAGGCAAACGTCGTTAGACAGAATGAAAATGAACGGAAATTTTTAGAATTGGAGAAGACCTTATTCGGAGCTGGTGGTTTATTAGCACAAGGGGAGAAAATTTTAATCTTCACTGAATCAAAGGACACCCTTAATTATTTAGAAAAGAAGCTGAAAGCCTATGTGTCTGACATAGCGAAAATCGTTGGTGATTTTTCCATGGATAGACGACAGGATGAAGTGGAGAAGTTTCGGAACGATGTCCAAATCATGGTAGCAACTGATGCCGGTGGGGAATCTATTAACCTACAATTCTGTAATCAAATGGTGAATTACGATATACCATGGAATCCGAACAGACTTGAACAGCGAATGGGTCGTATTCATCGTATTGGCCAGAAGAATGAAGTGTTTGTGTTTAATTTAGTAGCAACAAACACACGTGAAGGCGACGTATTGATTCGACTTCTAACGAAGATGGAACAAATGCGTGAGGATCTTGGACAAGAACAAGTTTATGATTTCATTGGTGAAGTCTTGGAAGATCGTCAAGCTGATTTATCTTCTGTGATGGAACAAGCGATTACAGGGCGGGAAAATTTGGATGAAGTCATCGAACATATGGAGAAAACATTATCAGTAGAGCATAAACGGTTACTGGAACTTGCTAAAAACGAACGATTGGATAATAATTTTGATTTACCTGGTGCCAAGCGTTCATTTGATAAAGTTTCCATGCAAAGCATTCCGAATCGTTTTTATGGTCAGTTTGTAGTTGATGAATTACAAAACACGAGAACGCGCTTAAATATTTCTGCAGATCGAAAAACGGCACGTATTGATCGTTTTCCGAAACGAATACGTGACTTCGCGCATGATCAGAAATTGATGCTCAATTTTGATGACTCCATCCGTTTTTCCTTAACCTCAACGAAAGAAACGGATGCAATGCCGATGATTCAAAATGATGAACCGTTATTTAATTTAGTAATGAAACTGACGATTAAAGAGATGCAACAGGCGGTTTTACCATTCTATGAAGTAAAATCTGCTATTTCGGAAGCAATGACGATGGAATTAAATCAGGTCACGATCGTGGATGGTAATGGACGGGAGCTCGAACAACAGCTATTGATGATTGGACAACGTGCTAACGGGGATTTTATACATGTTTCACCATATTTTCTCTTCAGTCAGTCACTAGATGTTACGTGCACATATGTCGGTGAAAATCGGGATATTAAACGTCATGTCATCAAACACGCTAGAAAACTGTTAAAGACGATTCAACGTAAACGTGAAGACTATGCCAATCGCAAACGGGTCTTCTTGAGAAAATCATTTGAAGATCAGATGGAAACCTTACAGGAGCGACTGATTAAATACCAACAGGAAAATGTAGAGGGAAAGAACAGTGCTTTGATCAACCAAACTTACGCTCAAATTGATGAAATGGAAGACCGAAGCAAAGAACGATTGAGCCAAATTGATCGTGAACGCTCGATTCAATTGAAGCCTGTTAAACGAATTGCGCAATTTAAAATTGAACCTAGCGGTGTGGCTAATGGTCGCGTTGTACCTGAAGACTATCTACCAATAATTGAAGATTATGAGCTACAACAAGGTAGGTTGAATGTAAAGGAACAGCAAGCATTTGGGTTAGTTGATTTCATTAGTGAAGAAGTAGATGGAGAAAATCGATTAATTGTAGTTACGAACGATTTACATCAATTTCAACAGCAACTCGTTAAGGAAGATTATGAGACGATTAAGAGCCGTTTGTTTATTTATGAGTTAATTGAAAACCAAATAACAGAGCACCGATTAGAACAGGGATTAATGTTTATTTAATGGGAGGACTGAACAATGACAAAGTGGTGGATGATTCGTGCAGGGGATAATAATGAGTTAATCCCGGTTTGGAAGGAAAAAGGTATTGCTTCTATTGGATGGCCAAAATTAGGTGATCCAAAACAATATCGGTCAAAAGAAGAAATGGTTGCAAAGGCTGATAATGTTTTTGCAGGAAGTAAACCTAAGTCCAGAAATAGTTGGGTGAATCAAGTATGGCGTTTCAGCAGAGAAATCAATAAAGGTGATCGTGTAATAACTTATTTTAAAGAGACTCGAATTTATATGGTAGGAACAGTTACGGAGGAGCACTTTTTTGATACATCAATCGGTGATCCTGCTTATCCAAATAACATAAGAGTAGATTGGGAAGGTATTACTGTAGAAAGAGATGCATTATCACAAGCCGCTAAAAATAGTTTGGGGTCAGTATTAACAGTCTTTCGAGTGGATGATTGGGGAAGTGAATTTGAAAAGTTATTAGAAGAACCGTTTTATGAGCCGGATGATAATGAAGATGATGAAATAGAAGAAAGTGAAATAATTGAAGATCTCGTCAGTAAAGCATTAGTTATGGTGCAAGATAAAGTCGACAAACTTGACCCATGGCAAATGCAAGAATTGGTTGGAGGACTTTTACAAGCAATGGACTATAATGCTCAAGTAAGTCCTAAAGGCCCTGATGGCGGAGTGGATGTATTAGCGTACAAAGATGCATTTGGATTTGAAAAACCTATAATCAAGGTACAGGTAAAGCATAGAAAGTCTACGTCAGGTTCACAGGAGATTCAACAGTTGTTAGGTGCAAACCCTATTGATGCTAATAATTTATTTGTTTCAACAGGTGGATTTACTTCACATGCAGAAGCAGTAGCAAAACGTAATTATGTGAGGTTAGTGGATTTGGAGGAGTTAGTAGATTTAGTTGTACAATGGTATGAACAAATGCCGAATGAAACGAGGGCATTGTTGCCGTTGCAGAAGATGTATGTACCTGAGTAGAGGCTGACGTAATAGGGGGGATACGTAATATGTTTTCAGAAAAAGAAAAATTAATGGCTAATGAATGTGCATTAACAGTTTCAATGATTGATAGTGGATTTGATGCACTCAGTAAGGCGAATATTTCCCAAAAAGGATTGTACTATCAAGCTCTCTTTTCTCTGTCAATTGGTATTGAGAGATTATTGAAAATTATTTTGATTTCAGAATACAGAGCTCAGAATGATGGTCACTTTCCGAATAGCAATAGAATAAGGAAATATGGACATAAATTAGATACTCTACTTAAAAAGGCTGATATAAAATTTTTCGATGAAATTGATAACTCTATAATTAACCTTTTGAATGAATTTGCTAATACTTCAAGATATTATAATGTTGATATTATGTCTAAAGGTAATTCAAATAATAAGAACCCATTAGCAGAATGGGAACGGATTAAAGGTCTTATTATTGAACGATACAAAGAAAATATAACTGAATTTGAAAATAGACAATTATTTGATGAACTACATAAAAATGATATTTTTATGTTTCATAATTTAAACGGTGAGTTTATAGATAAAGCTGGTAATTTGCTGAGTGAGTTAAAAATCAATCATCAAGCTCAACATCTTGCAGTGAAACATATTTTTAATATTGTAGTGAATATGGTTGAGTATTTACTAGATATAAGGTCGAGGAAATACTTGTTGCCTGATCAGTTAGATTTCTTTGGCAAATATAATGAGAATGTTTTAAGCATTATAGATCTGGAAGAGATAGACTGGTTATCTCCGGTGTGGTAAAGATGACGTAAAATGTTTATGAAAAAAGCTTTGATGAAAAAAAGGTAAGCTAGCCCCACAGAATACGTCTAAAGGGACATCCTAAAGCACTTTGAAAATCAATTGGTGAAATAACCATTGGAGGAAATTGTTTTCGCAGGAAAACCAGTGGAGAAAAGTAAAGAGATATAGTTATAGTGGTTTGTATTTTCAAACTGAGTAATATAACTCGGAGGGATAGTGGAATGTCTTATATGCGGATCCTTTGTTATTGACACACCATTGGGAACTACAATCCTGATTGGGAAATCTTAGTTGAAAATGATGGTGTAGAAAAATTATTCTCCGTTTACATGAAGATGGGAAAAAGTCATATGGACGTGAACATTTTGCTACACTGGAAAATGGTATTAAGTACGATGTTACGAGTAGTTATGAGAAGTTAAAAGAGTTCGTTTAGCATCAGGTATTTACAACCAGATACACATTATACCCTAATTAAATACTTATTTAAATCATTTAATTAGGTGTTTTAAGTAATTTTGAGCGAATATAAACAGTTAATTATTTACACAAACATAAGGAGGAGGCATATGTCCCAAGTATCAGAAGGCTTATACCATTATCAAGGGAATCAAGATATTATAGAGGGATTATCTTTAAAAGAACAAAGGAAAGAAATAGGTTCCTTTATTAGAAGGCAATTATTAACTGATAACCTAAATTTCCTTATGGGATCTGGATGTTCCTTTTCGGCAATACCTTCAATGGGGGATACCTTTAAAGGGGTAAAAACAAAGTTGAATGAAACTGCTCTGGGTAAATATATAGATGAAGAAAATGAGGATATTGAAGACTATTTAAATTGGTTAAATACGGCTTTGAAATTTTTAGAGGAATCAAGACAATCAAAGGAAACAATTAAGGATTATCAGGAAAATTTTAGGGAAACCAAAGAAGCCCTTGCTGAAAGCACTAAAATTGACTATAAAGCAAATACACGGGTTATGGACTTGTACAAGGACTTTTATAACGAGGTTTTTTCTGTTAGGGGAAACAAAGATTATTCACCAGTAAAAATATTCACTACCAACTATGATTTGTTTAACGAAATAGCATTGGAAAAATTAAATATTAGATATACAAACGGTTTTAGAGGTACCATAAATAGAGTATTTGATCCTTCTGAATTTCATTTTAGGCTAGTAGATGATTTAAATCGTTATAAGGATAAGTGGAGCATTGTTCGTAGGTTTGTAAAATTGTATAAAATCCATGGATCGATAGATTGGTTTTATGATATAGAATCTCAAAAAGTGATTCAAAAAAGTAATTCTGATCATGATACACAAAATGTTTTAATATATCCCACAATCAATAAGCATATTGAAACACAGCAAACTCCATACTCCGAGTTATTTAGGGAATTCACTATTAATCTACAAAAGTCAAATAGTACTTTAATGGTTTTAGGATATGGTTTTCCAGATCAACATATTAACCAGCTTATGTCACAAGCATTAAGCAATGAGGACTTCACCTTAATTATCTTTGGGGATTTATCTGAAAAGAAGATAGAAGACTTTTTCAATAAACATAAAGATATAAAAAATATTCATCTTATAGGTGGCTGTTTTTCTGAAGATGTTGATTTTAATGACGGACATCATTTTGATAACATAATTAGGTATGTGAAAGGTGATGACACAGATGATTAAACATGCATTTGGTGTAATTACTAAGGTGTTTTTTCGAAAGATTGTGATAGAAGTCCCGGATACTACATTAATTCAACATAACTATCAGGGAAGTCTGTATATGCTTAATGGATTAAATGATTTTATAACTATATATGATAATGGAATGCATAAGTATATTTATCAAATTACAGGCTTGTATGAACAAGAAAAGCCTTTAAATGAACAAGAGCAATCGAAATTTAGTCAAAAGGCTTTTTTTGAAGCTGCACCCGTGGGGGAAATATTACACGACAGATTTGAATACGGCTTGGCTACATTTCCTGTTATTGGTGAAGAGACCTTTTTAACTAATGTCAATGATATAAAAACCATGTTAGTGTTATCTGATGACAAAATGTCGATTAGGTTTGGAAAATTAACTACTCAAGATATAATTCCCAAGATTAGTGTAGATAGTATATTGACTAATCATATGAGTGTATTAGGAAACACTGGTTCCGGTAAATCTACTACAGTAAGAAAGTTATTAAATGAGATAACGAAACTTAAAGACAATCCGATGATTGATATTTCGAAAGCAAATTTTTTCATTTTCGATGTTCATGGTGAATATACGGAATTACCACCAGAGTTAACAGTATCAAAAAAGGTTAATGATATTTCTATAAATTTGCAGAACCTAACAACAGAGGATTGGATGAATTTACTGCAACCTTCACATGCGACGCAGAGGCCTGTATTACTTAATGCATTAAAATTAGCTAATCATCTTGATTCAAATAATAATGATGTTTTGTGGATAAAAGCTTTTTGTGCATTGCAATTGTTTAATAGCCAGTCAACAGATGCAGTTCCAAAAAGGGCAAAGATTAAGGGCCTGTTGGAGGGAATAGATTCACCGAAAATTAATGAATGCCTGAATTATTATGATGCCCAGTTTGGAAACTTTAAGCCAAATAGCTATGATGAAACATTTAGAAGTGAAATTAAGGATTATGTAAAGAATAAAACGGGTTACGAATATGACGATGTTCATTCATATTTAATTGGTTGTTTAGAATCTACTGAATGTAAAACTAAAACTATTAAAGATTTAAAACTGGCAGTAGATTTAGTATTGCTTTTAGAGGAATCCAAAGGTAACAGTCAGATAAGAACTTTTTGTTCTACCTTAATGACCCGAATAGATAACTTGGAAGCTACATATTCCGATAACCTTTTTTCTGAGGATTTTACAAGACAAGCAGAGTTAGAAGACATGTTGCTAACTAAAAAAACTTTTACAGTATTTGATTGCACCTTTATCGATGATGATGTTCTTTTGTTTTTCACAAATTATGTTTTAAGAAATATTTTTAATAAACAACTTGAAATGAAAAGGGTAATTGGAAGTATTACTAAAAGTTATAATTTTGTATTTGATGAAGCACATAAATATATTTCAGAAAAAAATGAGGATAATATAGTGGACTACTCCAAAATGTTTCGGACAGTGGCCAAGGAAGGGAGGAAGTTTGGTGTTTTCTTAATTTTATCTAGTCAAAGGCCAGGGGAGTTGTCCAAAACAGTACTATCACAATGTAATAATTATATTTTACATCGAATTCGCAACAACGTAGACCTAGAGCAAATGCGAAAAAGTATCCCATATATAAACGATGGTCAATTAAACAGATTATCATTTTTAAGAACGGGAGTTGCATTAATTGTTGGCGACTCGTTTGCTATTCCTATGGAGGTAAAAATAGATGGAGAAGAATTTGGTGAACCGTCAAAAACTGTATTGCCGTCAGAAATATGGATAAAAGACTTACAAACTGATCCTGTAGATTCACATAAGGAGGAAGAAATGATAATAGGCGAACAAGGTCATAAGTATACTTTGGGAAGATAAATCTATATATTATAAAAAGTATGTGACAAAAGGGCATGAAGAAAGATCCCCTTATATCGCTATTTTCTAATTGAAGCGGCATGGACAAACACCGATAGTTGCAGGAGCGTTGCGCTCCTGGTTGCAAAAGATGTATTAAATATTGCGGAAATAGAAATCATTATTGATAAACTGGAATTTCCATTAAAGCAAGGCTTTTTGGCGGGGTTGCTAATGATATAATATGTCAAATTTCGAATGCTGGGGAGGTGCACTAGGATGATATCCAAGGAAGAAATTCACGAGTTATTAGACAGACTGGAATCAAACATAGCTGATGACCTTGAATCACAAACATTAGATTTTAAACAATGGATTAAAAGGAGTTTGGATGACAATGTTAAGTTGATGTTAAAAATGGCTGTGTGCATGGCAAATGGCGGTGGGGGAAGCGTTGTGTTTGGTGTAGCAGACAAGGTAAAAGGAAGGTCTAATGCTATATTAGGTGTTCCACAAGAGATTGATACTACTGTACTTCAAAAAAGGATTTATGAAAAAACTGATCCACATTTGACTCCTGTATTTGAAGATATCACTGTATCAGAAGGAACAGAGCGCTTACTATTGATGAATGTTTATCCGGGAATGCCACCTTATACTACAACAGATGGGGCAGCAACGATAAGGCAAGGTAAGGATTGCATTCCGTACACGGGAACATTAAGACGGAAAATGATGGATACCTCAATCCAAATGGATTATACTGCTGAAGTTATTCATGAAGATTGGGAAGATCTCTTCTCACATTCTGCAATGGAACGTGTTCGTGAAATTATGTCTAAAGAAAGAGCCGATGAAAGTCTTTTAACATTAACTGATGAAGATTTATTGAGATCAATAGGGGCATTGAAAGATAATTTCCTTACAAAGGGTTCTTTATTACTTGTTGGGAAACCTGAGGCTATTTCCAGGTTTATTCCTCAACATAGATGGTCTTACAGAAAAATGATTAGTGATACAGATTATTCTCACAGGGATGACGGAACACATGCTATTCCAGTCGCACTATATGAATTAGAACGATACATTGCTGTAGATAATCCAATGGTAACAGTAGAATCAGGACTTGTACATCCGGAATTTAGCACCTATCCGACTATCGCTTTAAGGGAATCTTTACTCAATGCGTTTGGCCATCGGGATTATCGAATGAATGGAACGATTATGCTGAAACAATACAAGGATAAGTTGATACTTACCAATCCAGGGGAGTTTGTCGGCGGGATTACACCTCAGAATATTCTTCATCATCCACCAGTAGCAAGGAATAATCACTTAATGGATTTGTTAGACAGATTAAAGTTGGTAAACCGCTCAAATTTAGGGGTATCAAGGATATTTCGCTCATTGTTGGTTGAAGGAAAAGAACCTCCAATATATAGAGAAGTTGGCAACAACATTGAACTCACTTTTATATCTTCGCCTTTAAATAAGGACTTTAAAAATTTAATTGATCATATGACACTGGAAAGCAACCATGTTGACGTTGACCATCTGCTTATTCTGCAATATCTAATAAGGCATGAAGAAATTGATACTTCAATAGCTGCTGATGTTGCACAAAGAAGCATGGAACAAGCCCGTGAATTGCTTAGTAAGATGCAAAATGAATTTAACCTATTAGAATCAGTTGGTCGTGGCAAGGGAAGATACTTTACTCTTTCACGTAGTGCATATGAATTGTTAAAAGGTGACATGCAATATGAGAGACGGCAAAGTTTGGACAAGGAAGCAGTAAAAATTCGTATATTATCCATACTAAAAACAGATCGAAGTTTGACTAACAAGGAAATAAGGCAATTAACAGGTATGAATCAGAAGCAAGTACAACGTTTGGTAAAAGAATTAGAACCTGATGGTGTTAAGATTGTAGGAAAAGGAGCAGGAACTAAATATATTTATGCCCCTTAAAAAATAGGGACAAAAGTGGACATATTTTCGAATTGGATTCTCTATAATCAAAGCGCCAACAGGAAAATAGGGACAATAATAGGGACATAATAAGGACATTAGGGATGATAAACGAGGTAAAACCTTTACGGAATATGGTTTTACCTCGTATTTGGATGACAAGAAATAATTTATTTTACCCTACAAACCGGTACGGCGACCCGTATCCATAAAGTCAGTTTTTAACTAAAAAGATCAAGATTTACAGGAATAAACGTTCCCTATAATATTAAATATTCGATTTGTAAGTGGTATAATACTACATAATAAAAGATTTAGATGGTGAGAAAGATAGCTTTTATTATACAAAGGGGGTATGAGCAATGCAAAATAAAACTGACATATTGATTTATCAAACAGAGGACGGAAACACAAAAATAGATGTTAGATTAGAAAATGAAACTGTTTGGATGACACAAAAGGCCATAGCAGAGTTATATCAAACTTCACCACAAAATATTACACTTCATATTAAAAATATTTATGAGGAAGCAGAATTGCAGGAAGAGTCAACTTGTAAGTATTACTTACAAGTTCAAAATGAAGGTTCAAAAGAAGTAACAAGAAAAGCCAAACACTATAACCTTGAAATGATTCTCGCAATCGGCTACCGTGTTCGTTCTCACCGAGGAACGCAATTTCGTAAGTGGGCAACAGAACGCTTGAATGAATATCTTGTTAAAGGGTTTACGATGGATGACGATCGTTTGAAAGAAATGCGCAACTTTGGACAGGATTATTTCGATGAGTTGTTGGAAAGAATCCGTGACATTCGTGCTTCAGAGAAAAGGTTTTATCAAAATATTACAGATATTTATGCAACATCTGTTGACTATGATTCAAAAGCAGAAATCACACAGGATTTTTTCGCTACTGTTCAAAATAAACTACACTTTGCCATTCATGGTCAAACAGCTGCTGAACTTATAGTAGAAAGAGCAAAATCAGAAAAGGAAAATATGGGTCTCACTTCATGGAAAGGCGACAAAGTCCGAAAAAGAGATGTAATAGTTGCTAAAAATTACTTAACGGAAAAGGAATTAAAGTCACTCAATCGTATTGTCACAATGTATCTAGATTATGCTGAAGATCAAGCAGAAAGACAACAGCCAATGCATATGAAGGATTGGATTGATAAACTTAATGCCTTTCTTCAGTTTAATGATCGTGAAATTCTTGAAAATGCAGGGAAAATTTCAAAGACCGTGGCTGATAAATTAGCAATTCAGGAGTATGAAAAATATAATCAAGAACGAATTACTTATCAGTCTAATGACGACTTTGAACGCTTTATCGAAAACAATGACCTAAAGAAATAAATACTCATATTCAACCATATCATTGGTATAAAGCTTATGATAATTAACACGCTGACTTATAGAATGTTTTAATAACGGAAACTGAAACGTACTATAATTAGGGATAGTGGTAGAAAGAATAAGCTCTACAAGAAATTTCATGGATGAAAAGGGTTTATCGGGTTTGTCAAAAAAAAGTGTGTAAGTCATAACTTACTCTAGATATTTTAAAACCCTGTCTTTGAAGTACTATGAAGAATAAAGTGAAACTTCATTCAGTGGGGGTTTCCTTTTTTCCTCCACTGAATGTTAGTTGAACAGAATCGGACCTTTACGGGCAGTTGACCCCAACTTATCTTTTTAGTTCCACCTCAAAATCTTGAAGTAGGGGTCTTACTGCCCGTTAAGGCGGGATAAACTGATTCATCACCATCATTCCAATTCTGGATCATATGACCACTTTCCCACTTGGTCTCCAGTTCTTGAATCCGCGGGAGTGTATTGCGAAGTAAGAGTCGCACACCCACAGTTACACTCCCCCTCAACTATTCAGCCCTAACTCTCGCATCATATAAATCCTCTTTCCTGTTGTTTAAACAGTTCCGACAATCTTCACAGTGACCCATATGTTTCTCCATTCGCTTATAATTACCAATATACGCAGTAGCCAAGTCCTTTTGCATGCGATTGAGGAACTGCCAGCGGCTTAAAAAAAGACGGGATAAAAGTGAAAATACTGTTACTTCTTTAAATTTTACATCCCCCAACCAACTTGACTTTTACCATTTCATGCTGGAAACAAAATTCAAAACAATCATTTCCAAG
This sequence comes from Lentibacillus songyuanensis, assembly GCF_039548255.1. NCBI lineage: Bacteria > Bacillati > Bacillota > Bacilli > Caryophanales > Bacillaceae > Lentibacillus > Lentibacillus songyuanensis. The sequence continues at coordinate 200,936 of NZ_JBCLVH010000001.1, forward strand.
ATATACGCAGATATACGGAGAAAACAAAAGGAAACCCGTGTGCAATTTAAATAATATATATTATTTGTACAATATTTATTGTATAAAGTGTTTGATTTTTAATTTGAGTTGCTTTACGCTTAAAAAGAGTCTTGACGGAATGCCTGTTACATTAATTGATTATCGGGCAGATTTGCATTGCTAATATCTAAGTAACGATGGGCGTGTTCTGTAACCATCGTAAGGGAGTGAAGTGCGATTATGAAAATGGCTTAAAAAGCCTACACCAGTGATACGTTGTCCTTAACAAAAAGTAATAACACATAGGCACTATTTTCTCTATGCCCACGAGAAAGAGGGATAGGATTTGATTCAGAATGAAGATATACCAGAGGATTGGAGAGACCTGGGGATGCTTTGTTTTGGTATGAGTGTTCCTGAGACAATGAACCATTTAAGAGCTTATTTGTTGTAAGTTTAGCACTACAATAGACGATATTTAATATGTTAGGAGAGAGTATAATGAAAAAGAAAACGTTATTTGTTCTAATAACAATTTTAGTATCATTGGCCATGTATGGCTGCTCATCAAGTGGTGATTCAAAGGATGCAAGTGAGGGGGACAAACCAACATTAACGTTTGGTGTTACAAATTGGACAAGTACCGTTCCGCCAACGAAAATAGCTGAAAAAATTTTAAAGGATATGGGTTATAAAGTAGAGGAAATAAATGCGGATGCAGGAAGTGTTTATACCGGGATGTCAAATGACGATATTGATGTTTTTATGGATTCATGGTATCCGGCGCAAAAACAATACATTGAAAAGTACGCTGATTCCATAGAAAGTATTGCTGTCAGTTATGATGATGCAAATTCAGGGATGGTTGTTCCGAAGTATATGACAGACATCAATGACGTGGAAGATTTAAAAGGCCAGGAAGATATAGTAAATCATGAAATGTTTGCCATTGGCGAAGGGGATCCAGCGATGCAGGAGATGGAAAAAATGATCGACTTCTATGATCTTGACCTTGAAATGATCAATTCTTCTGAAGCGGCCATGTTAGCAGCTGCTCTGCCAAAAATGGAAGAGAAAAAACCTGTCTTGTTTTATGGATGGCGCCCGCATTCCATGTTTGAAAAATACGACTTGAAGATACTGACCAATAAAAAGGCAGCTTCTGAGGAAGGGTTGTTTGACAAGAGCAGTGTTCATGTGATTGCGAATAAAAAGTTTAAGGAACAAGCGCCTGAAGCATACAATTTCTTAAGCAACTGGAGTATATCAATAGAAGATATGGAAAAGATGATCGCTGAAATTGATAATGGGAAGGATCCCGATAAAGTCACACAGGCTTGGATCGATAACAATCAAGATAAAATTGACAAAATGAAAAAAGGAAATTAAAGAATTGTCAGGATCACAAGTTTTCTATTTCATGTCGTATCGGTTAAATGAGTTGCTCTTCATTTAGCCGATCATTCTAACTTGACTCTGTGGATGAAGGCAACTGGAAATAGACAGTCAACTAGTAACTTTCTATGGTTGGAGAAAGGCAAGAAAGGACTATAAAATAATGAAGATAGCTAACGAACCAATTATGTGGAAAGAACTCATGGAGGGGACAGAAGTCAAGGGCTTAACAAAGAATTGCTTTTTTGCACCCCTTGATAGCGCAAAGGCTCCCTCTGCGGAATTTGAAGGTACGTTAACGCTTGCGGGTACACACATGGGTATGAGCAAAGCGTTTCATACAAACAACGAAGACGGAAAAGATATTACCTTTTTTCCGGACGTATCGCTGGAGTTTTTTACGGTAGATCATAAATATTTAGTCCCTGTGACACTGGATGTCATCCCAAATGGTACGTTGGAGGGGACAAAAAGTTACTGGGATATCATTGTCCAACCGGGGCGCGTATGGAGCGACGCCCAAGATAATGGTTGGAATCGTGCCTCCTTTCCATTTTCGCTTGTCAATCGTTTGGAGGGAGAGACACATATTGGGATTGCCATGTTCCTTTATAAAGAAAAGAAGGTTTCTTATGTTCGATTTCAAATCGTGGCCCAGACAGGTTCGTTTGATGTGTCAGGCTATTTTAACTCCTGGGGGATTGCGAAAGCGACATACAAGCCCGGCGGAATAGAAAACCTGGAGAAACACAAAAAGAGTTATCGTCTTCATCTTGAAAGCCGATTTCCAACTGCCCCGCTTCATGCATTAAAACAACAGGTCGGTGAGCATCATTTGGCCGCGTTTAATGGAGCAACGGACGAAGCGGAGGAAAAACACGTTCTCCAGACAGGTTTGCTTTATGAAGGGGTGCTTTATCTATCGCCTTGTCATTTTGCTGGTGGTCCGTTTCCTTATTGCAATGAAATTCGTTATGGTGTTTGGTCAGTTACCAAAACGGCGATGATGAACGTTGCGATGTTACGTTTAGCGGAGAAATATGGGCGAGACCTGCTGGGACAGAGGATTGCTGACTATATAAATATACCGGACTCCCAAGAAGATTGGCATGATGTCACGTATTTAGATATGGCTAACATGGCTTCCGGACGCGGTGCCACCGCAGATGATCCCACGTGTTATTTGTGTGATTACCACCGATGGTATTTAGCAGCGTCGAAGAATAAGAAGGTCGTGGAATCATTAGATTACCCGCGGGTTTGGGAACCGGGAACGAAGTATAACTATCGGGATCAAGATGCCTTTCTTCTTGGGGTTGCCCTTGAGAAGTACCTCCAAAGCAAAGAGGGTGAGGACGCTACGTTGGACCAAATGCTTCAGGATGAAGTGTATGAACCAATTGGTATTTACTACAAGCCGGTAAATCACACGATTGAGGAAAACCAATCAGCTGGTCATCCGAGAATGGATTTCGGTTATTACGCCACACTGGACGAGCTGGCTAAAATTGCGTTGCTTTATGAAAAGCATGGCAACTGGAATGGCAATCAGATCTTACATCGCGAATTGGTGGATAGTATATTGCCAAAACAGGATCCCCCTACGTTAGCTCTTCCCAAAGAAGCGAAGAATGAATTTGGACCAAAATATTATGCGATGAATTGGCACGTGGAGCCTTATCGCACATCAGAAGGACACGAGTTTTATCTGCCTAATATGAAGGGATATGGCGGTAATATTGTTACCCTTATGCCTGGACAGGTAGTCGGCTTACGAATGGCAAACGCCGCAGCATTTTCGGATACGGACACCTTTGATTCTACGGTACCCCAGGCAAGAGTGGGCGATCAGCTTGTATCGTTTTCCAGGTACAAATGACGTATAATAGGATCGATACACTTCGATCGTCAGCCAACCACGTTGTTTCCGATAACACATGGCTGGCTGCCCGCTTAAGGCGGGATAAATGACGTCAGAGGTCATAGCACAACTTGCTTGGGGAAATGATAAATGAACGTAAACGATCATTTCAGGATGCCTGTTGAAAAGGAGATACGTATAATGAATCATAACGCTAAATTTGAAGATGTCAAAACGCAATTTATTGAAAAAATCACGGATAACATGAACGCGTTTGGCGTCTCTACAAGTATTGGCCGTGTGCTAGGGACAATTTATATGAATGGAGACCCCATGACACTGGATGATCTCTCAAGAGAAACGGGAATGAGTAAGACACGAATGAGTCAGGTTGTCCGCGAAATGATCGATATGAATATTGCGGAGCGCGTTTTTAAAAAAGGTGTCCGGAAAGATTTATATCACGTTGAAGAGGACTACTATGAAACGTTTATCTCCCTTTTTACCGCCACGTGGCAAAAGGCGGCAAATCGAAGCCGTAACTTTGAACAGCAACTGATGAAAAAGTTGGATAAACTGCAGCAGGAGCCGGATTTGACAGAAGAAGATGAGCAAATCATAAATGCGTTTCTGCGGGAAATAAAAGAATGGGTAGATTATTACGATTGGATACGCCGGGTTACGGAATTGTTTGAGACCGGAGAAATATTCAAGTATGTACCCAAAAAACAATCAGGAGGGAACAGCAGTGAATAAAAAAGTCATCCTAACATGTGCACTCACAGGTGCGGGAGATACAACAGCAAAAAGTGCACACGTGCCAGTTACACCGAAGGAAATTGCCGATTCAGCGATTAAAGCGGCAAAAGCCGGGGCAACGGTCGCTCATATTCATGTGCGCGATCCAAAAACCGGCAAGCTAAGCCATGATGTTAATTTATTTCAGGAAGTTGTGGAACGAATCCGCGAATCAGAGACGGATGTGATTATTAACCTTACCTCAGGCGGCGGTGGTGATTGGATACCAAGTGCCGATGATCCGACACAAGGCGGTGCCGGAACAGATATGCAAACACCAGAGGAACGCCATGAACCGATTGGGAAATTGCTCCCGGAAATGTGTACGCTTGACTGTGGCAGTGTCAACTTTGGCAATATGTTATATGTTAGCCCAGCTGACTGGCTGAGGAAGCAGGCTAAACTTGTGCAGGAAAGTGGAGTTAAACCAGAGCTGGAATGTTTTGATACAGGTCACGTCCGCTTTGCAAACCAATTGATTAACGAAGGTTTGATTGAGGGAGATCCAATGTTTCAGTTCTGTCTCGGTATACCTTGGGGTGCGGCAGTAGATGCAGAAACCGTTTCTTACATGAAAAGCCGTATCCCGGAAAATGGCCGCTGGTCAGCATTTGGAATTGGTAAAATGCAACTGCCAATGGTTGCAGAATCGATTTTACAAGGCGGGAATATTCGTGTGGGACTTGAGGATAATCTATACCTGAAAAAAGGCCAGCTGGCAACGAACGAACAACTTGTTGATAAAGCAGTTGGGATTGCCCATAGTCTTGGTTCAGAGATTATGACACCAGCGGAGGCACGTGAACAGTTAAAATTATCCAACCCAGATGGAAAGAAGGCTAGCAATTGATACCTGAAAAACCAATGAAACAAATAACTGTCGTGGGGACAGGCGTGATTGGCAACGGATGGATTACACGATTTTTAGCAAATGGATACAGCGTAACGGCTTTTGACCCGGACCCAGCTGCTGAAGGTAAAACCCGCAACGCTGTGCAGCTAGCATGGCCAGCCATGGAGAAAATGGGTTTGGCTGATGGGGCAGCCATAGATAATCTATCCTTTGAACAAGATCTGCAAAAAGCGTTAGAGCAAGCAGACTTTGTTCAAGAAAATGTTCCTGAGCGAGAAGCATTAAAACGAAGCGTGATTGCGGATATTGATCGATATGCACCAGCGGAAGCGGTTATAGCCTCCAGTACATCTGGTATATTGCCAAGTACATTACAAGCCGATTGTACGTACCATCCTGAACGGGTAATGGTGGCCCATCCATTCAATCCAGTGTACCTGATGCCACTTGTGGAACTGGTTGGCGGTGAAAAAACAGCGCAACGCTATATCGAAACGGCGCAATCTTTTTATGAGTCTATGAACATGAAGCCACTTATCGTTCGACAGGAAATTGAAGGGCATATCGCTGATCGCTTAATGGAGGCAATATGGCGTGAATCCTTGCACATCGTTAATGATGGGGTGGCAACCACGGAAGAAGTAGATGCTTCCATTATTTACGGTCCGGGTTTGCGTTGGGCACTAATGGGGCCATTCTTAACATTACACATGGGTGGAGGCAAGCAAGGTATGCGCCATCTTCTGGAACAATTTGGCCCGGCACTGAAACTTCCATGGACGAAATTAGAAGCTCCAGAATTAACAGATGAACTGGCCGACAAAGTTGTGATGGGTACGGAAGGTCAAACCAAAGAAATAGAAATGGAACAACTAGAAGAACGTCGCGATCAATTCCTTATTGAGCTGCAGCAATTATTGGAAAAGTATTGGCCAGGCGCAAACTTATCAGGAAAGCTGTAGCAAAAGTTTTAAAAAGGAGAGGGTTTATGTGGGTGAACCAACAATCCTGATTAAGGACAAGGTACCGAAAGATTGGATTGACTATAATGGTCATATGAATGATGCTGCATATGCCCGTGCATTTAGCTGGAGCGTGGACCGCTTCATGAAATGGATTGGTATTACCGATGATTTTCGTGAACAGACGCAGTACACGATCTTTACTATGGAAAATCATATCTGCTATCTGGATGAAATGAACTACGGTGAATCATTTGAAATTCATATGCAAGTGATTGATTATGATGACAAACGTGTACATCTATTTTATGAATTGATCGGTGAAAATAAGAAATATGCAGCAACATGTGAACAGATGCTGATGGGCATTGATCAGACGGCAGGGAAAGCTGCACCATTTCCAGACGCCATTTTTACGCGTGTAAAGGAACTTGCTAAGCAGCACACATTGGAGGAAAAGCCGAAAATAGTTGGCCGTGTTATTGGTATTAGACGAACATAGAGATACTAAACTCGAAAAAGTCTCCATACGGTTTAACTGAATTAGAGGTGCTTGTTGGGGCTAAATGGTTATCACGGATGAAGCAGGTTGTTTTATTAGGTCTGCGTCATCCTGCTATCCTGTCAGTTTCTAGGCTGGTGAAATAAATACGCAACTATCTGCTGCATACTCCCGCTATGGAAGGGTCTCCTGCTGAAATGAACAATAATCTGTAATCTTAAGGACAACTGCCCAGTAACCTCAATAGGCGGTTGCATATGCTGTATGGATAAAGGATTATTTTGAAATGAGGGAAAAACATGAATCATGAATGGTATCAAGCGGATCCAATGCCTTTTCCATACCAGCAAGGGGATGTGCAAGAGGCAATGATGCGAGAACCGAAGCATGGACATGGAGGCGGATATCATGGCGGACCCCACCATGGGAATCCAGGGCACCATGGTGGTCATGGTAAACCGCCTCATGGATCACATGGAGCTCACGGTGGCTTCCAAGGCGGTGTGCCTTTTCTGGGTGGATTAGCAGGAGGTTTGCTGGCTGGCTCTTTGTTCCCTCCATACGGGGGCTACCCGCCATATGGACCTTACCCTAATACTGGATATTATCCAGCTTACCCATCAGCACCTTACCCACCATATCAGGGCTATCCTAATTATCCGTACCCGCCATATTATGGATACTACTAAAAAAGCATTATCAAACAAGGACGAAAATAAAAGCTGCCACGAACAATTTCAATCGTGGCAGCTTTTGTTTTTTGAGATATCTCAATCCAAAATAGATAAGGAATGTGGTGGGGACGCCACGCTCGAAAGCCCAAATACCCCAATTGTTTTCTCTATTTAGCAACTGATTGGTTTTTGCTTAATTTAGTGGGCAACATGACAACAAAAATCAAGGAGATTGCTGTAAAGATGGTTGACCACATAAACGTATGGTTGAACGCTATATTACGGGCGGTAATATCAATCGCTTGCAGGGAATGAAATTGGCTTTGTAAAATAATTGCCAGTACCGAAGCCCCAAAGGCACCGCCGATTTGTTGGAGGATCCGTGTCATACTGCTTGCATGGGGTATTTCTTCTTTATTTAATCCGATATAAGCGGTTGCCATAACTGGAAGCAATACGGCACCAAGCCCGGCACCACGCAGAATCAGCGCCAAAGAAATGAGCACGGTGGATGTATCTGCCTCACTAAAGACAAACGGAATGGTACCAAGTATGGTAAGCGCCGTACCCAAAAAGACAACCCATCGCGAACCGATTGTATCGGTCAGCTTGCCTGCCACGGAACGAGTGAGCAGCATTCCTGCTCCTTGGGGTATTAGTAAAATTCCGGCCATAAGCACACTGTCTCCCCGAACTTGCTGGAAATATAATGGCAGCAAAAGCATTCCCCCATAAGAACTTAACCCGGATAGAAACAACAGGCATGAGGAAGCTGTAAAAGAGCGATTTTTAAACAGCAGGATATTCATGATGGATTTGCTTTTCTTTTTTAATGCATGCATACAGAAAAGAATCAGGATTATGATGCCGACTCCAATTGGAATCAGGACGTGCTGATGAAGGAATCCATGATAGTCACTAACTAAACTAAGTCCGTAAATAATTAAAATAACGGCAGGTGAGAGCAGCAATAATCCAATGATGTCTAATTTTTGCGATCTATTTGGAGCACTATCCTTTGGCAGCTTCCAGATTGCCAGTACTAAGGCAACTGCGCAAAGGGGAATATTAACATAAAAAACCCATCTCCAATCAAGCGAGTTGATGATGATGCCGCCTAAAACAGGGCCTAAAATCGGACCAAGTAGTGCAGGTAAGCCTACGATGGCCATCAGCTTTCCTAACTTTTCGCCACCAGCAGCCCGCACGACAATGGTTTGCATAATCGGCATCATCAATCCCCCGCCAAGTCCCTGGACGGCTCTAAATATGATAAGACTTTCAATATTCCAGGCTAAACTGGATAAAATGGATCCTATTAGAAATAAACTTAAAGCAAAGATCCACATCGTTTTATCACCAAAACGATCCAATGCCCATCCTGAAATAGGGACAACGATGCCAAGTGCGATTAAATAACTGGTCATAACCCATTGAACCATAGAAACAGGTGCGTCTAATGAATGACCCAGCGTATCGATGGCTACATTCATAATGGTTGTGTCAAACAAAGGGGCTAAAACCCCTATTAGCAAAATCCATGCTATTTTTAAGACAGCTGGATCAATTTTTTCATTATTAATTGCTTTATCCATTTTTAAGACTCCTTTTTGTATATAAGATACTTTAAGTTTCCTATTCGTAAATATGATATAATAAAATAATAAGAAACGCAAGGTTTTTTATTTCAAGTTGTGCAGGTGAAAAAGAAGGGAGATGGAACGATGCATACGAGAAGAAGGGGCGTGGAGCTGGAAGATGCTATTCTTCAAGCTGCCTGGAAAGAATTGATGGATGTTGGATACCAAAATTTGAAGATAGAAGAAGTTGCGATCAAGGCAAAAACAAGTAAACCAGTGATTTACCGCAGATGGGCGAATCGAGAGGAACTTGTATTAGCTGCAATCCAGAAAAACATACCAAACCCAATCGATGACATTCCGAATACAGGATCTATAAGGAGTGACGTTATTATCGTATTGAAACGAATCAATAATCTTATCTCCACCATTGGCCCCGAGACCATACATGGGTTAATGACTGTACTTGCAGGGATTCCATTTTCCGAGTTATTAAATATGCGAAGAACGAATACCATGCAGACAATTCTAAAACAAGCAATTGAGCGGGGAGAAATAAAAGCAGAAAAAGTATCGGCGAGGATAGCAACACTTCCCGTCGATCTGGTTAGACATGAACTATTAACCACATATGAACCTGTAACAGAGCAGACAATTGAAGAGATTATAGATGAGATATTTCTTCCTCTAATAAAATAGCGGATAGGTAAATTGGCAATAAAAGGCTTCCCTGATGGAATTGTTAATTTTTGAGTATAGAAAAATTAAGCATAAGCCGTTTACCTTTTAATTCGGGATTTCGAGAAGGACCCCCCACTTAATGAAGTTTCCCTTTATTAAGCAGGATCTATTGCATCTAGTCTTGCAGTTAGTTTACGGGAGCTTAAAGAAGGCACAAGTAGCAGATTACCCCCGCTAATTGTGCCTTCTTTCATGCAAACCATTGATTGTCTCCTAATAGGACGATCTCCATGCTCACCTTGTTTTGGTTTCTTGCTCTTCATCAGGTGGATAGGTCCGTTTTAGGAATAATGACAAAACAAATGCTATCGCAGCTAAAATGGCGGCAACATAGAATGAATCATTCATTCCTTCAATCAATGCCTGTTTGTATGCCTGACCGTAAATCATTTGTTGTCCAGCAGCTCCAGCCGCGTCGGATGACATTCCTGTGGCTCCCATAAGCTGATGGACCAGGTCTGAAAATTGCTGATGGGTATGTTCAGATGTCATTTGGTTACTAATCGTTCCCATATGTGTTTTCGTCTGGGCAGTATAAATGGAAACCATAACAGCAGTCCCGATGGATCCTGCGACTTGCTGCAATGTGTTAGCCATTGCGGTTCCGTGTGCATTTAACCGTTGTGGAAGCTGATTGAGTCCTGCTGTCATGATTGGCATCATCACCCCTGCTAGCCCGACCATGCGCAGAGCGTAGATAATCATAATAAACCTAAACGATGTTGTTGCGGATAGATCATGTAATTCCCACGTTGTCCACACGGTTAACGCAAGTCCAATCAAAGCAAGTGGACGGGCCCCGATTTTATCAAATAATATGCCGGTAATCGGTTGAAAAATACCCATCAAGATGGCACCGGGCAACAACAGTAATCCGGATTCCAATGCTGTATAACCGCGGATCGTCTGCATGTAAATCGGGATCAGCAGCATAGCAGAAAACATAGCCATCACGGCGATTAAACGGATGAGACTTGATAATGTAAACATGTTGTATTTGAAGACCCGAAGCTCCAGCATTGGCTCCTCAGCGACCAATTCACGCCAGATAAATAACAGGAGTGCAATGCCACCGATGACGAATGAAAGGATGACTTTTGCTGAACTCCAGCCATCATTTCCTGCTTCACTAAATCCGTATAAGATTCCACCGAATGCGACTGTGGAAAGAATGATCCCTGAGATATCGATCTTCGGAAAGGTCAGCTTTAGTACATTTTTTAATAAAAAATACGCTAATATAATGTCAACGATCGCAAATGGCAATACAACGTAGAACAGAACCCGCCATGAATAATGTTCCACAATCCATCCCGAAAGCGTCGGTCCGATTGCAGGGGCAAACATGATTACAATGCCGACTGTTCCCATTGCTGCCCCACGTTTTTCTGGTGGGAAAATGGTTAAAAATACATTCATTAACAATGGCATCAGCATTCCCGCACCTGATGCCTGGATGATTCTTCCCAGCAACAAGACAAAGAATGTCGGGGAAAAACTGCAAAGAATCGTACCCGCAGCGAACAGGCTCATGGCTGTAATGAAAATTTTTCTTGTTGGATACGCCCGCATCAAAAAGGCTGTAACCGGGATCAAAACCCCATTAACTAACATGTATGCTGTTGTTAACCATTGCGCTGTACTGGCAGATACATCGAAGTCTTCCATAATCTTTGGAACTGCCACATTTAACAATGTCTGGTTTAAAATCGCTGCAAAGGCTCCGAGCAGCATAACGGCCATAAGGGGCCCCTTCTTGATTTCTCTTGGATCAAAAGAGGGATCGGCGTCATTTTTTTGCTGCTTTTTGTTCGTGTAACGTTTGCTTCGTTCAGCTATTGGAACGTCATGTTCATCTTGCTGTTTTGCATCCACCATAGCTGGTTCTCGAGAGTTGGTTGGAGCATCTTCTTTTTCCGTTCGTGTTTCATGTGCCGCTGTTTTGACTTGTTCATCATCAGTAGAACGAGCGATCGCTTGTTGTTTCGCACGTTCTGTCTTTTTTTTGCCTGATACACGTATAGCAACATTGACTAAAACAAGAACAAGCAACGCAAAAATGATGTATCCTGTCATCATGAAGGACATAGAATCACCCTCCTATCGGTCAATCTTAACGTGCGCGTTAATTCCTGGAACAAGCCGGAGCCCCTTGTAATCGTCTATGGATATTTTGACCGGAATTACATTATCGTCATCATTTCCACTTGAGGGCAGCAAGGAAAAGGTATCATTCGTTGCGAGACCAATCTGCTCTACCTTTCCAGTTAAGGTTGTATCTTTATAGGCATCCACAATAACGTCTACCGATTTTCCCACTTTTATATGATCAATGTCGCTTTCATTAATATTAGCTGTTATCCATAGATCATTTAAATTGTATGCTTGAGCCAGTTTCGTTCCTGCTGCGACCATGGAATCTTTCACCGTGTCATCTTTTACAATCGTTGCATCTTGAGGGATCGTAACGTTCTTCTTGGTCATGCCGTTTTCCGATGGCGTTTCAATTTTTCCTAATGTATCCCCTTTGTTGTATTTCTTGCCAACCTCTCCGTCCCAATCAGATAGCTTGCCATCTGCCGTAGCTCCGATTGTGATCATTTTTCCATCGATTTTAGCATCGTCCGTTTTTACATAATTGGCCGCTTGATAATAAAAATAGTATCCAGTGATTCCACCGCCAATTAGGATGATTAATACAACAATATTAACCATGATCATTTTTTTTGCATTCATTTATTTCCATTCCCTTCGTTACGAATTTCTTTTTTATTCATCTATGTTATCGTTGCAGCAGAGCCATCTATTGAACTATGCTTCTGCTATACTAGTAATTTGTTTTTATATTAAGCCACCAGATGCCTGAGCAGGGTTCATATCGATACCTTTTTTTTATGATAAAACACACATCATTCTCCACTTTTTTCAGTACAAATTGCCTTTAGGATTACCTCCATACGGCGTATAATAGGCTCACAAGTTTCGATCTGTGCTAAATATAACAGGAGTGATTTGATTAAAAAGCTTCTCGGTTTTTGCTCCTGTACTTCTTGTTGCAAATAGTGAACGGCTGCAATCGACTCGTGCCTGATTTGCTCAGGAATCGGTGAAGTTAGGACCTTTTCCCGGAGTTCTTTCAACAGTTTCCGGAGCTGTTCATCAAGAGGTTCTGCTTCGAAATCTGTTGCGATGGTTTCGAAATCCGCCATCTCACGAGATGTTAAAACAGGTTGCAGATCCATTGTGTGTTCAATCATTCTTTCAAATGTTTCAACTACGAAACGGGCAACATGTTGGGAATCAATGTCTTTATTATCACGAAACGACAGAGAAGTATATTCTCTCAAAACCCCCTGGAGCATGATGGAAAAATCCCAAATATAAGGTTCTACTTTACTTCCATAGACTTCAGTTAGACAATCTTTGTACCAGTTTAACATGGTAACTTTTATACGCTTAATAAGACAGGAAACTTCGGAGTTGTTTTGAGGCAGTATAGTCCTCAATAGGATCAATATAAAGTCTTTGTTATCTCGAAAACCTTCAAACTGTATGATAATTTTTTTGATGAGTTTTTCTTTAGCAGACAAAGATGAATCAAAATTAACATTGACAGCATTTTGCATCATTTTTTTATGGCTGTGCTCGATAACTTGAATTAATAATTTCTCTTTCGAATCAAAGTACTTATATAATGTTCCTTTTGAAATTTTACAGCTATTGGCAATTTCCTGGACTGATGTAGAAACGTAACCTTTTTCTGAGAAAAGACGAACAGCCGACTGCATAATCTCTTCTTTCTTATTCATTGTTCCTCCCTCCTTGGTTGATTGCTAGTTTGCATGATATTTTATGGGTGTCGCAATTTGCCCATTTCTTTATAGAATAATGATGCTTTTTAATTTTATGACCGACCAGTCATAAAAGAACTGCAAAGTAGAAAGTGTTTTTTATTCTAATTGACCGAATGGTTTTTGTCAATTTTTTTGTTAAAGGATTCGTGACTTTTTTCAGAGAAAAACAACTAGGTGTTGGCACGCAAACCTTAATTTATAACAATTTATGAAACAGATAATATTTCGCTTACATATTAACCAAATGTTGACCATATAGTTTTTCGTGTAGAAATCAACGTTTTTCCTGAGCTGTAATATTACTTTTTTTTAGAAAAATTATGTCACCCTTTTATAATCGAATTTTAATTTCTGACTGTATGGTATAGTTGAAGGTGGAGAGCCATCAATGACGGTGGAAGAAATCATGGCTGAATTTCTATTAGTTGGAGCATGCCAGTGGGCACGGTCTGAAAACCGCGGTCTTCTATCGATGCATCGGTGGCAAACTTAAAAAGGATCGTAGTAATACGATCCTTTTTAAAAGAGTTTAATCCAGTAACCCTGAGTTATAAAAAGTATTTTTTCAGTAGTCTTCTTCCAGCCCTGTTGGTTAGACAAGCTCATGATGGAAGGCATAAATGACAGCCTGGGTACGGTCGTGCACTTGAAGCTTGCCAAGGATATTGCTGACATGGACTTTAACGGTTTTTAGTGCGATAAAGAGATCATCTGCAATTTCCTGGTTTGTTTTTCCTTTTGCCATCAAGAGAAGAATTTCCATTTCCCGTTCGGTGAGTTGTTCATGTAACACATCTGCTGGTTTCTGGCGCATGCGGTCCATTAATTTTCCGGTAACTTCCGGTTCAAGGATCGGCTTCCCGTTGTATGTAGAACGGATGGCGTCCGCAATTTCACTCGCTTTAGATGTTTTTAGCATATAACTGGTGGCACCAGCTTCCAACGCAGGGTAAACCTTTTCGTCATCTAAAAAACTGGTGATGATCACGATCTTTGCTTCAGGCCACTGGTCGATAATTTCTCTGGTCGCATCAATGCCATTCATGTCCTTCATCACAAGATCCATTAAGATGACATCCGGCCGTAAACGAAGGGACTGTTCTACTGCTGCATGCCCATCATCTGCCTCAGCAATGACTTCAATATCAGGTTGCGCAGCGAGATAAGCGGATACACCAATGCGTACCATTTCATGATCATCTGCAAATAACACACTAATCATTTACATCACCTTCATTTCCTAGAATTGGAACTTTTACTTCGAGGTTCGTCCCTTGGTTGGGCAGACTGATTAATTTAAAGGAGCCACCGATTTCATATGCACGCTCCCGCATCGTTTCCAGTCCATACGATCCTGTCTTTTCCAGTTTCATGTCAAATCCGACCCCGTCATCGGCGACCCGGAGTATGATATATCCATCTCGCTTGATCAGCATAACGCGTAACGTATTGGCCTTTGCATGACGCAAAGTATTGGAAACAGACTCCTGTAAAATGCGGAATAACTGATCTTCTACTCCCTTATCAACGGAAAACGCCTCTATTTTCCATTCAATGGCAAGTGGAACCTTTTGCAGTAGTTCATTTAATAGATCCTGGATCCCTTCCTGCATCGTCTTTCCTTTTAGTGCAACCGGACGCAAATGAAGAAGCAATGCGCGCATTTCCAACTGTGCCTGGTTGATCATTTTTTCCACTGTTTGCAGTTGTTGCTGTATTCCCTCGTCCATAGGCAGTTTGGTTTCATTCATGGCGGACATCATCATCGAAACGGCAAACAGTTCTTGACTGACAGAGTCGTGCAACTCCCGTGCCAATTTACTCCGTTCCTGCAGCACGATTTCCTGTAAGCTTTGTTCACGCTCCACAGCCCGCTCTGTTGCCATTTTTTGGTTCAGTTCTGTTTGTTGCTTGATTTTTTCCTGAATCTTTTCCATTTGTTGTTGGATCTCTTGTAATTCTTGCTCGGGGTTAATTTCCTGACTTAAGGGCTGCCCATTTACTAATTGCTCCAGCTGTCTTGTTATGCGTTGGATATGCTGTGACCAATAGGACCCGGTAACGATTCCAATAATGACCCCGATAAGAATGGGAATCATCAGCAGGATGCCTACAAGTGGAATATTGTTTATGTTCTGTGTGAATAATGTTTTCCAGTCTATTTCAAATATATATAGCATAACGCCGATCGCAAGCATTAGAATGATGATGCCATAGGACATAGCTATCAATGTTTGCCGAATAATATGTCTCATATGCGCCTCACCTCAATGTTCCCTGACATAACGGAGGTGATAATTTTAATGCGCGGCACTGTATCATCGTAATGTTGTGTCTGATAGAAGATGGTGTCGTTCATTAATTTAAGATGGCGTTTGTTAAAAATGTCTGCCCGGCCAAATACTGCACTGTGGTGTAAACTGATTTCTACATCATATGGAACAAAGATCTCGATATTGCCGGCAATGTGGCGAATGGACACAATCACGGTATCATTCGGCAGCACTGTATTGCTCAGATCAATGATTCGGTTGCCGATTCCGCTGTGAATATTAATGTCACGCCATTGATAAGCGGTGTCATCTGTTTCCTGATTGCCAAAGATGCGGTGCGTGAACAATGGTTTTTGCTCGATGATCGCTTCGGTATGGACTTCCTGTTGTTCCGCAATATTTGGCTGGATCACATATGGTTCCTTCTGCGTGCGATAGTATTCCAAGGCGAATAGAATGATGACGACAACGATAAAAAAGCGCACCGCTAACATGCTAATAGCAGAAAACGCCAGCCCAACAACACCAATCCAAAAGATGATTTTTCCATGCAGTTTATGGAAACGCTTTTTACCAAAATAAATGAGAAAACCAGAAATCAAGGCAGAAATAATCGTGCCACCGTGAAAGAAGGTAATTTCTACTGCAAAGAGGATGGCACCAATGAGTAAAATCCAGTTCCATGTGTCTGTTGATAAACGGTTAAACATCGGCGCACCCTCCTTGACTATCTCCTTCAGGATAAGAAGTATCATCCCGCTTATAATAGGTTAACTCGTGTCTGCTTGAGCGCCTATTATAGCATATTTGGATTGCTTATTCCGCTATATTTCGCTCTAACTCTTTTTCCAGTTTGTCAATTTTTGCATCGAATGTACTGCGGTAATAGGAACGGTTCACCTGATGTTCCAGACCGTCAATATAATTCTCTATCTCTTCAAAGCGCGAGAACGGCTTATCAACTGCTTCCGTATTAACTTTATTCATCTGATGATTCGCTCGAGCCGTGTTCTCCCGTCCCATCAATTCCATTCGACGCAAATGCATATCCTTGAGTTTATGCTTCATTTCGGCATATTTCTGTTCCATGGCATCCAGCTGTTGAATTGCTTCCGCCCGGGATTCTTTCATGCGCTCTGCACGTGCCTGATATTCTTCATATTCCTTTTGAGCAAATTGCTGCATGTCCGCTTCCCCAGCCTTTTCTGCAATCGTTGCTTGCTTTTGACGCTTATCGGCCATTTCCTGTGCTTTCAAATATTCCTGGGAAAACCCATCCCGCAGCTTGTATTGGCGTTCAATCAGTTTGCGTACCTTTTCTTTCTCCTGTTCACTTTGGCGTAGGTACTGATTGAGAGCGGCCATTGGGTTTTTTTGTTCCTTTTTGTCCATCATGGTGTGCAAGTCCGCAGAGATGGAATCTTTGATACGTGTAAATATATTTGCTGTCATGTTTAGTTGCTCCTTTTTAGAGATTTAGATGGTTCCACTCCCATTCAAAATTAGTGAACGGGTCATCGCTTTTGTCGATAATTTCCACTTCAGGTTCGTCATTATCCTGTTTCCAGTTTTTGTAGATCAAGTAAAGAACCGCGGCTGCGCCAAGTCCTATTAGTGCGGGCACATTGGAAAGCACCATGCTAACCAGCAACAATCCAATAATGACCCAAGCAATTTTAGCCAGGGTAGAATGGCTCTTCAAGAACTGTTTAAATACGATATACAATAACCAGATGCCCACACCCATGAGCACCATAGGCCCCAGATTGACAATCAAAATGGTGAGGGCAGCCAGTCCGCCAACAAATAAAAGAAACTTTTTCATACGGGATTCGCCTCCTTTCGAAATGCTACTTATATCATACGGGAAGTGTTGCGCTTTCGGTAACCAGCCTGCGCCATATCTTTGACTAGGACTTCAGGCGTACACGGGTGATTATTTTATTCCGCCTTAACGGGAAGTAAGATCACCGCTGAATAAAAGTTCACTTTATTCCTTTTGTTCATATTCAGTTCATATAAGCGGTTTAGTATCTACACATGGTTCATCTAAGCATATGAAGGAGGAAATACGTTGAGTAAACGATTGAATAATCATAAAGGGATAAATAATCGGGACATTGCTGTTGAGGCACAAGGATTGATTAAAACATTTGGAGATCATCGTGCGGTTGATGGGGTCGATTTAACCGTGCGTGCAGGTGAGATCTATGGTGTACTCGGGCCTAACGGAGCAGGGAAAACAACGACGATTCGAATGCTTGCAACCTTATTGAAGGCAGATGCCGGTACAGCAAAGATTTTTGGACACGATGTGCAAAAGGAGCCGCAGCTGGTGCGTCAATTAATCGGCGTTACCGGTCAGTATGCTTCTGTTGACGAGTCACTTAGTGCTACGGAGAACTTAGTTATCTTTTCCCGCTTGTTAGGATTCGGTCGAAATGAAGCAAAGCGCAAGGCGGTGGAATTACTGGAGGAGTTCGGCTTAACAGAAGCGGCAAAACGGCCATTGAAGAATTTTTCAGGTGGAATGCGACGCAGGTTGGATTTAGCTGCAAGTCTGATTGCTAAACCACCGCTTATCTTTTTAGATGAGCCTACTACCGGTTTGGACCCGCGAACACGCAACCAGATGTGGGATACGATCCGACGGTTAATAAATGAAGGCTCAACCGTTCTGCTGACAACGCAGTATTTGCAGGAAGCGGATGAACTGGCAGATCGTATTGCAGTGATTGATCAAGGAAAAGTGGTGGCAGAAGGTACCGTAGATGAACTGAAGGAGTCTGTTGGCACGTCAACTCTGCATGTAACGATCAAGGACGAAAACAAGATGCAGAAGGCCTGTTCTATTGTTCGTCACGTGCTTCATGTCCAGACTGCGGTGTCTGCAGAGGGTGCAAAAATCACTGCGCCACTGGCTGATGCTGACCGGGTAACGGATTTGCTGATCAAGCTTAGGGAAGCGGGCATTCAATTGGCAGCATTAAGTGTACAAAAACCAACGCTTGATGAGGTCTTTCTGTCGATCACTGGTCAGGATGCGCGTTCACAAGCGGAAAACACAGCTGGGAAATCGGATAGAAAGGTGGAGATCATATGAGTAACACAGTAGGAAGCATATCTAATAAACAAAGGCTCCGTAACCATACAAGCTTTCGGAAATCGGTAAAAAACTCTTTAACCATGGCATATAGGGGCCTGCTTAAGATCAAACGCACGCCAGAGCAATTATTTGATGTGACATTGCAGCCGATAATTTTTACGCTCATGTTCACATACATTTTTGGGGAGCAATCTCCGGGGATATACAAAGCTATCTGCCCGTGATTATTCCGGGAATTCTTGTTCAGACTGTTATTACAACATCCGTTGTGACAGGTGTACAATTAAGAGAGGACATGGATAAGGGAGTGTTCGATCGATTTAAATCACTTCCCATAGCGCGTATTTCCCCATTAGCAGGGGCCTTATTAGCTGATACCATTCGATATACCATTGCAACATTGCTTACGTTTTCCATGGGATATATTATTGGGTATCGTCCTGAAGGTGGTTTAGCTTATGTGTTTCTTGCGGGTATTCTGATTATTGCTTGTGCATGGGCGATTAGTTGGATATTTGCTTTCTTTGGAGTTATTTCACGTACAGCCTCAAGTGTACAAGGAATCTCGATGATTGTATTATTTCCACTTACGTTTCTTTCAAATGCATTTGTGCCGGCGGAGACACTGCCTGAAGTGCTTCAATGGTTTGTTAAAATCAATCCAATCTCACACCTGGTAACGGCGGTAAGGGACTTAACCAATAACGGAACGTTTGGCTGGGACTTCACCCTGTCGCTTATTGGAGCAGCGGTTATTGTAGCAATTTTCGCTCCTATTACCGTACGTGCTTATATGCGGCGCGCATAGTAAGCCAAAGGAAAAAGTGATAAAGTAAGTATACGATATGTTGAATGAACTGCTTCTTGATCTGGCAGTTCTCCGTAGTGAACAGAATCGGAGCTTTACTGGCAGTTGACCCCTACTTGTTTTTTCGTTCCACCTCAACATCTTGAAGTGGGAGTTATACTGTCCGTTAAGGCGGGATAAAAAAGGACTGAACGAGATGGCCAAACTATTAATTGTTGATGATGACCCATATATTCGGGAATTAATTCGTGTCACGTTAGCTAATGAAGGCTTATCCACGCTGGAGGCAGAAGATGGGACAGCCGCGCTTTCCCTGCTTGATGAAAATAAAATAGACGCCATTATACTTGATATTATGATGCCTAATATGGATGGATGGACCTTTTGCCGCGAAGTACGCAACTATTACTCCGAGACATTGCCCATCCTTATGTTGACTGCAAAAGGGGAAACAACTCAAAAGGTACAGGGGTTTGAGCTTGGAGCCGATGATTATTTGGTTAAACCATTTGCACCAGCTGAATTGGCGGTACGAGTGAAAGCTCTGCTAAAACGTTATCAAATCAACCTGTCGAATCAAGTGGTAATCGGAAATGTCGTCATGGATCGTGACCTTTTTAAGGTATCGATTGGAAGCGGGGAAATGACACTGCCTTTAAAAGAATTTGAACTGTTGTTTAAGTTTGCCTCACATCCACAAAAAACCTTTTCCCGGGAACAGTTGATTGAAGATATATGGGGATTTGATTATGAAGGGGATGACCGGACCGTTGATGTACACATTAAACGCTTGCGGGAGCGGTTTTCTTATGCAGGCTGTCCATTTAAAATCACGACCATTCGCGGACTTGGTTATCGCCTGGAGGTAAAGTAATGAAAATTACCGAAATCATAAAACGTGTATTGGGTTTTATTGGGGTGATGCTATCCTTATTTTTGTGCTGGTCCTTTGGGTACTGGCTAGCAACACTTTTTTCTGATTGGACGCAAATCAGCTTGAATGAATGGAGCAGACAGATTATTAGCTCCTTTTTAGGGTTCTTTCTCTTTGGTTTTATCATTGCTATTGTAACAAAATTGCCATGGGTTCGATCAAAACAAAATCAGTTTCTCAGCCCTTTGCTTCAGGCAATGAAGAAGATGTCAGAAGGAAATTTTAATATCGACTTTTCGTTTTATGGAAACCAGTTTCGAGAAAGGGATAATCACCCCTATTCCCAACTTTTTACTAGTATCCAGGATATGGCAGAGAAGTTGGGGGAAATGGAGGAAATGCGTCAGGAATTCATCTCGAACGTGTCGCATGAAATCCAGTCCCCTTTGACGTCTATCAGCGGCTTTGCACATACGTTGAAGAATAGCGATTTAAGTGAAGAGGAGCGAGTACACTATCTGCACATTATTGAAACGGAAAGTGCCAGATTGTCTAAACTGAGTGAAAATCTATTAAAGCTTTCGTCTCTTGAATCCGAACATTTACCACTGGAGCGAAAACCGTATCGGCTCGATTATCAATTAAGGCGCATCATACTTGCAAATGAGCCGCAATGGAGGGAGAAAGCAATAAACATGGATATCTCGCTTGAAAATGGAACGATCACTGCTGATGAAGACATGATGGATCAAGTATGGATTAATCTGCTTCATAACAGTATAAAGTTCACGCCAAAAGGTGGCACCATTACAGTCAAAGCGTTTCACTCAGAACAAGGAATGGTGACGGTAAGCCTACAAGACACCGGGATCGGGATGGAAAAGGATGCGCTTATGCATATATTTGAACGCTTTTATAAAGCGGATCAATCGCGGAACCGCAACAGTGGGGGCAGTGGACTCGGTTTATCCATTGTCAAAAAGATTGTGGATTTACACCATGGTGAAATTCAGGTGGAAAGTGAATCCGGGGCAGGAACAGCGTTTAACGTTACGTTACCCGCTTGATTTTTTCCTTTCAATAACATACAAGGGGGATACATATGAAACAAAAAACAGAAATGCAGGACTTCGAACAATACTGCGGGAAAATACTGAAGAAATATAATGTGCCTGGTTTTGCGATCGGACTAGCCAAAGACGGTGAGCTAACGTATGAAAACGGGTTTGGGTTTCGGGATATGGAAAAAGCACTTCCGTTATCCCCGGATACGGTTTTTGGCATCGGCTCTATAACAAAGGCATTCACAGCTGTTGCGATTCTTCAGTTACAAGAGAAAGGGAAGCTGTCTGTAAACGATCTCGTTACAAGCTATTTGCCAGAATTTAAGCTGCCAAATGAAAGACAAACGAAACAATTAACGGTCCATCATTTCTTGACCCACTCATCCGGCTTGCCGTCCTTACCAACACTAATGGGTGCAGTGAAGAGCAGTATTGAAAAGGATCCAGCGTTTGCAGGCAATCAACAGGAAGACAATCCATTGGATGCCCTCCAGGCAATTGATACATATGAAGCGTTAATGAAGGCGATCGCCAATGCACCATTTATGCCGCTTGGTGAACCAGGGTGTGAATTCAGTTATTCCAATGATGGCTATGGCCTGTTAGGAGCGATTATTGAACGCGTCAGCGATAAGTCCTATGAACAATATGTGCAAGAAAATATCTTATCGCCTGCTGGTATGTTTAACAGTAGTTTTCAATTGGAGAACTCGAAGGAACATGAAGACATCGCAGTATTATACGATATGCAACCAAAAAATGATGAAGCGGCAGCTGTTCGGTCTAATCATCCGTGGGACGCACCAGCCATGCGTGCAGCGGGATTTTTAAAATCGACGGTGAACGACATGCTCCGGTTTATGGAAGTAATTCGAAATGACGGAAAGGTTGATGATGTGCGAATTTTGTCACCAGAAAGTGTGCGGGCTATGACAACACCTTACATCCAAAGTGAGCCTGGTGCTTATTACGGATACGGTTTAATGATCATCCCGGATTTCTTTGGTTATAAGCTTATTCATCATGGTGGAGATATGAAGGGAGTAACGGCCCAAATGAATATCCTTCCCGAAATCGGTCTAACAGGAGTATCGCTTGCCAATTTAGCGGGCGCACCGTCGTCCAAACTGCTTTTTAGTGCATTTGCCGACCACCTGGGCAAGCCGTTAGCTGCGTCACACATCAATGCAGAACAGGTAGATGTAGTACCCGAAAGTTTAAGTGAGTATGAGGGAACGTTCGTCTCAGGGGATGGGATGAGATGTGCGTTCGATGTGAAGGATAAACAGCTGCATATGGGCATCACCGGATTGCTGGAAGCTGTGCTGACGCCAATTGGACACGACTTGTTTTTATTTAATATGAGAGAAATGGATTTTACCATTCGTTTTATGAGAAACGAGAACAATGAAGTTCATCGAGTTGCATTTGCATCGAGACAAATACCAAAAGTAAATGACGACGAAGGAGCGACAACCTGAAACGATACAATGGGAAAAGGATAGTTTCAGCATCCGGTTGTATGAACATAGCATTTTCCAAATAAATAAGAGATAAACAGGGATTCAGAACATGCCCCAAGTTCTGAATTCCTATGATGATGTATCCCTTTTATGGGTGAGAAATAGACTTGGTATGAAAATTACCGCAAGAACGATGGTGGACACGAAGAATCCGGCATGATAACCTTTTAAGCCATTGGCGATTGTTGGCTGAAACCCTTGTATGACTGTTGCAACAACAGTTGCGATCATGGCTGCCCCAAAGCTTGACCCAAGGTTTTCTATAATATTAATACCAACTCCTGCTTGTGGCAGTTGTTTGCTGTTAAGTCCTGTATACGCGTCACTCGTCAATGGAAGCATAATCCCTCCAAAACTGGTACCACGGATGAACAACACGATGGAGATCCAAATCATGCTTGTTTTATCTGTGATAAAGATAAGTGGAATAGATCCGATAAGTGAAAGGACAAGGCTGACGATTACCACATATTTTGCACCGAACTTATCAATCATTTTTCCGATCATTGGTCGAGTGATGAGCATCCCAACGCCTTGAGGAATTAATGCAAGCGCTGCTTGGATGGCCGTGAAATGACGGAAGTTTTGAAAGAACAAGGGCAGGATTAACATGGGTCCCATCACAGCAATATTTGCTAAAAACAACCCGATGCTGGATGCACAGAAAGTTTTGTGTGCAAATAAATTCATTGGAAGCACTGTTTGATTCTGCTTGATTCGGTTATACATAAGGTAAATTATTGCTAAAACAAGGCCAATACTCCCCCACAGGATTGTTTCATGATTGTGAAATGATGCGTGGTCGGCCGCTTTCGTAATCCCAT
Organism: Lentibacillus songyuanensis; assembly: GCF_039548255.1. NCBI lineage: Bacteria > Bacillati > Bacillota > Bacilli > Caryophanales > Bacillaceae > Lentibacillus > Lentibacillus songyuanensis. The sequence continues at coordinate 224,628 of NZ_JBCLVH010000001.1, forward strand.
ATATTAAGGAAGCGCTCATGAGGGACAAATTGACAATCCCAAACACATCGAGTTTACTATTCTTGTTGAAGGCTTCAAAGTCCGGAATATATTTCATCATAAGTGGCGCAGCAATCAAGACAATGAATACGTTGATGAAGAAGATCCAATGCCATGAGGCACCTTGAACGATAAAACCGCCGATTACAGGTCCTAAGATTGGGCCAAGGATCATAGGTGTGCTGACGATTGCCATCACTCTTCCCAGATTTTCTGGTCCTGCTGTTTTAACCAGAAGTGTTGACATGAGCGGGGTAATAATCCCGGCACTAAATCCTTGTACTAACCGAAAGAAGATGAAGCTTGAAATATCCCAACTAAGTCCAATAAAAATTGAAATGACACCAAAGGCGACCACTGCGCCGATGAAGACTTTCTTTCCATTAAATTTGTTCATCAACCATCCCGAAACTGGAACTGCAATTGCAAGAGCTAGCACATAACCTGTAACGGACCATTGAACAGTGCCCAATGTCGTGTTGAAATCCTTCATTAGTTTGTCGATGGCGATGTTTACCATGGTTGAGTCAAGCATTGGAGCAATTGCTCCCAGTGCAATAGCCCAGGCGGCAGCAAGAATTTCTTTTGGAAGACCTGATTCTTTTACATTATCTTTTGACATCATATACTCCTTTTAAAGTTTTTTGTTTCCCTGTCAACAAAATAATAACGTCATTTTGTTTCCTTGTCAACAAAAAGGTAGCAATAAAAAGAGCAGCCTGTTTCATATAATGTTGGGCCGCCTATTACTTTACTTACTTTCAAATGTAATCTGCTTTAATGAATAGCTATGCCTTGTTTCTTTATTTCTTTATCCAAATGCCGGCGATAACTTTCCACGAATCGAAGCATAGTGTCAACTTCTTCTTTAGTTACGTTTTCAAATACGGCTTTGTCCCGTTCTTGAAATTCCTTGTGCAGTTCCTCATGTATATTAAAAATTACTTTCCCTTGTTCCGTTAGCCGGTAATAGATTTCTTTTTTGTTATCCGGTTTTCGGTAGCTTTCAATAAGACCTTTGTTGATAAGCCTTTTTGTTAATTTACTGATGGCACCTCTAGTCATATAAAGGGACTCCGCAAGTTTTGTCAAATTGGCGTCTCTATTTTTTTCAATGGATTCGATACAATGTACTTCGGAAGGCTTATACCCCTTAAGATGTTCTTCCATCTTAGGTTTATTAATCCAAGACAACTTGTTGAATAAATCCCTGAAATTTATTATAAGCTGTTCTTCTTTGTTCATGACCTGTCCTCCCACTCGTTTGTACACCAATTCTTACATTTTCCCGTTGAATAATTTGTTTATAACAAGTTATTTAAACCTTTCCGATAAATTGACACCGTACCTTTACTATATAATAAACGGGGAACAGGTGTAAAATAATTATGGAGTGAGCTGAAAGCTAATGTATGGCAAAAAGGCAGGCGCACAAATGTCGCCTGCCGTTAATACACCTTCTTACTTCTAACATGACAAGTCTGTTTTGTGACAATATCTTATTTGCGTTTTCGATAGCGCTCAATCAACGATTAATCTATACAACGCACTTTAATTTGTTATAGCGTATCTTAATACATAAATGTTTTTGAAAAAATCAGACTCTATTTTACTCATTCCAAAATAGGCTATGTCCGGCGCCAGCGCCAAAGCAAACTTCGCCCTTCTTCACGCAGATCAAGCACATCGGTTCAGGGGACAAAGGAAGGCCGACTAAGAACTGGCTGTCGCTTGGGGTCATGTCCACCCCTGTTGCAGTAGCATGTAACATTATCTCATTGCGGATGAAGAGGAAGATCAGCTAAGTTCCCCGCATTGCACGGCAAAGTCGACCCATCTAAGTGGCAGGGCGCAGTGTGTACGTTGGCCCGCCAGATGCAGGTCATGCTGACGTTGGCACAGGACGTACCGAACTTAGGCGGCGTTCCTTAGTCCGGGTGCTTTTAGCCTTTGTTATTATTTTTTTATTTTTAGAAGACGCAGAGCGTTCAATATTACTATAATAGCCGCTCCGCTATCACTTAATACAGCCATCCAAAGCGTAAGTATGCCCGGGAATATAAGAATGAATGCTGTTAATTTTATTAGTAGGGAAAACCAGATATTTTGTTTAATAATCGCCAATGCTTTTCGGCTTAGTTTAACCGTATGGGGCAATTGTTCCAGATTATCTGCCATTAAGATGATATCAGCTGCTTCCATTGCTGTATCTGTTCCTGCACCACCCATCGCAATTCCCAAATTCGCGGTAGCTAATGCTGGTGCGTCATTGATACCATCACCAACCATGGCAACCGTTCTTCCTTCATTCTGTAACCGTTTAATAGCGGTTACTTTATCCTCAGGCAGTAGTTCTGCAAAATAGCGATTGATTTTCGTTTGCTTAGAAATAACTTTTGCAGTACCTTCGTTATCCCCTGTCAGCATGGCAAGTTGCTTAATTCCAGCCTGTTTTAATTCATGTAATGCTTTAATAGTCGTTGTGCGCATTGTATCAGCCACAGTGATGATACCCATTATTTTATCACTTGTACCGATGATCACGACCGTTTTTCCTTGATTTTGGATTGTGTCAATCTTGGCTTTCACTTTCTCTAAGGGCATATCCATTTGTTCAAATAACTTTAGATTGCCCGCGTAATATATGTTACCATCGATCGTTGCTTGCACACCTTTACCAGCGATATTTCTAAATAAGGTTCCCTGTTTAGATGGAATACCCTTATCTTTCGCATAGGCAACGATCATTTTGGCTATCGGATGTGTGGAATAATCCTCGAGTGTGGACGCCAAGGATAGTAATTCATTTTCTGAAATGGTCAGTGCCTTTATTTCAGAAACCTTTGGCTTTCCTTCCGTTAATGTTCCGGTCTTATCAAATGCAATTGTATTTATCGCACCTGCTTTCTCCAGAAATGTGCCGCCTTTTATTAGCACGCCATTCTTTGCCGCGTTCCCAATCGCGGAAACGATCGCAACAGGAGTAGATATTACTAATGCACAAGGGCAAGCCACTACTAATAATGCAAGACCTTTATAAGCCCATTCTCCCCATGTGCCAAAACCGAGCAGTGGTGGAACAACGATGACAGCAATAGCCAACAAGAAAACAATTGGTGTATATAAACTAGCAAATTTATCGACAAATGCCTGGCTAGGTGCCTTTTGTTCTTGGGCCTCTTCCACAAGATGAATAATTTTGGATAGACTTGTATTTTCAACTAACTTGGTGACGTTAACTTCAATGGAACCACTCTCATTAATGGTACCCGCATAAACGGTGTCACCAATTTGTTTGTCGACGGGAATGGATTCACCTGTGATCGGCGCCTGGTTAACACTTGTTTCGCCTTGAATAACCTCACCGTCCAACGGAATTCGTTCACCAGGTTTAATGATGACAATTGAGCTAACGGAAATAGCTTCAACTGGCTTTTTTACTAATTCTGCGCCAACTTTAACCCAAGCCTCTGCTGGAGCCAGATCCATTAGATTGCGAATAGATTTTCTTGTTTGCGCAATCGATCTGTTTTGCAGTACATTCCCCAAAGCGAACAACCATACGACGGTTGCACCTTCAAACCATTCTCCAATAAAAGCAGCCCCAATGGCAGCAGCTGACATGAGAACATTCATATCAAGTGATCGGCTTTTTATCGAAAAATAGGCACTTTTCACCGGTTTATGGCCACTGATAACGATAGCTGCTGCATATAAAAGGGTTGATAATAATGATGAAAGGCCACTGTAAGAGCCAATAAAACCGATTGCAATTAAAATACCCGAAGAAATAATAAATCCGTATCCCTCTTTATATTTTTGGGATTGAGCAGGTTTATGACTTTCTGTGATCAAGGAAGCTTTGTACCCTAGCTTCGATACTTCGGCCACAATATCGTCTACGGTGTTATCATGTTCTATCTTCATTTTCCCAGTTGAAAAATGAACCTGCACACTGTTAACTGCCGGAATCGTATTTAAGTGATTCTCAATACTTTTGGCGCAACTGCCACAATCCATTCCTGTTACCTCGTACGTTCTAACATGCTTGTTTTGCTCAATTGGCTCAGCTGTATACCCTAACTTTTGAACGATATTTTCGATTGAAGCAAAGGCTTGGGTGGTGTGGCCGATAACCTGTAATTTTGCAGTGTTATAATTTATCTTTACTTCCTGAATGTTATCTAACCCACGCAATCCTTTTTCGATTGTTAAAGCGCAGGATGGACAATCCATTCCAATTATATGATATTCAGCCTTTTTTTCTGTCATGGATGGTTGATCATCCATTTGCGTTTCGCCTGTATGATTACTACAACAGCATTGGCTGGTTTCTGTTATACGATTGGATTTCATTTCTTCTATCTTAGGGCTGCGGCATGGCTCCTTTTTCATTTCCTTTTCATTGACTGCAGCGTGGTGATTACAACATGCTTGGTTATGAACAACAGTCGCAGTGTTATGTTTGTTAGAACCGCAACCTTGATCAGTCATATATTCCACCTTCTAATCTATATGATTCTGGCAGCTTGCCACATCGTTTTGGACATCCTCCAGTACGACATCAACCATCGTTAATAAATCCCGCACTAATTGATTGCGTACGCGGTAATAAACATATTTTCCGTCTTGCCTCCCTACAATTAATCCGCAGCCTTTTAAGCATGCTAAATGCTGAGATATATTGGATTGATTACCTTTAAGATTATCCACGATTTGCGAAACTGTCTTTTCTTCTTCTTTTATGCATTCAAGTATTTGAACTCTCGTTTTATGTGAAAAGCCATGCATGAATTTCATCTTCGTGTCTATGTCAATGTTTATCACGTTCCAACCTCCTGTTATATTAGTTAAAGCTAATATGTTTTTATAATCATTATATTAGCAAGAACTAATATGTGTGTCAATAGTTTGTCTAATGATTAAAGCTAACGCAATAGACTTATAGGGATAGGAAAAGGCTGTTATCACCGATGAAGAAATAAATTGGGATAGGATGGACGAATTTGACATCTGTACTAATAAATAACCCCGTCCGATAGTAGGACGGGGTAAAATTATGGAGCATATCGTTTAGTGTTCCGTTCTCGTGCATATCTGCTTAAATAAAGTATCGGAGAGAAGAAGGATTTAGACCTTCTTTCCTGTCCCAGCGACTTCCATTGCTTTTTTTATATAATCCGCGGATTGATGCAGCCATTCCATTTCTTGGGCATCGAGGTCAATTTCCAATTGTTTTTCCACGCCATTTTTGCCGATGATACACGGCATGCTTAATGCAACATCTCCATTGTAGCCATATTGGCCGTTTAATGTGGTGCATACTGGGTAAACGCTGCGCTCATCCAGCATGACAGCCTTCGCCAATGTAACAGCAGCTTGGGCAACACCAGCATTGGTCCACCCTTTTCCATTCAGAACATCAAAGGCGGCTTTTACCACTTGTTCTTTTACTACTTCCCGATTTAAAGGCACGTTTCCTTGAAAAACGTGGTCGAGTTCCTGTTCACCGAACCCTTGCACATTTAAGCGGCTCAATACGGGAAAAGCAGTATGTCCATGTTCGCCCATCATATAACCTGTCACGCTTTTTGGATCGATGTCATAATTCGTGGCGATCACTTTACGCAGGCGTGCGGAATCAAGCATTGTTCCCGTTCCGAATATGCGTCCTTTCGGGTAGTCGAATTCATTTTCTGCTATGTACACCATGCTATCTAACGGGTTTGTGATAAAAATGAGAATGGCATCCTTCGTATATTTCGTAATACCTGTCATGACTTCCCGAATGATTTTTGAATTAACAAGAGCCAATTGTGCTCTGTCAGGCATGGGGTCGTTCTCACTTTTTATCATGCTTGGGCCAGCAGCACAGATGATCACATCCGCATCTGCGCATTCTGAATAATCGCCAGCACGTACTGTTGTATTCGCCATATATGTAAGTGAGGTTGCATGTTCCTGGTCCAGCGCTTCCCCATAAGCAACATCCTTATCGCTATCAATCACAGCAATTTCCGAGAATAGGCCTACTTTCATCGCATCTGCCAAAACATATGAACCAACATGCCCTACACCAACAATAACTAGCTTATTCCTTTTCAATAGTAATACCTCCTTGTACACGTAATAGTGTTATTTTATCATGTAAAGGGAAATTTCACACAAATTTGCAGTTGGGAATATAGTTGGAGTTCAAGGATAATGCAGATACGTAATGAGGGTTATTCCTGACAATGAGGCTTCTTGCTGACTTTGTGATTTGGCAAAAAAATGCACCCGGATCTGTTTTGTACACGATCCGAGTACATGCACTTTTTTTCATTCGTTCCTTCATCACAAATGAAAACCCTATTTTACAACAAGTACCGCGCATGATGCCTCGTTTGTGATTTTCTGACTGACGCTGCCCATGAACAGTTTTTTCATGCCACTGATACCACGATTACCAGCCACGATCAGATCAATATCATGATCATTAGCATAGTTAGTTAAGGTCTCAGCTGCTTTGCCAGTCAAAATTTCGTACGTTACTTCTGCAACCTCTGAAATACGGTTTTTCGCACCAGCAATAATCACGTCCGGTTCGGTATCATCACCGTCCGTTTGAATACGTCTTTCCTCAATATGGGGTGGCACGACAGGCATCGGACCAGGGATAACTGGCTGGGACTGCGACAAATTTAAATCTTCTGATGCGGCGGAATCATAAGCTAAATAAACAGTCTCTTGGCGGTCTGGGTTATCATCTACATAAGCAATTGTCAGTTGGGCCTGCTGATCTTTGGCAAGGGTTTCAGCTGCTTTTAGTGCTTGGACGCTATCCGAGGAGCCATCAAAAGCAACAAGGATATTCTTGAAACGTTTCATGTAAACAAACTCCCTTCCTGTGTTTAGCGTTTATATTTTCAAGCCGTATTACTTACTATACAATACACGTTATTGCCCGAGGATAAACCTTGTTGTCTGTGCTGCCCCCCAAATAACGTTTCGTCTCTTGATTCTATAACTTGCTATCAACGTTACTTGTTTTTCATATATTGATTAAATTCGTCTATTAATTCTTGTAGTGTTAACTCATATAAATGACGATCATCTGAGGATTTATATCGTTCCATATCGATTAGCTGCTCCATAAGCAGCTGTTTTTCATGATGATCTATTTCTGAAATACTTTCCATTTCTATGGCTCCTTAACAAAACATGAAGTTGCATACGTGATTTGGCTGATAGTCATGTTATTATCATTACGGTTAGTTGCGTGTGTACGATCGGAATAAAAATGTGTACCATTCTTGTTGCGATAAATATAGGCTTACACCTTTACCTTGTGTACATCTTATTTAATGTTTACTATAGCCTACCAAATCTATCTTCCCTTCAGACATGTTAATTTAAACCTCTGTATCTAAAATATACAATATATTTCTTTCGTTTAAGATGAATGATGTTATTTACAATTTCCGTTTTCTAAAGATAAGCAGTGTGTTAAGGTTTAAGTACCATCGAATGCTTATTTCATCTTCCTTTTTATATAATCATGTAAAGTTTTACTAGCTATTCTATTTACTTGGTATACTTGATATGTAGCCGTCAAAATAATTCCATTACCATATTATTACTGTCACTATATAGGAGGAAAATCAACAATGCAGACCAAAAGTTTATCTATCTCGATCATCATTAGTATTCTCGTTGTTGCGGGACTCATGGATCTGAAGTACAAAGGATTACTATTTCGAATGCTGCCTGCTTCCATGCAAGGATGTTTAGAGGGAAATGACGCAACAAGAAGAAATATAACGGGGAAGGACGGAGGTACGGCATGAAGCAACTTTATATTAAACAAAAGGTATTCAGTTTACATAGCAAATTCACGGTGAAGGACCAGGATGAGCAAGATGTTTATTTCGTGAAAGGCAGTTTGATGCGCGTTCCGAAAACCTTTAGCATTAAGGATATAGCGGGTGAGGAAGTTGCTCTCATTACCAAAAAAACGTTTAGCCTTTTACCGAAGTTTTTTGTGGAGGTACAAGGTCAGGAAGTCGTAACGATTAAGAAGGCTTTTTCACTCTTTAAAGCACGCTATACAATAGATGCGGCAGATATAGAAGTGCGTGGCAACTGGTGGGACATGCATTTTCAGGTATACCAGCAGGGGGAAGCTGTTGGCGAGGTGAGCAAGCAATGGTTCACCTGGGGAGATAGTTATAAGATCCAGGTATGGAAGGAAGAAATGGAGACAATCCTCATTGCGCTTGTAGTAGCTATTGATTGTGTAAAGGCGGATCAAGCAGCCACAACGGCGGCAACATCCAACTAGCGGTGATTAGCCGGACCAATCCGTTCAAGACAGCTTGGTGCAGGCAATCGGGGTACATGTTCATTAATTCAAGGTTCAAGAAGGTGCATATTCATGAAAAAAAATCGCTATGAAAATATAGATACGCATATCAAGCCTAATACAGTTAAAGATATCCTTCGATGGCAAAAAGAAAGAAGAAGAAAAAAGAAAGATATGTCGTTTCAGGTTCCATTTACAAACAAAACAGAAGAACAGTTTTTGCAGACAAACCGTTCGCTCTCCACCATCACATGGATTGGTCATTCCACTTTTTTGATTCAAATGAATGGACGAAATATACTATTTGATCCAGTCTGGGCGAAGCGAATGGGCTTTCAAAAGCGCTTGTCACCTCCAGGGATTCCTATTGATGAACTGCCGGCAATCGATCTTGTGCTGATTTCTCATAGTCACTATGATCATCTGCATGATGCATCGATAAAAAAACTAAAAGGAAATCCAATGTTTGTTGTCCCTATTGGACTTGCAAAATGGTTTCATCGTAAAGGAATCCATAAAACAATTGAATGTGCCTGGTGGGAGGAGCATACAGTAACTGGATTAAAACTTGCTTTTGTTCCAGCCCAGCATTGGACCAAACGGACGCTCACAGATACAAATTGTTCCCATTGGGGAGGATGGGTGCTTCAGGACTCCGAGCAAACCATTTATTTTGCGGGGGATAGCGGTTATTTCAATGGTTTTGAGGCGATTGGAAAGACATATGACATTGATTATTGTCTGATGCCAATTGGAGCATATGAGCCGGAATGGTTCATGTCTTCCCAGCACGTTACCCCAGAAGATGCGGTGAAAGCATTCATAGATACAAACGCTAAAACGATGATTCCAATGCATTATGGAACGTTTATGCTAGCCGATGATACACCGAAAGAGGCGCTCGATCGCTTACTAGCCGAATGGGAAAAAAGAAAATTGGATGATAACAACTTAAAGGTTATGAAGGTTGGAGAGACGATCAGCATTTGACAGATGAGTAGTTAGCATAATGGGTTAGAGAACCAAACGTGCAGGAACAGGATTGAAACGTGCGGGACCATGCCCGAAACGTGCAGGACCATGCCCGAAACGTGCGGGAACAATCTTGAGACGTGCAAGACCAGCCCCGAAACGTACGAGAGTAAGTACGAAATGTGTGGGATGCACAGGTTTCCAAAACGTATCTATTTCACTTTTTTACATCCTTTTTATGCGTCGTAAAAAGGGGTAAAAGGTATTACACTAACCTTTATATTGACCACTGTGGTCATTCATGTTATATTATGACCACAGTGGTCAAATAAATGAGGACGGAAAGGGGGTAAGCCTTATGAATTCCATATTTAACAGCCTAAAGCCAGAGAAACGTGAACGGATAATTAATGCCGCAATTAAAGAATTTGTTCAAAATGGTTTTGAAAAAGCATCTACAAACGAAATGGTAAAGCAGGCCAATATCTCTAAAGGATCATTATTTAACTACTTTCATAACAAGAAAGAGCTTTATGTGTATGTAATGGAATATGGCATTGAAGTTATTGAAAAATTATACGAAAAAATCGATTTGAACGAAACCGATCTATTCAAAAGAATTGAGAATATAGGGCTGCAGAAGATGTATATCCATCAAAAGTTCCCTTATGTATTTGATTTTTTGGCATCTGCCGTTCAAGAGGACTCGGTAGAAGTAAAGGATACGATTAAACTAAAGCTTGATCCAGTCTATGATCGGGGCACAAAGAAAATATATGAAAACATTGATTACTCCAAGTTTCGAAAGGATATCGATATTGATAAGGCGATTGAAATCTTGAATTGGACGATGTTTGGTTTTGGAGAAAAAGCCATTCAGGAAATAAACTCCTTTGAAAACATAGGAGATTTTGGGGAGGAATACCTCAAAGAATGGGAGAGGTATGCTGAAATATTGAGGTCCAGCTTTTACAACTAGTAATAAGCTTCATAACGGGTACGTTTGGTAAGTGAAATGGGTCAAAAATCTAATTAAAGGAGCTGCCGGGTTATGAATGAAATTGTAAACGTACGGGGTCTGCGAAAAAGGTTTGGCAAGTTTCAAGCGTTAAGCGATGTGACGTTCACGGTAAGTGCGGGAGAGGTTGTCGGATTTATTGGTCCGAATGGTGCTGGTAAATCAACGACCATTCGAATTTTATTGGGGATTATCCAGCGGAATGCCGGCAATGCAGAAATATTTGGTAAGGATGTTTGGAAAGACAGCCTTGCCATCCATAAACGGATTTCCTATGTCCCTGGTGATGTTTCCTTATGGGGAAATCTGACGGGCGGGGAAATCATTGACCTGTTTATGAAGTTGCACGGCGGTGGAGACAAGCAAAAACGGGATGATCTAATGAAACGCTTTGAATTGGATCCTAAGAAAAAAGCCAAAGGGTATTCAAAAGGAAACCGTCAAAAAGTCGGATTAATTGCGGCACTATCGGTCGATTCGGATTTATATATCTTTGATGAGCCAACCTCTGGCCTGGATCCCTTGATGGAGGCGGTTTTTCAGGAAGAAGTTGAACAAATCAAGCAAGCAGGTAAATCCATTTTGCTTTCTTCCCATATTTTGAGTGAAGTGGAGCGCTTGGCAGATAAAGTTGTTATTATTCGCCGCGGTGAAATTGTGGAAACAGGAACCCTTGATGAGTTGCGCCATTTGACGCGTTCCACTGTAACACTAGTAACAGAAGGGGATGTTGCAGAATTGGCTGATTTACATGGCGTTTATGACTTTAAACAAAATGGCCAGCAAGCGACATTCGCTGTAGAAAATCACTACCTCAACGACATGTTAATAAAAGCGGGTCAATTAGGTGTCAAGAAGTTTGAAGCGGTACCACCAACGCTTGAAGATTTGTTTATGCGGCATTATGAAGGATGAGCATGGTAAAGGAGGGGAGTTTGGATGAAGGAGAACGTTGCACGTTGGCACATCCTATTGATACAGTATCTAAAACGTGATTGGAAGAAAACGCTTGTTTGGGTCTTAGGGCTAGGTATGTTCTCGGCCGCTTATGTTCCATTTTTTGAAGAGATAGCAACAGGGCAAGGCTTGATCGGAATGTATGAAACCTTGCAAAATCCTGCGATGACCTCCATGGTAGGGCCGACGCCAGTTAAAACAGCAAGTGATTATACACTAGGAGCAATGTATGCGCATGAAATGTTGTTATTCTGTGGTTTATTTGCGATGATCATTTCTGCTTTACATGTGGTAAGCCATACGCGAAAAGAAGAGGATCTTGGTCTAACGGAGCTGGTTCGTTCTTTTCAAATTGGTCGCCAGGCAAACTCGCTTGCTACAATCGTAGAGACGGTTCTCATTAATGTATTATTAGCACTTTTTATCGGTGGCGTCATGGTCAGTTTCGGTGCCGATTCGATATCTGTTGAGGGTTCCTTTTTATTCGGATTATCGATAGGATTTGCCGGTATACTGGGAGCGGGCATTGCGTTGGTAATGGCACAAATTATGCCAACATCATCAGCTGCGACAGGATCAGCACTTGGAATAACAGGATTGTTTTATATTGTTCGTGCAGGAACAGATGTATCCAATGTTGATTTCTCACGCATCAATCCCTTGGGGTGGACCTATTTAACGTATCCTTTTACAGAAAACAATTGGAGTCTGCTCATTTACGCGTTTATTTTCAGTATCATCATGGGGATCATCGCTTTTGTGCTGGAAGGATCTCGAGATATGGGGGCGGGCTATCTCCCGGAACGAGCAGGCCGCAAAAACGCGAGAAAGTCTTTGCTGTCCGTCCGTGGGCTATTTATCAAAATAAGCAAAGGTGTGATGATTAGCTGGTTGATTGCCTTTGTGGTGATGGGTGCGGCTTATGGTTCAATCTATGGAGACATGCGGGATTTTCTTGAGAGTAATGACATCGTGCAACAAATGCTTACTCGCTCCAATGTTTCCATTGAAGAATCATTCACAGGTACAATCATGATGGTGATGATTGGATTGGTTTCTATTTTACCGATTGTCCTGGTAAATAAATTATTTGCTGAGGAGAGTCGTTCACACTTAAGCCAGCTTTACGCGACGAAGGTTACTCGCAGCCAACTTTATTGGACCAGTGTCGGTTTGGCAGTTTTTGCAGGTATAATCGGCATCTTGTTAGCTGCAGGCAGTCTTGGTGGTACGGCTATCGCGGCCATGGGCGATCATGCAACGATGGATTTGGCTGATTTTGTAGCTGCTGGCTATAATTTCTTACCATCTGTTCTCTTCTTTATTAGTTTAGCAGGTTTAGCCCTCGGCTGGGCACCAAAACTAGGTAAGGTCGTTTATGCTTACCTTGGCTATTCTTTTGTATTAAATTATTTTGGCGGTATCGTGGATTTACCAGACTGGTTTTTCAAAACAGCCATTCAAAGCTGGATCCCACAGATGCCAATGGAGGATTTTGACGTCTCTATTTTCGTTACCATTACTGTAATTAGCGTTGTGTTGATGGTGATCGGTTATCTTGGTTATAGAAGAAGGGATATGCGGGAAGGAGCTTAAGGGAAACGGTTTGTTGAAAATAGGATACAAGGTCTGTAAGAGAACACATACCTTTCAAAGAAGTCGCATGGCAGAAGTAAGCATGCGACTTTTTAACGATGTATAATCCGAATGAATAGTGATCCGTTTAAAGGAATAAAGTCATGGGTATTTGTAAAAATAACTATACTAGAGATGTGTGTTTTGCAGAAAATGGGGGGAACCATCATGCAAGAAAAGTCTAGAAAGCAACCAAGTCAAAAAAATGAGACATCTGAGCAAATGAATAAGAATTCTTCTGAAACTCCTCCTCTTCCTGCATCGCCAAAGACAGAATTTCGCTCATGGCGGGCTATTTTTCAGCTGCGTTCAGCAGGGTATCCGTGGAAAACGGCAACAAGGGTCGCGCTGAGCATGGGGGTTCCGTTATTAATCGGAGCTTTCCTAGGTGACTTATCCATGGGGCTATTAGCAGCCATGGGCGGAATGGCTGCCGTATATGTTAATCAAGAGCCTTATTTGCAGCGGGCGCAACGGTTATTACTAATAGTTATTGGATTTGCTTTGTCCCTGGGTCTTGGTATATTGGCCGGGAGCAATGTCTGGCTGACTGCATTTGTTATCGGCACGGTTGCTATGGTGGCCTTTTTTGTTTGTGAGACGTGGGAGTTTCCGAAACCATCGGGGTACTTCTTTATCCTGGTGTGTGCAATCGGTACTGGTTTGCCTGTGGGCGCATCTCAAGCGACCCCAAGTGCTTTAATCGCAGTTGTGGGCGGTTTATGGGCATGGGCGCTGGCGATGGCTGGAGGGTTGCTTAAACCAAGAGGCCCGGAAATGGAGGCTGTACGGGATGCTTATCTGGAAGTGGCGGGGTTTCTTGCTAAAGCGGGTACTGCAGATGCAATATTTGCACAGCACAATGCCATGGTTGCTTTGCGGCAAGCTCAAAAATCGGTACAGGCTGCCGAGATGCGTCGCATAGCGCGTACTGGAAAAACAGCCCGGCTCAGACAACTGGTAAACCAAGCAAACGCGCTGTATTTAGCGGGGATTGAACTGTCAGCGGAGGCAAATGGAAGATTAACATCCAACCTGTCAGATAATGTACGAGCATTGGCGGATACAATCGAGCATCCAGAAAAAGCTGCATCGATGCAAATATCAGAACCGGCGAAGTACAGCCCAGCCCGGTTGCGTATACAGCAGGAATTGGAATTTGCTGTGTCAGTTGCGGAAAAGGAGACCTATGAAACGAACCAGAAAATCCATCTGCAACGGCAATCATTAATCGATATGCTAAAAAGTGCATTGAGCCGGCAGTCACTTATTGGGCCAATCTCCTTGCGCATGGGCATTACACTTGTAGCCGCAACGTTTATTGCTGTGGCTTTGGGGAGCGATCGTCCATATTGGGTTCCATTGACCTGTGCCGCGGTTTTAAATGGGGCGAGTACAGCAACAATATTTCATCGGTCCATTCAGCGAGCAGTAGGTACCGGCGTGGGAATTATACTTGGCGCTGTGTTGCTTACGCTGCAATCCAATCCATATATGATAGCGGTTTTGATTATGATGTTGCAGTTTTGTATCCAATTTGCGATCATCCGTAATTATGGATTTGGAGTCACGTTTATTACACCGCTTGCCTTGCTGATGGCGGAAAGTGGTCGCCCCGGAATTGATGTTGCTAGTTTGATCAGCGACCGTTTATTTGATACGTTGACAGGATGTGTGATTGGTTTACTTGGAGGATTGTTGTTATGGCGCCGCGCCTCCTCGGTCAGATTACCAGTATTACTTAGTAAACTTATTCAACGCGAAGGAGAGGTATTGCAGCGAATGTTGACAAACCCTGATTATAACCAGGGCTGGAAGTATACGGAATCACTGGAAGATATGCGCAGAAAGGTTGAAACAGCACTTATTAATGTGCGGTCTGTTTATGACATGGCGGCTGGTGAACCAAAAAGAAAGCGTCAAGGTTATGAAACCCGCTGGCCAACAGTAGTTGCGGCACAACGCATTGGCTATCTGGTTATTGCCGGATCTAAATATACACAAGGGAATTACTTGGGTAACGAACAGCTGCAACAGCTGAAAACGTTATTTAAGCAACTGCGTTATGCCGCACGTTACCAGCAAAATCCTGACAAAGATCTTCAAATCCCGGTTATTAAGGCTTATCCAACTATCGAAAAAGAATTACACATGCTATATGATGGTTTACAAATGTAGTTGGGGGAGAAAGGGCCCCACTGAATGAAGTTTCACTTTATGGTGATGTAAGCCATTCTTGCTCATAGATGATCGCTAAACGAAACTTCCCAGTGCGGTGTAGATGGTTTGCATGCCAATGCTATCGCCAGTTGCCACTGTATACCAACAATAAAAACAAAAGAAGAGCCAGGATTTTGATCTCTAATGGTTATACCTCACCTTAGGTTATTCCTGTCTAATGAAGAACAAATTAGTTGTTATCTTTTCTTCCTAGTATTAATGCTCCAGCAATCAATGGAAACTGCAGGGGCAATCGCAGCCATAGAATCCAGGGATTTGCTTGTTTTCCCGGTTGGAAGGATATTTTTTTAACAGCCATGTACACATTTGCCGGAAAAACAGCAATCATAAATAGGGCCAAAAGTTTTCCGGTAATTTGTTGTCCTTTTTTCACCCAAAGTAAGACGGAAAAAAGCATTTCAAAAACACCTGTGATCAGCACGATCGCTCGTCGAAAAGGGAGTACTTTTGGAACAACTCGACGAAAGCCAGGTTCCTTGGAGAAGTGCAAGACCCCAGCTCCAAATAAAAGAATTGAATATAGTGCTCGAAAAAAAGATTTCATCTGTATACCACCTCTTTATTTACTTTTCTTAAGTTTCTCTACTTCTGTTATTTTCGTTAGGCATCCTTTTGTTGGTATCAAGTATAGCAGTTATCCGTTCAAATATCATGTTTAGCAGGTATAACTATAAGTTGATGTAATTAAAAAGGACCAGAAGCATATTATGAACTTGTTTAGTAAAACCTCCAAAAAGGAAAAATTTATATTCAAAAAAGGAAAAAATAGGATTATAGTATATAAGACATAGATAATTATAAGGAGAAAGGACTACATCATGAAAAAGATACTTGTATTATCATCCATTATTCTATTATGTTTTATGTTAGTTGCATGTGAGGGTGAGGCAAAGGGAGCAAAAAAATCAAATGATTCCGATGAGAAGAAGAATGTTGAACTTGCTGGTTATTTTACGACAAATGAAGTAGATGTAAATGGGAATATTCCCATCCTGTTTGTTGCCAAGAATGATAGTAATAAAGCAATCAAAGTGACGGAGGATGACTTTTCACTAGAAAATAAGAAAGAAGATCAGTATTATGGTGTCGGCATGGGGGAAAGAGCCCGTATTTTAACGGTTAAGGCTCATGAAGAGGCTGCAATAATCTTTAGTTATCCTGTAACGTCTGATGAAACGTTAGAAACAGCCTATGCGAAAGATTTTAATATAGAATATGCTGGTGACTTGGAAAATGTTACCTACCCCCTTACGTTAAGTGATGAGGTACCAGCGAAATATAAAGAGATGGCTGTAGAGTGGAATGAAGAGCCAGAAGCGGATGAAGATGAATCAGACTGGGAAGACGATGGGGATGATAATGATACAGAGATCGTGAATGGATTTGAAGTCCAGAAGCGTTTTAAGATAGCCGGTTATGCGATGGAAGAACGTGGTCGCTCTCGGGTACAGGTAAATATACGTGTAGAAAATCTAACGGATGAAGAACTGCGATTTGATGCGAGCCTTTTAAAAATGTATGATATCTACCAGGAATACGATTTGGCACCTGTTAATGATAGTGCATTTAATCCACTCATGCCAATTCCTCCGCATGGGAAAGTGGATTATATTGAATATTATTTATTAGCAAATGACTATGATACAGATACAGAAGATGTAATGGCTGGTATTCTGGGATTCCATTATGTTGATGATCAGATCATGGAAAAAGCCGACGTATATGGCGGCTATCAAAAGGAACTGCCTGGCGACTTCTCGCCTGAGTAACACGGGAAGGTTAAATAAACTGAAAAGGACAGGCTTTATACTTCTATAATGAGAAGTATAAGGCCTGTCCTTTTATTATAAATATTAGAAATACAAGAGAAAACATATGAATTGTGAGATTTTATCCGCTGCTAACGGCGTGCGGTGGGAACGATGAGGGCAGCACAGAAACTGGGAAAAATGGTGCAGACCTTGGCGACAAAGATATTACGTTGGTAAGTGATACATATGTTGAAGCAGAGGCCAGTACATATCTTGCAAAACAAGCACTTGAAAAGGTTGGATACAACGTGAAAGTTACTGATGTGGACCTGGGACCAATGTTTGCCAGTATTGCTGATGGTTCGGGTGACGCTTCGTTGACTGCATGGCTGCCAAATACACACAAGGAATACTGGGACAAGTACAGTGATCAAATCGAAAAAGTTGGCACTGTTATAGATGAGGCTCCCCTAGGACTTGTGGTTCCGGACTACATGGAAGACATCACTTCCATTGAAGATTTAGCCGATAATAAAAATAATATCGGGGATAAATTGGAATGGAAAATTACCGGAGTTAGTCCAGGTGCCGGACAAATGAAGATGACCGAACAAGATGTCATGCCTAGTTATGGCTTGGATGACAAATGGGAACTGATAGAAAGCTCCGATGCAGGCATGTCAAGTGCCTTAGCAGCGGCTATAGAAAAGAAAGAACCAATTGTCGTCACACTTTGGTATCCGCACTGGGCGTTTCAAAGATGGGATTTAAGACTGTTAGATGACCCTAAAAACGAGTATGGTGACCCGGATGCCATTTATTCGATAGGACGAAAAGGACTTAAAGAAGACTTTCCAGCAGCCTATAAGATTTTAAGCCAGTTTCATATAGAACTGGAGGACAACGAAGCCGTGATGGATGACCTTGAAAAGAATGTTGACCCCGATGAGGCGGCGCAAAATTATTTAGATGATCATCCGGAGTTAATGGATAAATGGCTAGACGGCGTTGGTGAGGAATAGGGATAAAAGAAACCAGCTATCTCAAGCATAATGGGGTGGCTGGTTTGTTCTGATTGTATAATGCTCGGGAATCTAAAGTTTATTTCGATAATCAGTTTACTCCTTTTCGCTTGATATTCTTATTCCAACGATATTAGTGAAAGGTTTATTTTACTAATCAAGAAATGGTATACTTTTTATAATAATAGTAGGAGGTGTTAAAGATGAAATGGGAGCAAGTCCGTGAGCAATATCCGGAACAGTGGGTGCTTGTTGAGGCCATCTCTGCCCATTCAGAAAACGCAATTCGCTATATTGATGAATTATCAGTCATTTCAAATTTCCCCGATTCTACTTTTGCCTGGAAAAAATATAAAAAATTACATTTAGCAGATCCTTCTCGTGAATACTATATTTTCCATACTGATCATGAAGAAATTGAAGTCAAGGAACAGAATTTTATGGGAGTAAGGAGAAGACTCCAATGAAAATTCGAATGCCGGATGGTTTACCAATAGTATCCGTGGATCTTTCTTACAAGGGAAACAAAAAATGTTTAGATAATGTACTTTTAGACACAGGCTGCGCAACGACAATCTTTGATACGGATGAAGTGGAACAAATCGGATTAATTATTGATCGTAAAAGTGGAAAACCAAGGAGAATGTATGGAGTTGGTGGAGAAAGTGAATTGTGTTATAAGCAGACTGTAACTGGTTTGGAAATTGATAACTATCTGATGGGTTCCTTTCAAATGCAGCTCGGAATAACAAGAGAAACATATGGTTTTAATGGAATTCTAGGTGTAGATTTTATGTTAAAATCGGGACTACTAATTGATTTTTACGAAATGAATACAACACAAAAGTAAATTTAAGGAAATGACAAACACTTAAAATAGAGACAGGCCCTGACTTCTATGATCAGAAGCACAAGACCGTCCCATTTAATACACAACAACCGGATCATACGTATTGAGGTTGTCATACACGGCTTTCATTACTTTGGGCGGGGTGTTGACACAGCCGGCTGAGCCCTGTGACTGATAGGCATTATCTGACCAATTTGTCCGCCAGCTGGCATCATGGAAACCTTGCCCGTCATTGGTAAATGGAGCCCAGTAATCAACATCAACAGAATAATTGGGATTGCCTACAGCACTGCCCTTAAGGGTGTGTGGTGAGTCTTTAAAAAGAATATACCAAATTCCGGGTGATGTTCCTTCGTTGGTACTCATTTTACCGGTCACTACACGTGTTGTGAGTTTCATTTTTCCTTTCTTATAAATCCATATTCGCTGCTCTGAAATGGAAACTTCGGCGTACGTGTCGCCAATTCCGTTATTTGAAGTCGTTTCATAGCCAATGGGTTCATAATCCCAGCCATTGCCATAAATATTGGAAGCATCGACTGATTTCTTTTCCTTTTCAAATGCCTTTTTAAGCGCTGTTGCCTCTTTCTCCGTATCTATTGCCCAGCCATAGCCTTGTGCCTGCACGGTAACAGTCTTACCTGAATGGGTCTTGAATTGGAGTTCTTTATTTAAAGTTGATTGCTTATTATTAATCTCATCTAATTTATCCTGCATGTTATTCTTGGTGATGGACACCTTCCCATCGTTTGAAATGGAAGCAGCTTGAATTAATTCACTTGCTTCTAATGTATAGGTTTTATCCTGTACGTTATAATCAACAGTGCTTGCCATGAAATCCTGCAGTTTCTTTTCATTTTCCTTTATGATTGGACTGTCTTTCGTATCGGGTTCAATAAAGAGGGGTTCCAGATGGATGTCGCTGGTATATGCCTGTTTTTTATAATCCTTTAATAAAGCGGCGATATCATACTGTTCTCCATTTTTACCTTTCGAAATAACAACTTTGCCCTTTTCCCATGTCACTTTTGCATCTTTAGGTTTTTTCAGGTTTTTATTCATGGATTCGAGCTTTTCTTTTATTTTCTTTTTCATTGTTTGGCTTCGAAATGAATCGTCCTTTTTGGGCATCAATGAAAAATTTTTCACTTTTAAGGACGGAAAAAATGTCCATTGTTTTTTCAATAATTTTTTAACCTCAGGCAAATCTTGATTTGTAAATACTGGTTGTGTATCTTTTCCATCTAAAATTAGCTGATCACCTATATAAACTCTGTTTTTAAATTTGGCTGTTTTTAATTTATTTATGGCTTGATCTGTGGTCAGTCCACCAATACTTATGCTATTAATCGAAACCTTTGAATTGAATCGGGTAGCCTGATAATAGCCCATTCCCGCAAATATGAGTGCAATGATAAGGATGATCCCAATTACGATAAATTTCCAGTTTGCAAACTTTTTGAACCAATTAACCCGTACCTCATCTTGTTCATTTATCAAACCCATAGATGTTCTCCCTCCGCTGCATAACGACCAAGTAATCTTCCCCCTTCAACTTGCGTGTGTTTTATAGAAAGCCACTCGTCTCCTTTGAAATGGAGCAATTATCATTATAATAACAGATTTTACCTGGGGAATTTGTCACAATTTGCGGGGGCAAAAATTAATTTTCTATTTTGTTTCAGATCGGGTTAATGAGATACAGGTGGGGGACCGAATCACGGTTAGCTTGCTAGAACCGGGTGGGAAAAAATTAGGGACAGGGAGAGAAGCTGTTTCTCTTTGTCCCACTTTTTACGTAAGGTTAATGAGTGATTTAAATGCTACACTTTTATCCGTCTGATTAACACCCTCGATGTATATTAAATCTTTATCTATCTGGGAAATATCCTTATAGAGTGTAAGGGAATCTCCAGGCATGGCTTCATTGTTAAAATTGAGGTCTATGGTCTGAATAGTATAGTTTTTGTGATCTTCTACTGGAAAACAATCCATTATGTAATCAACATATCTGGAATTGGTCAAATGTCCATTAAAGTCGATATCGCTATATCCGATCACCTTATTGTATACGGCTTCTAATTCTCCAAAGCTTTTCAGTTTCCGCAGTTTTCCTTCCATTGCCCGTTCCGTTATATTCTCGGGGTAGCGAATTCCAATTGTTTCAGCCCGTTTAATTTTCCTTTCATGGATATCCATGATGATCCATTTGGAAACAGCTCGTATGATGATATTTCCGCTTGCATCTTTTACAAGGAAGTCCCGATCCATTTCCACTTTGCCTGGTTCAAGAGGCCACGTTTCAATTGTAATTTCTTCATCCCAAATGGGGTAGCGAATGATATTTACACGGATTCGGGTTAATATCCACGAAACACCGAATTTCTTCTCAAGTGTTTCAATGCCAAAGCCAAGATCTATCGAGGCCAGGCTGGCAACGTCTTGGAAGTAGCTGAACAAAGTGCTTAACTTCAGCCTTTTCGTGAAATCAACATCTCTAAGGTCAATATGGTATTGGTGTTTAAAAACGGAGGATACAGATTCCATTTGAATGACTCCTTTGTATTGTATGGCTTTATTGTATCATATTTGCCGCTGATACTTTAGGAAGGAGCTTTGTTATCAAGGAGTACTACTCTGATAAATGAATATTGCCAATCATTTATTAGATAACTATGTTAGAATATGGGTGGAACAGATTTCCCTTCTTAGGTGTGCTAACGATAGCATTATAAAGAATTTGACCAAACATTACCCGGACTATTTGCGGAATACTCCATTAATAAACAATCCATCCAGGTAAGTTATTACCGAAAAAGGAGATACATTTTTGAAAAAAATAGCCATTACTACTATTAGTTTCATATGTGTTGTTCTATCTTATTTTACATTTTTATCGGCAGAAAAGGTATTTAAAACGGATTGGGAGCTACCTCAAAATGCGGATCAGGTGGACACAGAGTATCGAATTGTGCTGATAACACAGGGGTTGGAGACTCCATTCTGGGATAAAGTCGAAGAGGGGGCACTGGAGCAAGCTGCAAAGGATGGAGCTAGTCTTGGAGTATGGGGGAGCTATGGAAATAATCAGGAGTTCTTAAATAAAATTGAAACCGCTATCTATTCCCGAGTTGATGGTATTATTGTGCAGGGACTTGATACGAATGAATTTAAAGCATTAACCAAATTTAAGGCTGCATCCTATGGTATTCCGATTATTACAGTAGCCAATGATGTTCCAATGGAGGAAAGCCTTCGAAGGACGTATGTCGGTTCAGATCAATATTTGGCCGGTCAGATGATTGCGAAACAGCTGGTGTCTGATATGGGACACTCCGGAGAAGTTGTACTCATGTATGGCAGTCAACAGCAGTATTATCAGAAGCAACGATTGGATGGTTTGGAAAGCGTCTTAAAGAATTATCCCGAGATAAAGAAGATAGATGCAAAAACCAATGATACAAGTGAGCAGGTAATCACGGTAGCAAGGAATATGCTGAATAAGTTTCCCGATGTTAATGCTTTTATCGCAGTCAATGCGGATATTTCAGGATCATTGATTCAGGAAATTGAAAGTCGCACCTTGGTTGACAATTATTATATCTATTCATTTGACGATGATCCTGAATCGTTGTCACTGCTTAAGCAGGGAAAACTTAATGGAATGGTTGAGCAATCTCCTAAAGAAATGGGGGAGATAAGTGTGCATCAAATGATCCATTTATTAAACAGTGAGAAGAGACCGCTTGATTTGGATGGATACCTCACGGATATACGTATTCTAAAACCGGAGGATGTACAATGAATAGTATTCAAAAAAAGACATGGGTGCTGGCCATCATTGTTCTGTTCATTATGATGGGGATATGGATTTCGTTAACCTATTATAATCAAAAAATGCAAAACCAATATAACAGTATCCTCGAGCGCTATTTAATCATGAATGAGGTGACTGGAGCAAGTCAACAAATCGTAACCTCGTTAAACGAGTATTTACTGAACCCCACGACGGCCAACCTGGAGAAAACAAACCAAAGCAACGATAACATGAAGAAAATGGCATCGAAAGTATCTAAGTTTAGAAACGCTGATAATGATTTTGCATTGACAAACTATGTGAACTTAATCGATAGTCTTGTGGAAACTACTGAACGCTCTGTCATGTTTCGTAATGAGCAAGAAACAGATGATTACTTAAGGGCATTTTCAGAAGCTACCCATATTTCTCAAGATATTTCCGAAATGACACTTACTCTCATCGATACAGAACTGAAAACCTATGACCGATTTTACCGCGGGATTATTAATCGCTCGGAAGAACTGAAAATGTTGGGTATTTGGCTGCTGCCGCTAATCATTCTATCATTGTTGCTATTAACATATTGGATATCCCTGCGAATTACCAGACCGGTACAACAGCTGACACAAGCGGCTAATGAAATCGCTAACGGCCGGTTCGATTTAAAAGTCGAGGTGGATTCGAATGACGAAATCTCATTTCTTGCCAAGATGTTTGATCGAATGCGTATAAATATCAATAATTATCTATCCGAAATAAAACAAAAGGCGCAACTGGAACATGAACTGCAGCAGAATAAACTGTTGCTGCGGGAAAGTCAGCTTCATAGCCTGCAAAGTCAAATTAATCCTCATTTCTTGTATAACACACTTAATATGATTTCAAAGAAGGCTTTTATCGAAGGATCCGAAGAAACAAGTGATCTGTTAGTAAACATCGCAAACTTATTACGATATAATTTAAACCGTTTAGAAAAATCTACGACGCTTTTTGAAGAGATCAAGGTTCTTCAGCAATATATCGAAATTCAAAATGCCAGATTTACGGAGCGGATTCATTTTTGTATGGAAATTGATGAATCATGTTTGGATATTCAGATACCCCGTTTAACGCTACAGCCGATTGTTGAAAATGCTGTAATCCATGCTATTGAGCCAGTGGAAGATGGAGGCGAAATCAGGATCCGTGTCATAGATGGTGATCAAAAGGTAACAATTGAAGTAGAAGACCATGGACCTGGCATGAATGAAGATAAAATAAAACAAATTCTGGACGAAAATATAAATTCAACAAAGGGGCATTCAACTGGGATTGGTATTCATAACGTTGTGAAGCGTCTGCGGCTTTTTTACAATTGTGACGATGTGTTTTGTATTAAAAGCAATTTAGGTAGTGGGACAAAGGTTATGATCAATATACCGAAAACAGGGAGGGTTAATAGCCATGAAGAAATTGCTGATTGTTGATGATGAACAAATAGAGCGGGAAGGTCTGATGGCAATCTTACAAAAAGGATTCCCTGAACTTGAAATTAACCAGGCGAAAAATGGAAGTGCTGCCTTGCAGATGGCTGGGTCATTTCTACCTGAATTGGTGTTAATGGATATTAAGATGCCGGGAAAGAGCGGTCTTGAGGTGATTGAGCAAATCAATCAAGTTTATCCTGACATGAAATTTATCATGATCACTGCTTATGCCACATTTGATTATGCACAATTAGCAATGAAGCTTGGTGTGATGGATTATTTGGTGAAGCCAAGTAAAGCAAGCGAGATTATAAAAGTCGTTGGAAAGGCGAAAAAACAGATTGAAGCAGAGCAAAAAAAGCTTGCAGCGAGTAAGCTTCAACAAAGCGCGATACAAAAGGCATTACCAATTGTCGAAACAGATGTCGTAACCCAGCTTTTGTTTGATCATGTGCATGAGATACATTTAGACATATTGGTTGATCTGTTAAACATTCGTATTACAAATGAAGCATTTGTGATTAGTATGTTATTGCCAGAGGGATCAGAAACCCTGTATCCCGTAATCAAAGAGAAAATAAGGCAAATGGAAAATGCATTAGTTGGCGCAATATTTGGCCGTCAGCTGCCAATCATCGTATTCCGGCAACCAGATAAATCCTTTCGTTCCCAAGCTACCCTTCTTGCCCGTGGGATTCTATCTAACTCCCAATTTGGAGATAGAACAGATTGGTTCATAGGAATAGGTAATGTCTGTGATTCATTAAATCAAATTTGGCAATCCTATCAGGAGTCATTAATTGCTACGAAAGATTCGACACTTCCTGTTAAATTTATTTTTTACTCAGACTTACCCGAAGTCGGCATGAAATCACAAAGCCAAAACGCGAAGCAATTAGAAACACAGTTTTTTGATCAAATACGAAATGGAAAATGGAAGGAAGTGACTGCAAGTGTAATAGATTTCATACAACATGCGGAGAAGGAAGGTGCGGATCTTTTACAAACCCAGCAACGTGTGCTGGAGCTTCTTTGGATCGCATCACGCGTGTTAAATGAATTTGGAGTGGTGGCAAATACACCATTTTATTCTAGTGAAATTCTTGATTTTAAGCAATTGAGAAATGAAACGATTCATTTGATAAACCAAATGCGACGATTTTACGAGAACCATTATCATCATTTAGAGGATAATACGATTCAACTGATAAAGGAGTATATTATTAAACATTCCAGTGGGGATATAACCTTGGATAGCATTGCCCAAATGGTTGGACTAAGTCCTGTTTACATAAGCAAATTATTTAAGGAGCGGCTTGGCATCAATTATATAACGTTCCTGACAGAGTGTCGCGTAGAAAAAGCAAAGAAACTCATGTTGGATGCAGCGAAAAGTCTAAAAGAAATTACATTTGAAGTGGGCTATCATGACCCAAACTATTTCAGTAAAGTTTTTAAGAAGATATGTGGTGCCGCACCAACGGAGTATCGAAAAACGCTTAAGAAAATAAAGAACTGAACTGATATTTAGTATTAAAATGGGGGGCTTCAATCAATGAAACGATTGTTTTTCCGGGGAAGTATATTGCTGCTTGTGCTGATTTTGGGGTGTGTTATCACAGCTTGTGAAAAAAGCGAAACAAGTAACAGTAAACACGCCAAATCGACTGAACGTAATACGTTATCAGATGACAAGCCTGCGCACTCTCATAAAGGTAAGCAAAAAATTAAAATTGGTTTCTCCATGGATACATTGCTGGAAGAGCGTTGGCCCCGGGATCGCAAGCTATTTAAAGAGGCTGTAGAGGATTTAGGCGCAGAAATGGAAATTCTCGTATCGAATGGTGACGATGCATTGCAGGTATTGCAAGCAGAAACATTAATCAATCATGATATAGATCTGCTTGTTGTCGTTCCGCATAATGCAGAGTCCACTGCGATGATTGCTAAGAAGGCTCACGATGCTGGTATTAAGGTGCTTTCCTATGATCGCCTTGTTAAGAACGCTGAAATCGACTTATACGTTTCCTATGATAATGAAGAGGTAGGGGAATTACAGGCAAAAGCAGTGACGGAAATCGTCCCTAAAGGTAAATACGTTTATATTGGAGGCTCCGAAACAGATAATAATGCACATTTGTTTAAAAAGGGTGTGTTTAATGTACTTAGGCCGCGTATTGAGAAAGGGGATATTACCATTGTATATGACCAATGGACAAAGGATTGGTTTCCAGAGAATGCTTATACGAATATGAAGGCTGCATTAAAGGCGAACGGTAATAACATTGATGCAGTCATTGCAGCTAATGATGCGACAGCTGGCGGGGTTATTCGGGCGCTTGAGGAACAGGGACTTAAAGGGAAAATACCTGTTGCTGGTCAAGACGCCGAGCTTGCAGGTGTACAGCGCATTGTTAAAGGAACGCAGACGATGACCGTCTACAAACCAATCAAGCCATTATCGGAACAGGCTGCCAAGTTTGCAGTACAGCTTGCTAAAGGGGAAAACATAGGTGTAAAAGGAATTGTTAATAATGGAAAATTGGAGGTACCATCCGTTCTGCTATCGCCAATTGCTGTAAATAAGTATAATATTGATGAGACAATTATAGCTGACGGGTTTCATTCAAAAGAGGAAGTATATAAAAACAAATAAAAAATAATGCAACGCAACAACCGCCAAGGGAAACTTTGGCGGTTTTTTACATGGGGCCTGGTTTAAAAAATGAAATGTTAAAAAAGTACAGACAATAATAAATTAATACTATAATAAAGCGTTTTCATAGGTGTGTAGTGATGCTATATTTTATTTAAGTTCTAAATAATCTGGGAGGGGTTTTATCATGAGGAAATTGAAATTTATAGCTATTATTTTTATTGCTTTGATAGTTACGCTTATGGCTTCCGGCTGCAGCAGTGAAGGGGCAAGCGGAAGCGGAGGTGTAAGCGTTGGTATCGTATTACCTACGAAAGATGAGCCAAGATGGGTACAGGATGAACAACGCTTTAAAGATGCGTTGTCAGATTCAGAGTATTCCACGGAAATTCTGTTTAGCCAAGGATCATCAGCTAAGGAAAAGGAAAATGTTGAAACGTTTATTAATAAAGGAATTGATGTGTTGATTATTGCTCCGCACGATGCAGCTGCTGCGGGCGCGGCTGTAGAAGAAGCCAAAAAAGAAGACATTACGGTTATTTCTTATGACCGCCTTATCACGGATACAGATGCAGTTGATTATTACGTTACATTCGATAGTGTGGCTGTAGGTGAAGCACAAGGGAATTTCTTAATTGATCGTGCAGAAGGCAAAAACATTCCCTTGTATCTCTATGCTGGGGCATCTTCTGATAATAATGCATTCTTGTTTTTTGAGGGGGCATGGAAGGCGCTTCAACCTAAAATTGCCGATGGTACATTTGTCATTGCGAACTCAAGTGAAGCTGCAGATTTGCAGGATAAAGCAGAACTTTCACATGATGAACTGGGTAAAATTCTTGGGCAGGTAACGACAAACTGGGATCCCAATGAAGCGAAAAACAAAGCGCAAACACACCTGACAGCCGTAGATCAAGACATGAAAGGGGATGTCGCCGTCCTTGCTCCAAATGATGGAACGTCACGTTCGATTGCTGATGTATTTGCAAAGGATCCTGAAGTTACGGATTATGTGATAACAGGTCAGGATGCCGAGAAAGCATCGATTCAATATGTCATTGATGGTAAACAGTCCATGACGGTATTTAAAGATGTTCGTAAACTTGTAGAAGATGCAATGGGAATGGCTGTTGACGTTTTAGATGGCAAAACGCCTGAGACAACGGGGACGTATGACAATGGCAGCATCGATGTAAAAGCAAAACAAACGGATGTTATCGTTGTGGATCAGGAAAATGTAAAGAATGAACTGATCGATTCTGGTTACTATGAAGAAAGTGAGTTCACGGGACTAAAATAATTGAAAATGTATACACAGGGAAGTAGTGATAGATACGTCTGTCGCTATTTCCTGACTGTAACCGTTGTTTTTAGGAGGGTAACGCATGAGCGAATATATTCTGGAGATGGATCAGATAACGAAAGAATTCACAGGAGTCAAAGCGCTCAGTAACGTTAATTTCAAAGTTAAAAAAGGTGAAATACACTGCCTGATTGGCGAAAACGGGGCCGGTAAATCAACATTGATGAAGGTGTTGAGCGGTGTTTACCCCTATGGTACATATGAAGGCGATATTGTTTATAATGGCGACGTTCAGCGTTTTAACAAAATTAGCGATAGCGTGGATGCGGGGATTGTCATTATTTATCAAGAACTGGCTTTGTTTCCAGATCTAGCAGTATATGAAAATATATTTATTGGGAACGAATTGAAAAATGGGGGTGTGCTAGATTTTAACCGAACCATTGTGGAATCTAAAAAGTTACTTAATAAGGTGAATCTGAAGGTCAACCCTGAAACGCTGATTAAGGAATTAAGCGTGGGTAAACAGCAGTTGATTGAGATTGCTAAGGCATTAAGCAAGGAAGTATCGCTGCTCATCCTGGATGAACCAACAGCTGCACTTAACGAGGATGATAGTGAAAACCTGCTGAACTTATTAGTGGAATTAAAAAAACAGGGTATCACGTGCATTATGATCTCGCACAAGCTGAAAGAAGTAATCTCCATTGCGGATAAAGCAACGGTCATTCGGGATGGGGAGACAATATGTACCTTAGACGCCTCCAAGGGAGAAATAAAGGAAAATATGATTATCAAAAATATGGTAGGGCGGGAAATGAAGGATATATTTCCAAAGCGGCCTGACCATAATTTTGGTGATAACGTTCTTGAATTATTCAACTGGTCTGCTTACGATTCTCAACTAGGACGTTATGTTGCAAGAAACATCAATATTCATGTGAAACAAGGTGAAATTATCGGTATAGCGGGGTTGATGGGGACTGGACGAACAGAACTCGCGCTAAGTATCTTCGGCAACCCAAAGTCTTACAAATTACAGGGTGATTTGATGATGGATGGAAACCCGGTTAATTTTAAGCACACCAGTGATGCAATTAAAGCCGGGATTGCTTATGTGACGGAAGATCGTAAAGGTGATGGGCTATTTTTAATACAGGACATAAAAAGTAATATTTCCATTGCAAATCTGAAAGGCATCTCATCACAGGGCATTGTCAATGAAAACGAAGAAATAAAGGTAGCAGAGGAATATAAAACCTCACTGGGGATTAAAGCAGCATCATTGCAGCAGCTTGCTGGCAACCTGAGTGGCGGCAACCAACAGAAGGTTTCTGTAGGCAAGTGGCTGTTTGCAAGTCCAAAACTGCTTATTTTGGATGAGCCCACACGAGGGATTGATGTTGGGGCTAAATTTGAAATTTATACGGTCATGAATGAACTGATCCGAGAAGGTATGAGTATTATTATGATTTCTTCAGAACTTGGAGAGGTTCTGGGAATGAGCGACCGTATTTATGTCATGGCAAAAGGTGAAATCAAAGGTGAGTTATCATCCGATAAAGCTGATCAAGAAAAAATAATGCAACTCGCCACGCAATAGGAGGGTTAATTTTATGCGATTGTTGAAAGAGGCAAAGGCTTTAATTAAAGATAATATTCGTGATTATGGGATGTATATCGCACTAATTATTATTATGATTATCTTTACCATTCTAACAAATGGTCAATTTCTTTCTTCCCGGAATATAAGTAATTTACTAGATTCAGCTGGCTATATTGCAGTCTTGGCTGTCGGGGTTATGCTGGTTATTGTTATCCGGCATATTGATTTATCGATTGGTTTTTTAGCCGGGTTTTTGGGCGCGATTGCAGCAATTTTACTTATGCAAGCAGGGTTGCCAGTGTATATCGTCATTCCCATAATTCTTGTACTGGGGATTGTAGCTGGGTCGATTACGGGATTTCTGGTAGCCAAAGTGGGGATTCCTGCCTTTGTTGCTACGCTGGCAGGATGGCTCATTTACAGGGGGGCTATCCTGCTGGTAACAGAAAAAACAGGGACGATTGTGATTCAGAATGATGTATTTAATGCCATTGGTAACGGATATATTCCCTCCATTATGGAGATTAATGGGTTGCATCTGCTTTCTTTACTTGTTGGTGTAGTGGGGATCATATGTTACATTTATAGCGCAATATCCAATCGCAAAAATAAGATGAAATATCAATTTGTGGTTGTATCGAAAGAAATATTTATTTTACAATTGATTTTTGTCTCAGCCATTATTGCTTATATTACCTGGATCCTGGCAGGATATCATGGTTTTTCCTGGACAGTTGTGACGATTCTTCTCGTTGTGCTCATCTATCATTTTATTACAACAAAGACCGTTGTTGGACGACATATCTATGCAGTGGGCAGCAATCCGGAAGCCGCGCATCTTAGCGGGATTAATGTTAGTAAGATCACGTTTCTCGTATTCGGTTCCATGGGGATGCTCTCGGCATTATCGGGAATTCTATTTACATCCCGGCTGCAATCGGCGACAACAACGGCAGGTACATTGTTTGAGCTTGATGCCATTGCGGCAGCATTTGTCGGCGGTGTATCCGCTGCTGGAGGCGTCGGCAAAGTGACTGGAGCGGTTATAGGTGCACTTGTTATGGCAACGCTGACGAATGGTATGAACTTGATGGGAGTCGGAATAGCGCCGCAATACATTATTCGCGGTGGCGTATTGGCCCTGGCGGTGATCTTTGATGTTATGACCCGGAAACAGAGGGCTTAAAGGAAGAAAGCATCCCCCGCGCGGGTCGATGAAGAGGCGATTTTGGTTGATGTTCCGGTCGCTGGGTTGATGATAAGGCCATTTCGGTCGGTGTTCCGGTCGC
Organism: Lentibacillus songyuanensis; assembly: GCF_039548255.1. Taxonomy (NCBI): domain Bacteria; kingdom Bacillati; phylum Bacillota; class Bacilli; order Caryophanales; family Bacillaceae; genus Lentibacillus; species Lentibacillus songyuanensis. Next base: position 255,576 of record NZ_JBCLVH010000001.1, read on the forward strand.
TGGGTTGAAGAAGAGGCGATTTTGGTTGATGTTCCGGTCGCTGGGTTGATGATATGACCGTTTTGGTCGATGTTCCGGTCGCCGGGTTGAAGATATGACCGTTTCGGTCGATGTTCCCATCCTTGGGTTGATGAAGAGGGCGTTTTGGTTGATGTTCCGGTCGCTGTGTTGATGATATGACCGATTTGGTCGATGTTCCCGTCCTTGGGTTGATGAAGAGGCGATTTTGGTTGATGTTCCGGTCACTGGGTTGATGATATGACCGATTTGGTCGATGTTCCCGCCCTTGGGTTGATGATAAGGCCATTTCGGTCGATGTTCCTGTCACTGGGTTGATGATATGACCGATTTGGTCGATGTTCCCGTCCTTGGGTTGATGATAAGGCCATTTCGGTCGATGCGCCCGTCCCTGTTTGATGCCCCCCTGATTCAAAGCTCGTCCCCCGGTCGACACACCTGCCCCTCACACCCTTGCATGAGTAATAATATGAATTTTAACTCTCTCAACTTTGTCGCAGGACTTGCATGACAATTTTGTGACAACTCTCTCATCTATTATCGGATTCCTTTGCTATAATTAATAGTATGAAAGTATAAAATATTAAGGGGGATTTTCCATGAAAAAAAGAGGACGTTTGTTATTTGCGGTTTTTATAGCGCTTACAATTGTCGTAGCTGGATGTAGTTCCGCCTCTCCTGAAGAAAGCGTTTCGGGTAAGGATAAAAAGGATGACAAAGTCTTAAAAATTGCTACCGTTAATAATCCGGATATGAAGATTATGCAGGAGCTGACGAAAGAGCATTTTGAAAAAGACACGGGAATTAAAGTCGAATTCGTTGTCTTGCCGGAGAATGATCTTCGCAAAAAGGTAACAGAGGATGTCGGCTTGGGCGCTGGAGCCTTTGACATTGCTACGATTAGTACGTATGACACACCGATTTGGGCGAAGAATGAATGGATTGAGCCAATCAGCCCAATGCTGGATGACCTTAGCGATGATGAAAAAGAAGCGTATGATCTGGAAGATATCTTCCCAACTATGCGAGATGCACTTACTTATGATGATAAATTATATGCGTTGCCATTCTATGGTGAAAGCACGATGCTCTATTACAATAAGGATATTTTTAAAGAAGCAGGATTGGAAATGCCTTTACATCCAACGTGGGAAGAAGTTGGAGACATGGCTCGCACGATTAAAGACAAAACGGATGAGCCAGGAATCATATTGCGCGGTTTACCAGGATGGGGAGAAATGATGGCGCCAGTGACGACGATGATCAACGCTTTTGGCGGGTCCTATTATGACAAAGACTGGAATGCACAGCTTGACAGCAAAGAAACCAAAGATGCAATCAATTTCTATGTTGATTTATTAAAAGATGCGGGTCAGCCTGGTGCAACAAGTACCGGATTTACAGAGGCGCTGACGATGATGTCAACCGGTAAAGCGGCTATGTGGTACGATGCTACAGTTGCTGCAGGGACATTGAATAATCCGGATGATTCCTCTGTTGTCGGGAAGATAGGCTACGCTTTTGCTCCAACGCAAGTAAAAGAAGAAAATACTGGTGGATTGTATGCCTGGTCCCTTGCAATTGAATCGGCAAGTAAAAATAAAGATGCTGCCTTCGAATTTATTAAATGGTCGACAAGTAAAGAATATGTGGAACTTGTTGGCGAGGAAAAAGGATGGGTTGTTGCACCCTCGGGAACGAGAATATCAACCTATGAAAATCCAAAATACAAGGAAGCTGCTCCTTTTGCAGACATGGTCCTGGAAAGCATTCAAAGTGTAGATTATGATAATCCTGCTGTAAATCCTGTACCATATGTTGGCGCGCAATATGCTGCCATCCCTGAGTTCCAGTCACTCGGTACAGAGGTCAGCCAGCAGATTGCAGCAGCAATTTCGGGGGATAAATCGGTCGATGACGCGCTGAAGGAATCCCAGAAACTTGCAGAAGATGCTGCCAAAGATGGCGGGTATAAAGATTAATCGTACCGTTTATAAAGGAGAGGATAGAAGGAGATAGGAGATTGTGTCTTCTTCTATTCCTTTCATGGTTAAAGCACATTAACAGCAGATTTCATTAAGGGGGATGAGTATGCAAGCAGCTAAAAAAAAGAGAAAATTGAACCAGCCTCCTGTTAAAAGACTGATATTGCCAAGCGCCATATATCTGATCATCATCACGCAAATTCCTTTTTTGATAACCATTTATTATAGTTTTCAAGATTGGAATTTATTGCGGCCGGATAAAGGTATTGTATTTAAAGGGCTGGCAAATTTTAAGAAGATCCTGACATCATCGAGTTTTTACCAAGTATTTGGGAATACGGTAACCCTTACTGTTGCTGTTTTAATCATTTGTTTCCTGTTGGGCTTTGTATTTGCGTTGCTGATGAATCGCAATTTTTTTGCCAAAGGTATTGTCCGAACAATGTTTATCACGCCTTTCTTTGTGATGCCAACAGTGTCGGCAATCGTATGGAAAACATTGATGTATAATCCGAATTTCGGTTTGTCTTCCTATTTTGCAAATGTATTCGGGCAAGCACCGATTGACTGGTTATCAGCACACCCGCTTACATCCATTATATTGATCGTGTCCTGGATGTGGACACCATTTTTTATGCTGATCCTATTAGCTGGTCTGCAGTCGCTTCCTGTTGAATTGATTGAAGCGGCACAACTGGATGGTGCAAACAAAATTAGTCAGTTCATCCATGTGACGATTCCGCATCTAGTCAGGTACATCGAGGTTGTGCTTTTGTTGGGTCTGATGTTCATCTTGCAGGTATTTGGTGAAATTTATGTCACGACAGCGGGTGGTCCGGGTTATGCCTCTACCAACCTGTCATTTCTGGTTTACCGCGCCGGTTTCCAGAATTGGGACATCGGTGAAGCGTCGGCAGTTGGTGTCGTAACGGTCATATTAACCATTGTTATGATGATGTTCATGTTTAAAGTATTACGTCGTATGTTTAGGGAGGAACAATCATGAAGAAAATTGCATCCGGCTCACTGACACTGCTTACCTATGTCATTGCTATTTTGTTCTTTTTCCCGATTCTGTGGATTTTTATCACTGGATTTAAATCAGAAAGCGAAGCCATTAACATTCCACCTACCCTCTTTTTCAAGCCATCATTGGAAAACTTCGAGATTGTTTGGCAGGCCGGAATCGGTGGGTTCTTTGCCAACTCTGTTGTTGTTACAGTGGCGTCAACCGTACTGGCACTTCTGCTTGGGGTTCCTGCTGCCTATGCTTTGGCATTATTGAAGGTAAAACGCAGGGACGATATTTTATTTTGGATGATTTCCACCAGGTTTCTGCCTGTTGCGGGAATTATTATCCCATTGTACTTGCTATTTAATCATGTACATCTGTTAGATTCCTTGCTTTCGCTGACATTGCTTTATGCTGGGATGAATGTACCATTGATTGTTTGGATGATGCGGTCCTTTTTTCATGATGTATCCTACGAAATCATTGAAGCGACACAGGTTGACGGCGCGTCCGGGTTACAAGCATTTTTTAAAGTTGTGTTACCGCTTGTGAGGCCGGGGCTGCTATCAACCGCACTATTATCGATGGTGTTTGCCTGGAATGAATTCTTTTTTGCAGTTAGTTTGAGTTATACCAATGCAGCAACGTTGCCAGTATACATGGCTTCCTATATGACACAGGAGGGACTGTTCTGGGCTAAAATGTGTGCCGCTGCATCTATATCCATCTTACCGGTTATCATTTTGGGATGGTTTACCCAGAGACAGCTGGTACGAGGATTGACAATGGGAGCAGTGAAAGGATAAAAGGACAAACAAAATAGAAGCAGCATAACCAACGTACATGTGCCGTCTGTGAAGAGGGTGGCCATTATTGATAAACAATAGACAACTTTGAATGGAAAGGAAAGGATCACAAATGAAGGCTTTAGTCATCGAAAAACCGTACTTCGCTGCTATTAAAGAGGTTCCATACCCAACACCGGGAGCCGATGAAATCACCATCAAGGTGGAGAATATCGGCATTTGCGGGACCGATATTCATATTTTCCAAGGAGAGTTTCTTTCGCCATATCCGATTATACCGGGACATGAATTCTCTGGTACGGTGTATGAAATTGGAGAAAATGTAAACGGATTTCAAGTGGGAGAAAGAGTAACGGCCGATCCGTCGCTTTTTTGCGGGCATTGTGAATTTTGCCTTACCAATCGCGGCAACCAGTGTGAAAACTGGGGGGCATTGGGTAACACAGTGGATGGAAGCATGGCTGAGTATGTCAAAGTCCCCAGCAGCAATGTTGTAAAGATACCTGATTCTATGTCATTTGCCGAAGCGGCATTCATTGAGCCGATGGCATGTGTCGTACACGGGATGAATCGTTTGAATTTGCGAGTGGGTGACAAAGTACTTTTATTTGGAGCCGGCGCCATGGGACAGCAGCTTGTCCAATCCGTGAAAATGGCTGGGGCATCTGAAGTCGTCGTAGTGGATATCTCGCAGCAAAAGCTTGATATGGCATTAGAATGGGGGGCGACGAAGGGTGTCTTAAGTGAAAACAGTGCAAAGGAATTAAATGCAGATATGTATCCACATGGGTTTGATGTCGTGATCGATGCTACCGGGATCCCAAAGGTGATTGAACAGGCATTTGATTATTTGGGGAAAACGGCGACGTACCTGCAGTTCGGTGTCACGCCGCAGGAATCCAAGGTGGCAGTGGATACCTTTAAACTTTATAATAATGATTGGACGATACTAGGCACCATGGCAATCAATCACACGTTCCTTCCTGCGTATGAGTGGGTGAAGAATGGACGGATTGATTTACAGCATATCATCACCAAAGAAATATCGCTTGAGGATACCATTGACTTTTTGACAGGACCGAGGGATCCAAACGATTTAAAAGTACAAATCAAATTGTGACCAATAAAACTATATAACAATCAAAACGAAATGGGGAAAGTCACAAAAAGTGTGGCTTTTCCCGTTTGTCGATAAGGGGTTATCAGATGGATATGGAATTGTTAATGGGAATTGACATCGGTACACAGGGAACAAAAGTGCTTGTAGTAGATACAAAGGGACAGATTGTTGGAGAAGGCAGTCATGCTTATGATTTTGATGTGCCAAAGGCCGGATGGGCTGAACAAGATCCCCGCCAATGGTGGCATGCTGTAATCGAATCATTAAAGCAAATTTGGGCAAAGGGAATTAAGGCGGATCAAATCAAAGGGATTGGTGTTTCCGGACAGATGCACAGTCTGGTATTATTGGATAGGAATAAGGAAGTGCTGGGTAATGCTATTTTATGGAATGATGTTCGAACGAAAAAAGAATGCGAAGAAATTGAACAGGCAGTGGGCAGGAATAGGACGTTAGCGATCACACGCAATGCTGTACTGCCAGGTTTTACAGCACCGAAACTAATATGGATCAAAAAGAATGAACCCGAGAGATACGCAAGAATCAGACACATCATGCTGCCGAAGGATTATATTGTCTTTCAATTGAGCGGGGTCTTTTCCTGCGATGTGTCCGATGCCAGTGGTACAGCACTATTTGATACGCAAGGACGAGATTGGTCGACAGAAATAATGGAAGCGCTCCATATTCCATTTGAATGGCTCCCGAAGGTACATGAAAGTCAGGCAATTGTCGGTGAAGTGTCTGCAAATGCCGCGGGTCTGACAGGATTGCAAAACGGAACTAGGATTGTAGCGGGAGCCGGAGATAACGCAGCGGCGGCTCTTGGTAATGGAATCTATGAAGAAGGTTCAGGTATTGTTAGTGTTGGTACATCGGGAACTGTTTTTGCACCAATAAAGGAGCTTCCTCCTGTAAATGATGATGCACAGTTGACCACACTGCATTTGTTTTGTCATTGTGTGCCAGATACATGGCATGCGATGGGTGTAACATTATCTGCAGGAATGTCATTGAACTGGTTTAAACAGACGTTTTCTAAAGAGACATTTGATGCATTTCTTACCGGGGTTGATGCGATACCGGCGGGTTCAGAGGGGTTATATTATTTACCATATTTGAACGGTGAGCGTACACCCCATAATGATCCGAATGCAAGAGGTGTTTTCTTCGGTATGCATTATCATCATACCCGTAATCACTTTACTAGAGCTGTTTTGGAAGGTGTATCATACAGCTTAAAGGATTGTTATGAATTGATCAAGCGGTGCCATGTGTCTATTAAAGATTTGTACGTTACGGGTGGGGCAAGCAAAAGTGCCGCCTGGAGACAAATCTTGGCAGATGTGTTAGGCCGGCAATTGACGTTTTTTGATGGCAGGGAAGGCCCGGCATATGGGGCATCATTGTTGGCTGGTTTGGGAGCTGGAATTTGGAACAGTCCCAAAGATTTTCCGGCAGTTTTTAGCGCTCGCAATGAGACGGCAACTATTCGTGAAAATGCAAAAAAGTATGATGTGGATTATCAAATGTATCAAAAAATATATGAACAGGTAAAACCTTTGTTCCGTGCTTAAAATCAGACATGATTCATGCTTGGGAACGATTACCGGGGGGAAACTCCCTTTGAAACAGAAAGGAGTGAAAAGGCGTGGAACCATCCATTTTTTTGAGTTCACGGCAACAGGAATTACTGCGAACATTCATGAATGAAAACAAGCCAATCTCCTATAAACTTCTTTCAGATTACTTTAAACTGAGTGTACGGACGATTCAGAGAGAGATCAGATCCCTTGCACCAGTTCTAGAAAGGTATAATATTAAGATATCAAGAAAAATTGGTTCGGGTCTTCAACTGCAAGGAACTGATGAAGATATAGAGAAGTTGAACGCACAATTGCAGCAAGCACAAATTATGACTACCTATTCTCCTGAGGAACGTCAAGAAGGCATCGCCTATGATCTATTATTATCAAACGAGCCATTGAAACAAGGCTATTTCAGTTCGAAGTTTGGTGTCTCTGTGGCAACTATATCCTATGACTTGGATAAGATCAGTTCAGCCTTCGAGGAGAGTGGTGTCAAAGTTGAACGTTCACCGGGGATCGGTATCTATATTGATGGGACAGAGCAACAACGGCGAACACTGTTATCCCGTTTGCTGCATAAGGATATTACATTTGAAGATTGGCTTGAGCTTTTTCGGGAGTCGAATGCAGACGATGAAATTTTGTATGGGAAATTAGGTTCTGTCGTACGCAACAGGCTGCTTAAATTCGTACAGCCGGATAAAATAATAGATGTTGATCGCGCATTGCATGATGTACTGGAGGAACAGCCGGATTATATACTGACGGATAGAAATTACGTCAACCTTATCATTCATATCGTGTTAGCAATGGAAAGAATCCAGAGTGGCAAGGTCATAGATTATACCAATTTAAGTCATTGGGAACCTTTAGATGCGGATACAGTTTTAATAGCTCAAAAAATTGTCTGTCGCTTGGAGGAGGTATTTACCTTAACGTTCCCTGAAATTGAAATAAAGTATATTTCTCTCCATTTGGCGGGTGCTAAGGTGTCCAAAAAGATTGCTTCAGAGGATGAGAGCAATGAAGCGTTCATGTGGATTGAACTGACACAAAGCTTCATTCGATCGATTGAACATTATCTTGATGAACCCTTTGATGGGGATAAGCTGTTGTTTGAAGGATTGGTCTCCCACTTTGTTCCGGTATTCAATCGCTTGAAATATGGCTTGCAAATACACAATCCGATGCTGGATAAAATAAAGGAAAATTATCGTGATGTCTTTGTCGCCTGTGAACAGGCCTGTGCTGTACTGACGGAAAAGACAGGGTATTTGATCCCGGAAGATGAAATTGGCTATCTGTCTATGCATGTAGGGGCTTCTGTGCTTAGAATTAAGAATTACATGAAGGAACATTATAAAGCGGTGGTTGTTTGCGCAAGTGGCCTTGGTACATCTATGTATCTAGCTACAAAAATCCGTTCTGAAGTGTCTAATCTGGAAGTAGAAGCTGTCATCTCCGTGAATGAACTGACGGAGTGGTTAAAAGATAATCGTACTATTGATGTCATTATTTCCACGGTGAATCTGTCTGTTGTAAGTGATATCAATATCGTGGTTGTGAGTCCTTTTTTGAACAAAGAAGATTTAGGGAAAATCAGGAACACCTTAGTCAGTACCATTCATATGCATGCGGCAGAAAATCCTTTGCCATTACAAAATAGTGATGAGAAAAAAGACGACGAGGCTTCCTCACTTTTATCTCTTGCAGTCTATGGAGAAGGCATGATGCAACTATTAAGGACTTTTCATGTATATAAGCATGTGGAATTTGGTTCTGATAGAGTTTCAAGCCTGCTTGATAGGATGAAGGACGCAGCGGCTATTACGGATATGGATATATTACGGAATGATTTAAAATCACGTGAACAGCAGGGTGGTTTTATGTTAGAAGGTTTGGCAATGTTACATACGAAATCTAAAGGGGTGGAAGCTCCTGTAGTTGCTGTGTTTCGCACGGATGCACCTGTATTGTGGTATGGAGATGATGGAACAAAACAGCGTGTACAGGCAATGATATTGCTGGTTATACCGATGGAAGCCCCTGAAGAACATATGAAAATGATTAGTGAAATTCCTGCGTCATTTATTGATGATGCCTTTTTAGCCGGGGTCATCAGTGGAACAGATCATGAGGTGAAGCGTCTATTTGAAATGGTATTGACGAGATCATATAAAGAACGGATAACTTCCATGGTGAAGGAGTTACAAGAAAAATGAGGAAATTCGCCCAGCTTTTGAGTGCGATGGTATATCAAAATATAATCATTATCATTGCTGTTGGTTTTATTCGTGTGATTTTTGGTAATTACGGCTGGTGGTACAATGAAACGATTATGCAACTTGTGAATCCGGTATACCATACCATACTGCCTGTGCTGATAGGTTTTACCGGTGGCAGGTTAATTGGAGGCCAAAGGGGCGCCACTGTTGCAGCGGCAGCCACATTTGGCCTGACACTTTCCAGTACAGTTCCGGCGATCCTTGGTGCAATGATAATCGGGCCAGTAGCAGGCTGGGGGATAAAGAAAATTGATCAATATATTATTAAGCGGTTGCCTGGCGCAGGGTATGAACTTTTAATCGGAAATATAGTGACTGCCTGTGCCGCGTTTGTATTAACGTTGCTTTGTTATTTATACATAGGAAAGGTATTTTCAACAGGGATGGGGCTGGCGCTTGGGTTATTGCAATCAATCGCTAATTCATTCTGGCTTCCGATTGTGTCCGTTTTTGTGGAGCCGGCCAAAGTATTATTCTTTAATAACATTGTTAACTTTGGAATCTTGGCTCCCTTTGGAATTCACCAAGTGAATGAATTAGGCAAATCGATATTTTTCTTAATCGAACAAAATCCTGGACCTGGATTGGGAATTCTTCTGGCTTACTGGTTTAAAACAAAAGGAGAGCAAAGAAAGGGAGCAAAACTTGCTACATCTGTGCACTTTTTCGGTGGAATTCATGAAGTTTATTTTCCATATGTGCTGATGAAACCTAGATTGATCATTTCTCTTATTTTGGGCGGGATGGTTGGCGTCTTTTGTTTTCAATTGTTTCAAGTTGGACTGGTAGCTATTTCTTCGCCTGGCAGTGTTTTTCTTGTTGTTGGGCTTGCACCTAAGGAAGACATGTTATTCGTTTTATTCGGCATTCTTTTATCAGCGCTTACATCGTTTCTTGTCAGTCTGTTATTGCTGAGAAATGTTTCACAATCACCTACAGTGTGGGATACAAAAGAAACCATACACAAATTTTATCAATTAACCGAAAGTGGTAAACTGTCACAGCCGCAAGAAGAAAAAGTGGATAATACGAAACTGAAAGCAAATACAATGGATGAACCGGATGAATCGTTATTGAGGGGCGCTGTGATCCATTCGATTTGTTTTGTTTGTGAAGCGGGGATTGGTTCTAGTGCAATGGGAGCGGCCATGCTGAGGAAAAAACTTCAACAGACAGATTTACCAATTTCCGTAGAGAATGCATCTATTAATGAAATTTCTTCCAGCTGTGATTTAATTATTTGTCACGAGCGCCTGCTGTCAACGGTGAAAAATGTTGCACCAAATAAGAAATATTATTCACTTCGGTCATTTACGGACATGAAGGCTTATGATCGATTGGTTCAGGAACTAACTTTCAAATAAGCAAGGCCAATTGATATCTTTTCCCCTTAAAAAAGATGGCTGCATCATTTATACTATATACAGAGGGTTCGCAACCATCCCCTCTTTAATAAAAACTAGGAGGAATTACATATGGAAAAAGCAGTAGTCGTATTTAGTGGCGGGCAAGATTCAACAACCTGTCTTCTCTGGGCATTGGAGAAGTTTGACATCGTTGAAGCCGTCACTTTTTTGTATGGGCAACGAAACATTTCGGAGCTTGATTCTGCAGAGAAGATTGCGAAAGATCTGGGGGTAAAGCATACCGTATTAGATATGTCCTTACTTCATCAGCTAACCGAAAATGCCATGACTCGAAAGGATATGGATATTGACGAGACGGGGAAGGTACCAAATACATTCGTCGAGGGCAGGAACCATATTTTTCTATCCTTTGCGGCGATTTACGCAAAACGTATTGGTGCAAGACATGTGATTACCGGTGTCAGTGAGACTGATTTTAGTGGCTATCCAGATTGCCGCAACGATTTCATCGAGTCATTGAATCAGACACTGAACCTTGCCATGGACACTCACTTTGACATTCACACGCCGTTAATGTGGAAAAATAAAGCAGAAACATGGAAAATGGCGGACCAAATGGGCAGGCTGGAATATATCAGAGCGTATACAACTACATGCTATAACGGAATTATTGGTGACGGTTGCGGCGAATGCCCTTCTTGCAGGTTAAGAAAGCAAGGTCTAACAGCTTACCTGGAAGGAGCGTATGAGCGTGTATAGAGTGTTTATATACTTATTATCGATTGTACTTGCAAACGTGATTACTGCCAAATTTGCGCCGCTTAACTTGGGTTTATTTATCATACCGTATGGAACGTTATTTATCGGATTAACGCTTGTCATGCGTGACATGGTTCAGAACAGGTATGGCCGGGCAAAAACGTATCTGTGGATTGTTGCTGCACTTGCATTGTCGGCGCTTACCAGTCATTTATTGGGTGATGCATTATGGGTGGTATTCGCTTCAACGTTAAGTTTTATTATATCGGAAACAACAGATACCGAAATATATACACGTTTTAAACTCCCTTTTGTTAAGCGGGTCATGTATTCAGGGGTTGTCGCCGGATTGCTTGATTCAGCTGTGTTTGTCATTATTGGTATCGGACCTCTTGGGCTTGGATACGTTCCATGGGATTTGGTTTTGTATGCCGTAGCCGGTCAATGGGTGGCTAAAGCCCTGATGCAGTTGATCGTAGCAGGTGGAATAAGGCATTTCGTTATGAAATTGGGAATCTATGAGCCTAATATCACAACACAGGAACAAGTAATGGCAAACAAATTACGGACCGCACGATAGACAGGGATAGAATGAAGGAGGAGAACAAGTATGAAAGAGAGCGATACAAAGGACCTGACACTGTTAGGTAATCAGAATACAAAATACAATTATGAATACTGCCCGGAAGTGCTGGAGACATTTGAAAATCAGCATCAGGAAAATAATTATTTTGTAAAGTTCAATATTCCGGAATTTACGAGTTTATGTCCGATGACAGGTCAGCCGGATTTCGCAACCATCTATATTTCATATATTCCAGATGTACGGATGGTAGAAAGCAAGTCATTAAAGTTGTACATGTTCAGTTTTAGAAATCATGGGGCATACCATGAAGACTGTGTGAATCTGATCATGAAGGACTTAATTGAACTCATGGACCCAAGGTATATTGAAGTATGGGCGAAATTCACACCACGTGGTGGAATATCGATTGATCCGTATTGCAATTATGGAAAGCTGGGCACCATTTTTGAAGAGATGGCGAGCAAACGATTAATGCAGCATGATCTTTATCCGGAAAAAGTGGATAATAGGTAACGTAAAACTTCATTCATTAAAGTGGTCCATTTCATATCTGCGTAAGATGACCATGCTGAAAGAAAATCAAGGGGCGGTTCCATGCTAGTGAAGCAAAGGAAGCGCCCCTTATGATTTCTATTTAGAAAAATCGGGAATTACTTTTTGTATAATCCATCATAACAAGCGAACGATAGGCATAGAGGAGTTGATAAACATGGAAAACGTTGCAGTGGATTATAATAAAAGTTATTTAAATGGAGAATGGGCAGAGGGTAACACTGGCAGAACGTATGATATATTGAATCCGTATGATGATACGGTAATTACTACCGTTAGCATTGCGTCACTGGATCAGATGAAGGAAGCCTATAAAGTAGCGGAAATGTGTCAGAAGGATTGGGCACATTCATCGGTGGAGCAGCGTAAAGAGATTTTTCGTAAAGCAGCGGAGTTTTTGCAAAATAATAAGGATGAAATTATTCAAATTGTCAGCAGAGAGACGGGTGGAACACTGTTAAAGGCCGAATTGGAATTAAATTTGACAATTGATGTGCTCCAAGAAACATTTGCGTATATGGATGCCGGGGAAGAAATAAAGGAAGTGGAGTCATCTATTGAAGGCAAGGTCAATCGGATATACCGACAGCCGCTTGGGGTTATATCATCGATTTCGCCATTTAACTTTCCGATGAATTTATCGATGCGCTCGATTGCACCCGCCATTGCGCTAGGGAATACGGTTGTGCATAAAGCAGATCTACAGGTTGGCCTGACTGGCGGCTCTATTTTGGCTAGAGCATTTGATTATGCAGGATTGCCGAAAGGGGTGTTTCAATCTGTCTTAACCGATATTGAGGAAATCGGTAACGAAATGATGGAAAATCCAGTTGTCCAGCTGATCGCTTTTACCGGTTCAACAAATGTTGGGAAACAGATTGGAAAAATTGCTGGTGAGCACTTAAAACGAGTGGCATTGGAGCTCGGAGGAAATAATCCATTTATTGTATTACAAGACGCTGATGTTGATAAGGCGGTAGATGCTGCCATCTTTGGTAAGTTCATGCATCAGGGACAAATTTGCATGTGTGTGAACCGGATCATTGTCCATCAAGATTTATATGAGGAGTTCACCAACAAGTTTATCAAACGTGCAGCTGCATTACCTTATGGTGATCAAACCGATAAAAATACAGTGATCGGGCCATTAATTAATCAGAGTCAATTGGAAAAGGTTCAGGGAATGATAGAGGAGGCGAAACAGAACGGATCAAAACTGGGACTTGAAGGAAAACGGATCGGGAATGTATTGACCCCGTATGTTTTTGTGGATGTCGCTAATCAAGATGATATCGCACAATCCGAATTATTTTCCCCCGTGGTATCAATGATTAGAGCAGATTCTGATGAGCAAGCGATTGAATTAGCGAATGATACACAGTATGGATTGACGTCTGCTATTTTTACATCTGATTTGCAAAAAGGCGAAGCATATGGGTTAAAGATTGACGCAGGCATGACCCATGTTAATGATCAAACCGTTAATGATGCCGCAAATATTCCATTTGGCGGTAACAAACAAAGTGGTATGGGCCGGTTTGGTAATCCGTGGGTCATTGATGAGTTTACCAAAATGAAGTGGATTTCCGTCCAAAAGGAATATCGGGAATTTCCATTTTAACGGTAATTGCTTTATAAACCGTCAGATAACACAAAAGACAGCTGGTCATCTAACCAGCTGTCTTTTTATCTTCTACAATTCTTTTTTCCGGAACTTAGCAAGCACCTCGTACACAATTGGTACAATCACAAGTGTTAAGAGCGTTGAACTGATCAAGCCGCCGATAACGGTGATGCCGAGTCCTTTAGAAATTAGACCGCCGCCCTCTGCGCCAATCGCAAGCGGAATTAATGCGCCAATCGTCGCAAGTGCTGTCATCAGGATTGGACGAAGTCTTGTTGATCCTGCCTCCAGCAGTGCTTCTCTTGTCGCGAGTCCTTCTCTTTCTTGATGGATAACACGGTCAATTAAGACAATCGCATTTGTCACGACAATACCAATTAACATTAGTGCACCGATCATGGCTGATACACTCAATGGCTCGTTCGCGATCCATAAGGCAACGAGACTGCCAATAATCGTAAATGGCAACGAGAATAGGATAGCAAATGGTGCCAATGCGCCATGGAAGGTTACGACAAGTACAAAGTATACAATCGCAATTGCCGCGAGCATGGCCAAACCAAGTTGTGTGAAGGAATCATTGATTTCCTCCGTCACACCGCCGAAGTCTACGCTGACACCGCTTGGCGTGTCGAGTTTGTCAATTTTCTTCTGTACTTGAGCGGATACGGTTCCCGCATCATCGGTCTTAATGTCAGCTGAAACGGAAGCGACCATTTTGTTGTTCTGGCGCTCAATGGTATCTGGTGATTTTCCTTCCTTGACATCCATTACATCGCCGACTTTAATGGTTGTTCCAAGTGGCGTATCAATATCCATATTGGTTAAATCCTTGATACTCTTGTAATCTTTTTTCTCTACTTCCATATAGACGTCTACATCTTCCCCATCTTGCTTCACAGTGGTGATGGGGGAGTTTTCGCCCATGTCACTTAGGCTCATACCGATTTGTGCTGTTGTTAATCCGTATTTACTCAATTTTTTCTGATTGGCAACAAGCGTATATTGATCATACGCCTCGGAAATACTGGAATCGACTTTCTCTAGATCCTTGTTATCTTTCAGGATATCTTCCACGTCACCAGCAGTTTTTTGAATGTCTTTTAGGTTATCCCCGTAGACATATAACTCCATGCCACTTCCCATACTAGCGAAGTCCATGCTTTTCCATTCACCAATATCTGTTTGTTTGTTCAAGTCTTCGATGATTTTAGAACTTTCTTCATCAAAATTCTTATAGTCCTCGTCATATTCAATGAAGAATAGCGCGGAATTTTCTCCGCCACCCATTCCCATCATCGCCATCGGACTTCCGCCACCGAGCGAATATTGGTACGTGGTGATGCCATCGCGTTTGCTGATTAAATCTTCCGCATCAGCAGCAGTTGCTTCCGCTTCATCATGGGTTTCCCCTGGTTCCGGTGTATAGGTTGCCATGACCATTTTTTGTTCTTCGTCGGCCAGGAAGTTGACACCGATGAGCGGCAGCAGGAACAAGCTTAATACAAGCACAACCACTGCACCGCCAAAGGTAATAATTTTATGGTTTAATGCCCATTCTAAAATACGCTTATAAAAACGGGCTAGTGCGCTTGGTTTCTTTTCCGCTTTTTCGTTGTTACCGGCTGTTGAACTGTTTAATCGTTTTTTGAACAAAGAATGAGCCAGCATTGGTACGACCGTGATGGCTACGAGTAAGGATGCTGCCAGTGCAAATACGACGGCGAGCGCAAACGGCATGAATAATTCGCCTATTTGCCCGTGCACTAAGCCCATTGGCAAGAATACAGCAATCGTTACGATCGTCGATGACAAGATCGGGATGAACATTTGCCGTGTTGCTTCCCTGACCAATTCTTTGCCACGTAATTTCTCATCTGATAATGCCATACGCCGATAGATGTTTTCCATAACAACGATGGAGTCATCGATAACACGTCCAATGGCGACAGTTAATGCACCAAGGGTCATGATGTTTAAGGTGATGTCCATATAATGGAGCACAAAAATGGCAATCAATAATGATAATGGAATCGACACGATCGAGATAAGTGTCGTTTTAAAGCTTCTCAAGAACAATAAAATGATGATGACAGCAAAAATAATACCAAACAATGCCTTGTTCATCATGGTGCTGACAGATTCTTCAATTGGCTCCCCTTGGTCGAATGTGGACACTGAGGTGATCCCCAAGTCTTTTTCAAATTCGTCCATCTGGTCCTTTACGTCATTGACGACATTCACGGTATTCGCGTCTGCCGCTTTGACAACTTGGATACCAATGGAATCTTCGCCGTTGGTTCTGGAGATAGATTCTGATTCTTTTACAAGTTTAATATCAGCCAATTTATCTAAGGAGACGGTTGGGATTTCCGGCTGTTTATCCGCTTGTCCTTGCCCAGCGTCAGGCATTTGGCCTTGTTGGGCTTGATCAGTTCCCGGCATACCGTCTTGTTGTGCTGCATCACCGTCAGGCATCTGGTCTTGCATCCCAGCCATTTGATCTTGACTAGCCTGGCCTTGATCTGCCGGTGCAGGCGTATATGGTATCTTCAATTTCTTTAAGTCTTTGATACTAGCAACGTTTCCATCAATGACAAGGTTTTTCACTTCTTTATCAAAGTTGGTCAACCCTAACGGATAGGTGATGTCAGACCCTTGAATCAATTGCTGTACGGTCTCTTCTGTTAATCCGTACTTATCCAGTTTCTTTTGATCAAAGTCAATGGTCACTTTTTGTAATTGCTGTCCGGTCACCTGGACATCGGACACCCCATCGATGCCTTTTAATGCAGGCACGACATCTTTTTCTACTGTATTTGTCAATGCTTCCATCGATTGATCCGGGTTGCTGATACTCAAAGCAATGACCGGAAAGGCATTGATACTGAGACGTGAAACATTCGGGTCCTCTGCACCGTCAGGCAAGTCTGTGTTCGACACGGCCTCTTTCACTTCATTGAGTGCCTCATCCATGTCGGTATCAAAGTCAAATTCCAACTGAATGGACGATGCGTTGGCCATGGATGAGGAATAGACCGTTTCTATTCCTTCCAGATTTTGCACAGTTTGCTCGATTGGCTCGGACACTTTTTCCGTGACTTCATCCGGGGCTGCACCGGGATACGTCGTTACGACCGAGATATTTGGTAAGGTAATATCCGGCATGGTTTCCTGTTTCATGTTCATGCCAGAATAAAGTCCTGTAACAACAACTAGTATGGTAAGAATCCATATGGCGAACTTGTTGTTCAGGGCAAAGTTGATGATGCTTTTCAATTTCTCACACTCCCCTGTATGGTATGTTTCTATCTGTCTAATGCCATGTTTCGAACCCCATTCATTATTCCAAAATGTTTCCTGTGCTGACTGGTCAGTCATAAACGTTGCATAATACCTACGTCTATTTACTGGTTTTATTTGGAAACAACGATAATTCGGACAGATTTATGTTATAAAAGTCACATATCCTATATTAATTGACTCGGTGGTCTAAATCAAGGGATAAATACAAATATTATTCTTCAATTAATCCAACTTTTATATTTAGCGGGGTGAAAAGGCCCGACCGAATGAAGCGTCACTTTATTGACAAAATGTGACTAGCTGGTCATAATGAATAACAACAAGGAAAAAAAGGACTAACAAGCTAAAAAAACGGGTGAGGCTAAATGAGAGAAGATAAACAACAAGATATTATTGCATCTGCCATTCGATTGTCTGCCGAAAATGGTTTTTTCAATACGTCCGTCCAAGACATTGTTGAGGATTGTGGCATATCCAAAGGGGCGTTCTATCATTATTTTTCTTCAAAAGAAGCATTGCATGTTGCGATTTTCCAATATTATTTTGATCAGATAAAAGATATGTTCATTGCAATTGAGCAAGCAGATGTCGATCCACGCAATAAATTGCGCCAACAGTTGCGTGTACCATTTGAATTACTGGGTAAACATCGTGCGTTTTTCATTGTCTACTTACGTGAACAAAACTTTTCTATAAATAAGGAATTGCAAGATATTATGGATCAAAGCCGAAGAGAAATGCTTAGCTGGTACTGCCGAAATCTTAGGGAAATTTATGGTGAAAAAATCACACCTTACATTGCTGATATTATTTTGCTGACGGAAGGTATGCGAAATAGTTATTTAGCTACAATGTTATTTCATAATCTGGACTTCGAGGTCGATCGTGTTGCGGGATTTTTACTGAATCGAATTGATGATATCGTACAGGCCTTTGACCATGGAGAAAAACCTATTATAAATAAAAGTATCTTTGGACATTTGCTCCCGGAGGAGATGTGTTCAACCATGGATGGGAAGAGCCAAGCTGTTACTATGCTGGCAGAAATGGCGGAAAAACTAGAGGAAATGAATCTTTCCAACGAGCAAAAGGACGGTCTTCGTCATGTGGTGGATTTTCTTCAACATGAACTTGAAAAGCCAGAACTGGATCATTATGTCCTGCAGGGGATGTTAGCCAATTTGAAAGAGATTGGAGAGTTTGACAGGTATCGAGAGAGGATAGCTGAGTTGCTGGGGATAAGGGTTTTGTAAATGACGTCATGAAACACATCGTCTGCGTAAATAGGATGCTGCTCCTTTAAGGTTTACATTATTGCTTGGATGCTTTACGGATTGCTGCTCTATTCGCAAATTCCCGCACCTGCACCGGAGGTTATCGAAGGGGATGGTCATTATTTGTGCACAGTGGCTGTGAGAGGTCACAAACGGCTGGTAAAACCGCTGCGTGCCGGCATTCACCATGGAGAGCGAATTGCAGTATAGCGAGTGGGGGAGATAGATGCAGGAGTAAATGGCAATTAATTTCGCAACTTCTCGCGTACCATTCCTTCCTGCAATAAAACCAAATAAGTAACGGAAACCCGTCACTTATTGGTTACGAGGTTAGTTTTCTGATCGTAAAATTATCGTTCAGTAACGCCCAGTTTTGTGGATAAGGATAACCTAACGCCCAATAGCTAATGCCACGAAGGTTATATTGTTTTACCAAATCAAATTTGGCTTGGGCACTGCGGGCATCTTCAAACCATACCTCATGTGATTGACCTTGTTCATCTACATAGCGAAAGAATGGGGATTGTGCAGTTGTGTCATATTGAATCGATGCCCCATATTGAATGGCACGACGAATCGCTTCTTGTGGACTGAATGTTTCCGCCTCTTGCCCTTGGACATGGGGCGTCAACCAATCCCGTGCATAGATTTGAAAGCCCAGGAATATTTTTTCTGCGGGCATAACAGAGAGGGCATACTCTACCACCTGTCTCATTTGGTTGATGGGAGAGATAGCTTGAGGTGGGCCAAGCCGGTAACCCCATTCGTACGTCATTAAAATGACAAAATCAGCAATTCTGCCATGTGCTTCGTAGTCGTGTGCCTCGTATAACAGACCGCCTTGAGTTGCGCTTGTTTTAGGCGCAAGTGCTGTTGATACCAGATAGCCTTTTGGATGGAGACGGTCAACTGCTAATTGCAGAAAGCGATTATAATTCTCACGGTCTTCTGGCAGGACATTCTCAAAGTCGACATTTAAAACCTTATATCCCTTTTGATCCATTACTTGCAGGACGTTGGTAAGTACCTTATTTCGCAGCTGCGAATTACTCAAAATGAGATGAGCAACATTGGATCCCGTTTGGCTAGAAGTAAAATTGGTGATAGAAAGCATGGGTACAATATTTTCAGCTACGGCAGCTTGGATCATGCGCTGGTCGTTCATAGCTTGTAGAGTTCCATCTTCTTTGATCATATATGCAAATGGACTGAAATAAGTCAGTAAGTCACCGACCTCGTGCAAGCTGTTGACTGCATTTTCCTCCGATTGATACGTATAGGCATTTACTTCAATTACAGGTTTTCTGCTTGGGATTACTAAGTGTACGCCCGGATAAATCATGTTTTGGTTTGTCAGGCTGTTTTCACGCATGATCGCCTGAACTGTTGTACCATATCGGCTAGCAATTTGCGCTAAAGTCTCCCCGGGTTGAACAATATGTGGCATTGACGGGATAAATAAATTGGTTCCTTGTGAAAGGACATTCGGATTGGCGAGTTGATTTGCCTGGATAATGGTTTGTATGGAGACACCATATTGTTGGGCAATTGACCATAATGTTTCGCCGGCTTTTACTGTATGTGAAGTACCGGGCACAGGAATAACCAGTGATTGGCCAACCAATAATTGATTCGGATTAGGCAATCCGTTTATGTGCACAATGCCATTCATATCGACAGCATACCGGTTGGCGATTTGCCATAGTGTCTCGCCTGGGTGAACGACATGGATAATCATTGGGACACCTCCCTATTTTTTCATTACTGCATCTTATGTCATGACGTGTAAAGTGTGTATCTGCCTATATAAAAAATTACTTGCTGAAGCTAGGTGAAAAGAACCAGCGGTGCTGAAATTAAGTTATCCCACGACAGACATTCATCATGATAGTTCCCAGCTAATATGAATATTTAATTTCATACGAAATATCCAGTTAATTGTTTAGAAACGAAGGGTACATAGATAATGACCATCCTATAGGAGGGACTATACTAAGAAAGGAGATCAGTATGCTTACAAAGAAAACGCTAACAAAGGGTGTTGCGGCTTCTCTATTGACTGGTTCGGTATTGGGAATGGGAACATTAGCGACAGATGCACATGCGCAAGCGGATACGGAAACGGTTCCTCACGCGGATCACCAAACGATGAACCAGATAAATTCCACTGCCAATAAACATGTGATCGTCAATGGAACTGCTGCTGAAAACTATCTTAGACACCGACTGGGAATGGACGACAATAAGGATTTAGTATTTAGTGACATGGGTGGCATTCAAAATGACAAAAAAGGGTCATACTATGAGGTAAAATTAACCTCTAAATCTATGCAGGAAGCAGGCGGAACGGGTACAGTAAATATTTATAAGGTTTATCTAGATGGTACCTATACATCAGAATACTGATCCGCTCCACCTAGCTAATAAAGCCGAATTTCCTTTAACTTAGGAAATCGGCTTTATTATTTATTATTGACATAAGAGAATGTATTTGAGTGGACACGGTAAATATTCCACTAGAAGGAGATTGACTTAAAAAGCTGTATTTTTTCTATTGAAATGACATTTTCGTTATCATCTACTTTAGATTACTTCATTTTCTATTATGTTATTTATCAATATCCAGCTGTTCTATCGCAATTTCAGTCGCCTTTTTGATAAGCTCATCATCATAATCCGCATCCTGTTTATCTCGACTGGAAAGAATAGCGATAACAATCGGTTTTCTTTTGTCTGATGGCCATACAACAGCAATATCATTTCTTGTACCGTAGTTACCTGCCCCGGTCTTGTCACCTACCTGCCAACCATCGGGGACTCCTGCGCGTATCAGTGTATCTCCGGTTGTATTTCCCTTCAGCCACTCTATTAATAAGGACCGCTTGTCCTCAGGTAGCATGTCACTTAAAGTAAACGTTTGAAGATTTTTAGCCAGTGCTTTGGGGGTACTTGTATCACGGGTATCGCCTGGTGCGGCCTCGTTTAAATCAGGCTCGGTACGATTTACATTGGTAGTGTCATCGCCAATTTCTCTTAAGATTTCTTCCAGTCCATCAGGTCCCCCAAGTTCTGCAAATAAAAGATTTGCCGCCGTATTGTCACTGTAATGCAGGGCGGCTAGACAGATTTCTTCCAGTGTCATTCCGCTATCCACATGTTTTTCCGTGATAGGAGAATATGTTACTAAGTCTTTTTTAGAATACGTTATTACTTTTTCTAATTCTTCAACTGATTTTGTTTGTAAAATTGCACCTGCTGCCAGCGCCTTAAACGTGGAAGCATAAGCAAATCTTTCATCTGAATGGTATTCAACCGTCTGATCGGATCCTGTGTCAATTGCATATACACCAAGTCTTGCATCAAATTCATGCTCTAATTCCTTGAAGGCTTTCTGCTTGCCTGATGATGTTTCCTTTTCAACTTCCTTGCTTTTGTCTGCGCTATTAGAACATCCCATTAATCCTATTAATACAATAAGTAATAAGGGTAACAGCTTTTTATTAAGACGAACTCGATCATTTTTCATTCTAAAATTCCTCCTCCAATTTTATACAGATTACACGTGTAATTAAATATTACATTTGTAGTCCGAACGTGTCAATTGTTTTTTTAAGCAAAGTAGATTGATCACATGAATGTGGAATGATAAAATCAAATGTATTACAAATGTAATTTGAAAGACTTGTACTATTTTTGCTATAGTCAACGGTTTCAAGTTCAATCAACTGGCGGTAATATCTCATATGAAAAACATTAAAATGAAAAACATGCATACGGTACGGTTTTCATAACAGAACAAAAGAATGGAGGCGAAAATGATGTTTGGCACCAATCTAGCAATAGGTTTTCTCGTTTCTTCCATCACCATTGGATTTATTATGTTGATAAAGAAGTTATTTAAAAGACAATTATCCGCAAAATGGCAGTACAATCTGTGGTTCTTATTGCTGATTGCGCTGATGATTCCATTTATACCAAAGTTTTCTATTGCAGATCATATATTTAAAGACTTTCCCGGCAGTCAATCGTTGGAATCGAGTTCTGCTTCCGCAGCCACTGAAGCAGGCGGGCAGACACACACAAATTGGATGCAAGATTTTTCTATAACTGTAAACCAAACAAGTACTGAGCTGTTAAGCATAGTTTTTGCAAGCATATGGTTTGCTGGTGTTTTACTATTCACAGGACTTTCCATCCACGCTTGGATAAAACTAAAACGCATTAGAAAATCTGTTTATAAAGTAGAAAATAAAGAAATGGCCGAACTTTTCGAGGCGTGTAAACAGCAATTGAATATCGAAAAAAATATTATACTGGGCGTTTCACAAGAAGTTCGTTCCCCTCTGACTTTCGGGTTGCGTAAAACGTATGTGGTTCTGCCTGCGAATTTTGAAGAATGGCTTTCAAAAGAAGATATAAAGCATATTTTTCTACATGAATTAAATCATTATAAATATAAAGATATACTAACCAATTATTTAATGGTGTTCTATCAAATTATCTATTGGTTCAATCCTCTCGTCTGGATCGCTTTTAAAGAAATGCGGCTGGATCGAGAAATTGCATGTGATTATGCAGTACTAATGTCTTTGGATAAGCAAAGCCATACCAATTACGGCAATACTATTATTCATACTATCGATAAAACGTCAACGCTCCATTCCAACAGGCTGACGAATCAATTAAACGGATCAAAGAAGCAAATAACAAAGCGAATAAAAGAAATTGCATCATTTCAAACAGAATCCAATCTGTTGAAAGTAAAAAGCATCGGAATCTTTCTGATGGCAGGATTAATAGTTGTGTGTCAGGTTCCGTTCGTGTCTGTAATGGCAAGTGACAACGATCGTTATCGTCATTTCAACCATGAACAAACAACATACGAAGACCTAAGTGCGTATTTTAATGATTATGATGGCAGTTTTGTTTTATATGATTTGCAGGCAGATGCTTATCAAATTTACGATAAAGATAACAGTACAAAGCGAGTTTCTCCCGACTCTACCTACAAAATTTATAATGCTTTATTCGGATTGGAAGAGGGCGTTATAACAAGTGAGCAAAATACAATTGAATGGGATGGGACCGTGCATCCATATGACGAGTGGAATCAAGATCAGAACTTGGCAACAGCGATAAGCCATTCTGTCAATTGGTATTTTCAACAGATAGATAGCGAGGTAGGATTAAAGACGATTCAATCTTACGTCAACCGAATCCATTATGGGAATCAAGATGTTTCTGGTGGTGTAGAGCAATATTGGCTGGAATCAACGTTAAAAATCTCTCCAATTGAACAAGTGCAGTTATTACAGTCTTTTTATCATAATACCTTTAACTTCCAAGAACACCATATTCAAGCTGTCAAAAATGCACTTCAAATGGAGGAGAAAGATGGCGCTATTCTCTATGGTAAAACCGGAACAGGGAATGTTAACGGAAAAGATATAAATGGCTGGTTCATCGGTTTTGTCGAGACAGGTACAAATACGTATTTCTTCGCAACAAATATACAGGATAGGGATCATGCATCTGGAAGTACAGCAGCAGAAATAACCTTATCTATTTTAAAGAATAAGCAAATTTACGAGTAATGGAGGATGAGTCATGTCTAAAAAGGTGCCAAATATCTCTGAAGCAGAATGGGAAGTCATGAATGTATTGTGGCAGAAGGCTCCACAAACGGCAAGCGAAGTCATTGCTTTCTTACAAGAACAGACAGAATGGAAAGCAAAAACGGTACGGACACTGCTAGATCGATTGGTTCACAAAAATGTTGTCGGCGTAAATAAAAATAAACGGATATATACTTTTTACCCTCTCTATTCCCAAGATGATTGTCAACGCGCAGAAACAGAATCATTTATAAAGCGGATTTATGGCGGAACGGTAAAATCCATGCTCGTTCAATTTATTGAAGATGATGCTTTATCTGCTGAAGATATTGAGGAATTAAGATCGATGTTAAAGGAACAGCCAAAAAAGAAGAAATAATAAATGTTGTAATCACTTTATTTTCTGGAGCCGGACATGGCCTATTTTGGAATGAGTAAAATGGCGCCTAATTTTTTATGCTTTCTTCTAAAAAAGACACTGTACTACCAGATAGCACAGTGTCTTCTCAAAAAATATATTTTAATTTCGAACCAGGTAATCAAATGCCCCTAAGGAAGCTGTGGCACCTGAACCCATGGAAATAATAATTTGCTTATACGCCTGATTGGTGCAGTCTCCAGCGGCAAACACGCCAGGAACATTCGTTGCACCTTGGCTATCAACAACGATTTCGCCGAACTTATTCCGTTCCACCGCGTCACCTAACCATTCTGTGTTTGGAACGAGACCGATTTGAACAAATACACCAGAGAGTTCGATATGGTGTTCTGTTTCTGTTTCGCGGTCAACGTAGGTAATTCCGTTTACATTGTCTGTTCCGGTAATTTCTGTTGTTTGTGCACTAGTGACGACTGTTACGTTCGATAAGCTGTGAAGGCGATCTTGTAGCACGGAATCAGCCTTTAGTGCTGGTGCAAATTCCAACACGGTAACATGGTTTACAATTCCTGCCAGATCAATGGCTGCTTCCACACCGGAATTGCCACCGCCAATAACAGCAACGTCTTTTCCTTCAAATATTGGGCCATCACAGTGCGGGCAGTATGCAACACCCTTATTCTTAAACTCAGCTTCACCAGGCACACCAATATTACGCCAGCGGGCTCCGGTTGAAAGAATAACAGTTTTACTTGTTAGGACTGCACCATTTTCCAGTTCGATTTCAACGGCATCTTTCTTTTCTAATCGTTTGGCCATTTGTACATTCATCACATCAATATCGTATTCGTTGACGTGTTCTTCCAGACTTGCTGCGAACTGAGGACCTTCCGTACGCTTGACACTGATAAAGTTCTCAATGCCTGCCGTATCGAGAACCTGTCCACCAATACGATCGGCAACAATGCCTGTACGAATACCTTTACGTGCAGCATAAATGGCTGCACTTGCTCCAGCTGGACCCCCACCGACAACAAGCACATCGAATGGATCTTTATCAGCAAAATCCGATGCGTCTGGCGCACTTCCCAGCTTAGCTAGGATTTCTTCCAGTGACATACGGCCATCAGCAAACGGCTCTCCATTAAGGAAAATACTAGGTACAGCCATGACGTCTTTTGCTTCTTCTTTAAATGTAGCACCATCAATCATGGTATGCGTGATTCCTGGGTTAAGAACACTCATTAGATTGAGTGCCTGTACCACATCCGGGCACTTTGTACAGCTCAGGCTAATGTAGGTTTCAAAGTGATAATTGCCGTCGAGGCTTTTAATCTGTTCAATCGTTTTCTCATCCGCTTTTGGAGCTCGTCCACTCACCTGCAAGAGAGCCAGCACGAGTGACGTAAATTCATGTCCAAGCGGGATGCCGGCAAACGTGATCCCGGTGTCTTCCCCGATGCGATTGACACTGAAGCTTGGTGTCCGTTTAAGCTCAGCGTGTTCCACTTTAATGTTGGAGGACATGGTAGCTAATTCGTCCACCAGCTCCAACATATTGCGAGAGGTCTCATCGGACCCCGCGCTAACTTTGAGAAGTACATCGCCCTCCATCATTTCCAGATATTGGGCTAATTGTGCTTTTATATTTGCATCAAGTAACATGTGTCATGCACTCCTTATATTTTTCCTACAAGGTCAAGGCTAGGCTTAAGGGTTTCAGTGCCTTCTTGCCATTTTGCCGGGCAAACTTCACCTGGATTGTTACGAACATATTGTGCTGCTTTAATCTTATCAATAAGTGTACTAGCATCACGGCCGATGCCATCCGCATTGATTTCAGCAGCTTGTACCACACCATCTGGATCAATGATGAATGTACCACGTTGTGCAAGTCCAATTTTCTCATCGAGTACATCAAAATTGCGGGAAATAGTTTGTGATGGATCACCAATCATTGTGTATTCAATTTTATTGATCGCATCTGAATGATCGTGCCATGCTTTGTGAACAAAATGGGTATCCGTAGAAACGGAATATACTTCAACACCAAGTTTTTTCAGTTCTGCATATTGGTTCTGAAGGTCTTCAAGTTCAGTAGGGCATACGAATGAGAAGTCTGCTGGGTAGAAGCAAACAATGCTCCACTGTTCTTTTAGATTTTCATCGGTAACGTCGATAAATTCACCGTTAGCGCTATTGTACGCTTGCGCTTTGAATGGCTGTATTTCTTTTCCGATTAGAGACATAATAATCTTCCTCCTGGTGTGTATTAGAATTTTATAGTGTGTGAAAGCAATAATGACAATTTATTTTTTAACATTATTGTTTAACTATAATAATTACAATCTGAATTCAATTATATAGTAGTCATGTATTTTGTCAACCGTAATGCATGATGTTACTAGGATTTGCGCTAATTAGTGTTTATAATGTTTTGAAATGATAGTCAACTCGACAATGAGAGGCAGAAACACGCCGATGATACGAACATAAGGGATAATTGTTTAGATGATAAATTTGATTCTCAACTGTAATTGTTATTTATTGATTAACGGCTACTTAGGAACTTACTGCCTATGATTAATTGAACAGGTTAGAAACGCCAAAATAGGTTGACGTGGAATAAATAAAAACCAATAAGGGAGAATATATGGACAACCCATAAAAATAATGAATCGGACGTGTCATGCCAGAGTCAAAAACCATTCTCAGAACTCCTATGCAGGTATATTATCCTAATATTCGTTTTAATCTAAATATGAACATAAATATTTCTATCTATGAAGGAATCTGATAAGATAAAGATGCGTTGTGATTTTTAAATAAGAAAAGATGTGGTCAGGTTGTGTCTTGACTTGTTAATGATTGAGCAGGAATGCATGCATTTTTTCTGTAAATATAAGATGTAAGGAAGGTAAACATGAATAATAGACATTCTACATCATCAGACGTTATCTTAATCGGTGCCGGAATCATGAGCGCAACATTGGGGTCACTATTAAACGAGTTGGCACCGGATTGGAAGGTCACTGTATTTGAAAAATTGGATAAACCAGCGGTAGAAAGCTCGAATGAATGGAATAATGCGGGAACAGGACACTCTGCATTGTGCGAGCTTAATTATACCACCGAAAAGTCAGATGGGTCGATTGATATTAGCAAGGCTATCACTATTAATGAGCAGTTTCAGCTTTCGAAGCAATTTTGGTCTTATCTTGTGGGAAAGCAATTGATAAGCAATCCGCATGATTTTATCAATGTTCTGCCACATATGAGTTTGGTACACGGAGAAGATAATGTTCAATTCCTGAAAAAACGTTTTGAAGCCCTGTCTAGCAATCCGCTCTTTCAGGGAATGGAGTTTTCCGATGATCCGGAAAAACTAAAGGAATGGATTCCACTTATCATGAGGGATCGGGCGCTAGATCATCCGATGGCAGCTACTAAAATTGACAGCGGAACCGATGTCAATTTTGGCTCGTTGACGCGCAAGCTGTTAGGTCATTTGAAGAACCAAGGTGTCGATATTAATTACAATAATACGGTAGAAGATATCCAACGTACCGATGATGGTTCGTGGGAAGTGAAAGTGCGGAATTTTGCCGACGATACCTTAGAATACCATACAGCTAAATTCGTCTTTATCGGTGCTGGCGGAGGAGCGTTGCCTTTATTGCAAAAAACGGATATTCCGGAAAGTAAACATTTTGGAGGTTTCCCTGTAAGCGGATTATTCCTGGTATGTAACAACCCAGAGGTAATCGAGCAGCACCATGCAAAAGTATACGGTAAAGCCGCGGTTGGCGCCCCGCCAATGTCTGTGCCGCATTTGGACACACGCTACATCGACAACCAAAAAACGTTATTATTTGGACCGTTTGCTGGTTTTTCACCAAAGTTCTTGAAAACAGGATCCAATATGGATTTATTAGGTTCGGTAAAACGGGATAATGTTTTCACGATGTTAGCGGCAGGTGCTAAAAACATTCCACTGACAAAGTATCTGGTCCAACAGCTGATGTTATCGAAGGAACAACGAATCAACGAATTGCGAGAATTTATTCCAGATGCAAAAAGTGAAGATTGGGATACCGTGACAGCAGGCCAGCGTGTACAGGTAATTAAGGATACAAAGGGCGGGAAAGGAACGCTTCAATTTGGTACTGAGCTTGTTAGTGCGGCTGATGGTTCCGTCGCTGCATTGCTTGGTGCGTCTCCTGGTGCATCCACCGCCGTTCATGTCGTGCTTGATCTGTTCAGTAGATGCTTCCCGGAGCGACTTCAAGAATGGGAACCAAAAATAAGAGAAATTATTCCTTCTTATGGTAAGTCGCTGTCTGAACATCCGGAGCTTATTCAAGAAATACAGACTGCAACAGCGCAAGCACTTGGGCTGAGCGAGGATTCACCGTTACAGACAGTGGATTAAAATGTTTTATAGATTGTATAGGGTGATTGAATATATTTTAAGGGCCTCTCACACGTTGTGGGAAGCCTCTTTTTTTTGAACAGGAACAATAAGCTGCTAAGGTTTATCTGTGCTGTGCTGGCTTACTGCATTTCATCATGGTTAGCCATGAAATTAAGGCAACAGACTAATCTGATGCAAACGATCTGCTGGCCAACTTTATTTCGTTTACTAGCCTTCGTATGGCTCTAAATACAGGGATCTCATTATTTATCCCGCCTTAACGGGCAGTAAGACCCCCACTTCAAGGTTTTGAGGTGAAACTAAAAAGATAAGTGGGGGTCAACTACATGACAAAGGTCCGATTCTGTTCAACTAACATTCAGTGGTGGAGAAAGGGAAACCCCCACTGAATGAAGTTTCACTTTATCTCGCCTTAACGGGCAGTAAGACTCCCACTTCAAGGTTTTGAGGTAAAACTAAAAAAGATAAGTGGGGTCAACTGCCTGTAAAGGTCCGATTCTGTTCAACTAACATTCAGTGGTGGAGAAAGGGAAACCCCACTGAATGAAGTTTCACTTTAAATACGAAACAGTGTCTTAACTGATTGATAATTCTCTCGATCTAAATTGGCTATAATTGCTTCCCGATAATCTTCCAGGGGATATTCATGTGTGATTAATTGTTCAATTGGATAGTCCGGATGCTGGCTGATCAGGTCTAAGAGCAGTTCCTGTGTGGTTGCTTCCTTCCCTTGCCAGGTTTCCTTTTTGGCATACGCATGGGTGCCTAACACAGATAGTTCATTTGCCCAAACAAAGCTCCAATCGAGATCTTTAATTTGTCCTGCACATCCTACCAGTGTCACCTTCCCACGCTCACGTGTCATGCGTAGGGAATCATCAAGGCTTATTTTACTGCCAATGCAATCAAAAACGCTGTCAAAACCTCCGACGAAGACATCTCGTCCAAGAGCAGGTTTCAGTCGTGATGTTTCAGGCATGGTTAAAACGGAATCTTCTAGTTGTTCTCGGCTTGTTAACCCTTCTTTGACACCGAGTTTTAATCCCATCTCTTTCTGGTATTCCAACAGACTCAATTGGGTGATATGGCAGTCGATCTCAAGCAGGTGGATTGCTGCGATGACCGTATATGCAATCATGCCACCACCGATCACAAGTACGTGCTCTCCATTTTTAGGCGGGTGCCGTAGTAGCGCATGTAGACCAACACTTAACGGTTCGGACATAGCTGCAACCTTGTCGGGTATGGCATCTGGCAATGGTATGGCCATGGATTCATGGATAACGAGGGATTCCCCCCACCCGCCAGGTAAATCGTTACAGAATCCAAGAATCATCCCAGGTCCAAATGCATCTGATCCGCTTTTGTACCGGCATAAGCTATGCATCCCCTTTTGGCATGCAGGACAAAGCACTTTTCTTCCACGGACTTCGCAATTGATATAAGGATCGATTGTAATTCTTTGGCCTACATCAACCTTTTTTACATTATCGCCAACCTCAGTCACAATGCCAACAATTTCATGCCCGAGTACAGATGGGAAAGAATTAAATGGGGTTAGCGCTGGCGATGTTTTATATAATATTGCACCCATATCTGATCCGCATACACCAGAATAAATCGGTTTTACTTTCAGCCAATTATCGTTTGGAAGGACTGGCTCTTCTACTTGACTTAGTGATAATCCCGATGGTTTCCCATAATACAGCGAAGGAAAATGTTTGCCAAGCGCTTTTGCAGCTATATATTTTGGTATGACTAAGTCGTAAACGATTCCTTTCATTCCTGATCGCCAACACTTTTCGGCCTTTTAATGGTGCCAAATGCAACTTTCTTTTGTCTAAATGATGGTTTTGGTCCTATTAAAGGGAATCTCGGTGACCATTCGGAACTTGGAAAAATTTGTGGAAGCCTTGGATTTTCCTTGCTTGGATCAGCCACTAATTTTTCCTGGACCATGGAATTGTATTGCCGGGCAGTCTCTTCAAGGGTATTCCCATTGATTACAACGTCAAATCCGGTTTTCTTCGCATAGGACCTTAACGCGCGGACACCGCTTTCTGCTGGTGCATAGCATTCTGCTGCAATCCCGTTCTCGCTGGAGACCCAGATCCCTGTGTCCGTATTGACGACCAACGAATGATTGCCCAGCGTATGGCCCGGGGTGAACATCAGCATGACACCTGATCCCAAAAGGACATCGCCTTCTGTAAACAGGAGTCGATCCTCAGGTATGTCCTCGAATTGCTCCGGTTGATACCAAATCGTTTGCAATGGGTGAAGGTGTGGCAGTATATCCCATTCTTTTTGTTGAACAATCAGTTTTGCATTAGGGAAATAAGGTTTGATTGGTTCATTTGGACTGATATCGGCTTGTGGTTTTGTTGTGCCTATCCATCGGCGTACATCCTGCGTGTGCAGATGATCATAGGTGATAAAGTCAACATCCTCTGGTTTCAGCCCCGCCTGTTTTAAATATTCTTCTACCGTTCCGTGAAACTTGGAAACTACCTTTTTACTTACAAACTCACCAAACTTTTTTACCGATGCAGCAAAATATGGCGTCTCCGCACTGAGATCTGCTTCCGTTGGTTCATTTAATAGTGTCCAGGTACGACCCTCTGCCTCCCATTGGACAATGAACATCCGGTTTTTAAACCAAAGAAATGGCGACAGACTCTTTTTTGCCCGCCATAAGCCATATTGAACTTCCCATGGAACCGTAACTAGGTCATACGAATGGAATGCCGATGCCTTACCGGTTGTTTTAAACCATTTTTTAAAAGCTGGTACAGCCTCTTTGATTTTTTTTAATTGTCTGCCTGGATTCGGATCCGCATGGGCTTCTTCAAAGTGTGGAATCCGTTGAAATTCCGGTGTTTTCACAACTTCCATTGTTTTCATGGTAACAACCCCTCCATTTTTGATCCATACGTTATAAGCATATTTATTCCAAAATTTCTAACTCCATTATACAAACGCTTTCATATAAAGTATAATTAATTATAATAATACTTCGTTAAGTTTTATTAATGGAGGGTATCTGGATGAATATTGAACAACTGAAGTATATCGTTGAAGTCGCAAAGGTTGGTTCCCTTTCCATCGCCTCTGAGAAGCTGCATATTACACAATCAGCCATCAGCCAGTCGATTAGCCATTTGGAGGGTGAATTAAACGTGAAAATATTTAATCGCTCGCGTATGGGAGCTACCCCTACAGATAGGGGAAACAAGATTATTATCAAAGCGTTAGAAACCTTAGGCAAACTGGAAGAGTTAAAAATGGAGGCAGATCCGAATCCTGATTTAGTGGGTGGAAAGTTAAGATTAGGCACCATTCCAAGTCCGTTGATGTATTTACCCAAAACCTTATCGTCGTATAAAAATGATTATCCAAATATGCAAATTGAGATTTTCGAAAAGGCATCACAGGAAATTATCGATGATATCAAAGAAGATAAGCTCGACATTGGGCTTATAGGCTTAAGCAGGGAAGGGAAGGAAAGAAGGGATGAAAATATTACACTCGAAGTCATCCTTCGTGGAAAGATGATTGTCGCGGCAAGCAAACATTCGTCTATAGCCTTATTCAAATCGATGAGACCTGAGGAAATCCGGAAGCACTCGCTTGTTATATACAATGACGATCGGATGTGGGAGTTCATTGATGATCTTGCATCGCGGTTTGGTCCGGTAGATATATTATTTTCAACCAATAATATGGATGCCATTCGCAACGCTATCATGGAGGATTTGGCAATCACGATAGCCCCAGATTACACTATCAAAAATGACCCATATGTTGTAAGCGGGGAAGGCGTTCCAATTGATATTGTTAACCTTGAACAGGATTACCCTGGAATGGCCTTGGTTTGGTCAAAAAAGCCATCGAATACAGCTATGATTCATAACTTTGTATCAAGGTTAACAGCTGATATGATGGAGTTGAAGTCGTGATAATAAGGGAAGTGGGGGAAAACAAGGGACAAGTTAAGCCCCTTCTAATATCAATCCATCTTTCATGGTTAAAATAGTATCCGCATACGAAAGCATTTCCTCATCATGTGTTACCATCAACGTGGTAATGTTTTGTGATATCGTTAATTCCCTGATAAGCGTCATGACTTCTTTTGAACGCTTGGAGTCTAAGCTCGCAGTCGGCTCGTCAGCGAATAACATTTTGGGTTTATGAATAATTGCGCGGGAAATAGCTACACGCTGTTTTTCACCGCCTGATAAGGAAGCGGGGTACGCATCTTTACGGTGATCCATTCCGACTAATTGAAGTATCCGTTTCGTTTCCTCTTTTTGCTTGTGTTTTTTCATCTTTGCCCCCGACACATCAAGCATTAACATCAATTGTTCCGCAACGGTAAGGAAAGGGACAAGATGGGAAGATTGAAACACAAACCCAAATTCACTTGCCCGGATTTTACGGATCTCCTCCTGGCTCATAGCTGTCACATCTTGCCCATCGAACAGGATTGTTCCATCAGATGCACGTTGCAGACCTGCAGCTATGGTAAGCAGCGTGCTTTTACCGGAGCCGGATGCACCCACCAATGCTGTTATTTCTCCTTTTTTTAATGAAAGGTTTATCCCTTTTAATATTTGTTCTTGTACTTCTCCATTCGTAAATGTTTTTTTGACTCCATCCGCAGTAAATAGTGCCATATTTATTACACCTCCCCTTGTTGGATTGCTTGCAAGGCTTCCACTTTTTTAATTTGAATACCGGAAAGTGTCGCGCCGATAAATCCGATGATGACAAAAACAATTGACAGCTGGGCTGTTGTTTGAATGGTTAAATGAAACGGCATACCTGCTGGTGCAAATTGTGCGAATCCTTGACTGAGTGCAACGGATAGAACAAGCGCGATGGCGGTAATAAGCAGCATTTGTGACCACATCATTTTAAATAAATAGCTTGTTTTCACTCCAATGGCTTTCAAGATACCGTATAGGCTGATTTTTTGGACGTTCATCATATAAAAGAAGATCCCGAACAGCATGCCGCTAATCACAACAAGGAACCAAACAATCATATTGAGTGATAATTGTTCTGCACTGTAACTTGGAATCGTGTTTAGAAAACCTTTATTGGAAAAGGATTGTAATCCCTCCATTTCCTGTGCGTTGTTCGGCCCCGGTATAAACAATAATTGCATGTTATTGACATGATACATTTCTTTGTAGTCTTTGATATTAATAAAGGCTGCTGGGGAGTGGCTGAATTTCTTTTGCTTAACAAAGCCCTTAACCGTAAAGTCACCGCTGAACTGGTTGTTAGTCAATTTATCCCCAATTTTGATCCCTTTATCTTGTAATGAACTGTCTAAGATGATCTCGCCCTTGCCAACATTTTCAAACAGGTTGGAATCGGTGGACGTAACAAACGCAACACTTTGCTGCTTGTCGTCTGTATCATTTACAAATCCCATCTGAATAGAGAATGCCACGGCATCTTTATTATTCTGGAGAACATTGTCTTGTATATCTTTATCTATTTTCGAAAGGTTGTAGGTTTCGTCTGCATCGTCATTCATATAAAATTGTCCATCCGGCAGATCCTTTATTAAAGCAGCATTATCTTGGGATAGTCCATTGGATAGTCCGGATATGACAAACGTTAACAAACTGACTAGAAAAATAATGGCTCCTAAAATAATAAATCGTGCCTTACTTTTTTTTATTTCTTTCCATGCCATTTTCATCTGTAGTGCCTCCATATTTACTTGATAGGTTAAGTATAGCCTTGGTAAATGAACGGAGTATGAACGTGGAGTTACAGATTAGCTTACATGGAGTGAAGGATGTGGATGTGGTTTTGATGCACATGTTAAGAGAAAAGAAGTGATGAAAATAAGGAAAGGTCGAAGCCGGATTTTCTGGACTTGAGCTTCATTTTAAAAAGCATAAAATTTGGCGTTGTTGATTTTACAGCTAGTGATAGCCACGTCCGGCTCTAGCGCCCAGAGTCTAGTAGATTTCCTTCACTTCCGTGGCTCAGGGGAAGTTCGGTTAAAACCGCGACGTCCTGTCGCAACACCGAACTGACCTACATCCTGTAGCCCTCAGCCCACCGTGTTTCCTTTATCTCATTGCGAATGAAGAGGAGGATCGGCTAACTTCGCCGCTTTGCGCGGCAACGCCGACCCACACTAAATGGCAGGGCGCTATTTGTACGTTGCTAAACGGGCGCTTTTAGCCTTTCTTATGAAATTAAGCTGATTTTCCGTTTGTCCTCTTCACGTTTCTCGTCAAAATCACCTCTGTGATAACTGCGATGATCGCACCAAATACAAGTCCATTACTAAGTATTGATACAAGTGTTGGCGGCATGGTTGCAAATGCATCGGATGGGATGAACATTGTGCCAATCCCTGAGAATAGTGATATACCAGCAACTTGGAACAGAATTCGTTTGTTTTTGGCAGCTTCAAATTCCTGTAGCGCGATACTGATGATGCTGGCGAAAATCGGGAATATGGCTGCATAGCCAACCGCTTTGGGAATGGCCGCAACAAATGCAGTAAACGGTGGAAACAGGCTAATGCCAATAATGATTACTGATCCAATGATAAAAGGTAGCTTACTGGTTATTTTTGTGGTAGCAATAAAACCAGCGGAGCCGGAAACGGGAACAGCACCAATTGCGGAAAACATCCCACCTAATAATTGGTTTACACCGGAAATAAGTCCCGCTTGTTTGAATCGGTTCTTTTCGACGGCGACGTGATGACGTTCCATTACTTGTTGCACGACACGTACGGTAGCAAGCATATTTGCCAATAGCAGTAATGTAATAAAGATAACCATGAAAATCATGTTAGCCTCGATGCGTGGTGACCCGAACGCAAAGATGGTCGGCAATTTAATGAATGCATGCACCTTGGCAACGGGTTCGGAAAGGCCAAAAAGGGAAAATAACAGCCAACCAAAAATAATGCTGAACAATACAGTGTAATGACCAACCTTAGGGATTTTCATAACTAAGTAAGATAAAATGATGATAATGAATGAAAGCACAAGCACGTTTGTATGGACGGTATCGTCAGGCCCTTCCAGCCCAAACATTCCTTGAACAAACGAGCTGCTTAGCTGGATTACCATCAGAATTAAGTATATGCCGGTAACCGTCGGGGTGAACAGTCGTGCCAGTTTTTCAACTAACCCAAAGATGCTTAGCAAAATGAAGATGACCCCACTCAATAAAAAGGCATATTGCAGAACCCTTAATGTTTCGATGTGGGATCCAAATAGGACAACACCTAACCCGGCGTACAGGGAAAAGACACCCCACCAAAGTCCAGCAGGTCCTTCCTGAACTGGTAAGTGGTGACCGAAAAATGTTTGCAGTAATCCTGCTAAACCGAGCACAAATAATGTTCGTTGGACAAATTCAATCGTTTCAAATGAATCGAGTCCATAATCAGCAGCAATCGCAACTGGAATAACTACGCTGCTCGTTAATATAAATAACGCCCATTGCAGGGATGAAAAAATAAGCTTCAATGTGAGTTCGCTCCTTTTATCGATAAAAAGTTCACGTATAATCATACTGCTAAATCGGATAATGAAGCAAATTAAAATGTGGATGTTTGAACTGTCTGGATGATAAAAAGTGTTGGGTGGAATAAGACAAGTTTGGCGTTTAACATTTTTCTTTTCAGCCTCCTTTTATTTTCCCGTAGCATAAGTACTTGTTTAGCTGATGTAAGTTGTACAACTATTCTATTATGAAAACGCTTTGGAAATAGAAACGAAAGATGATAGACTTTATATGTAATCAAAAGGAGAGGATCAATACATATGAAAAAAGGAAAACACATGATGTTTCTATGTGCAGTTGTTTCTTTCATGGTACTTTTGGCTGCTTGTGGTCAGTCGGATGACACAGATACCACGAAAAAGCAGGAAACAGCAAAGGAAACGGAGGATATTTCCAAGTCGGATGATGCATCGGTTGGCGATACCAATAATACAGCGCAGGATGATGCAGAAGTGAAGGAAGAGAATTCATCAGATGGAAACGAAAACGATGACGAAGAAAGTAACAAGGGCGGTGTAGCATCGGTCGATAATCAACAAAATGAAGACACGAATGCCGATGGTGCAGAGATAGCAAGCATGGATGATGCGATTGAATATCTTCAAGAACAATTGGATGCAAAGGGTGAGGTAGACCTGGAGGATACGGAGTTTCTTCCGAGCGATGATTCTGCCGCGTCTGATGACAAGGGTTCTTACTACACAATCAGTCTTGTATCCAAATCGATGCAAGAAGGTGGCGGTTCAGGGACGGTAGGAAAATATAAGGTCTACCAAAACGGCGAATATGAAATGGCATATTAAGTTAGAATGGTTTGTTGTATGATACTTTTTATTTGATATAACATAAAAAACGAGCTTGGAGTCCCAAGCTCGTTGTGGTTAATTTGTCACTGGTACCTGCTTTCGGCTGTAGGATGTTACCTTGGATAATACCGCCAATAGAATAAACGTCAGTACAAGAAGGCCAATAATCATACTGACGACACCCGTCCAGCCAAAACTGGACCAGAACAAACCACCAGCAGTTCCACCGACGCTTGAACCACAGTAATAGAAAAATAGATATAGGGACGAGGCCTGTGCTTTGTCATGACTGGCGTGGGCCCCAACCCAGCCGCTGGCAATCGAATGACCAGCAAAGAAGCCAAAGGTAAACAGGGCAATACCGAAAATTTTCAGCCATAAATTGGTATCGAGCGTAATTACGGCACCTGTGAACATGATAACCATGCCAATGAGCATCATGTTACGCCGTCCATGCTTCATTGCTAGACTTCCAAACCATGTTGAACTGAATGTACCTACGAGATATACGATAAAAATCCAGCCTACCAACGTTTGACTTAGGGAATATGGCGGACCAAGCAAATCGAATCCGATATAGTTATACATGGTCACAAAGCTTCCCATTAATAAAAAGCCAATCCCATATAAACTTAACATTGCCGGGTCTTTTAAATGGCTCCCCATCGATTTAGCGAGTTTTCCCAGTTCAAGTTTTCGCGGCTGAAAATGCTTGGACTTTGGCAGGGCCCACCAAAATACGATGCTAGCAATGATGCTTAAGATGCCGATTGACATGATCGCAATTCGCCAATCGAAAAAGTCGGCGATCGTGCCAGTGATGATACGTCCGCCAAGCCCACCGATCGTGTTTCCGCTAATGTATATTCCCATTGCTGCCCCGAGATTTGATGGATCGATTTCTTCACCAAGATAGGCCATAGCAATCGATGGTAACCCGGCAAAGACAATACCTTGTAAGATTCGTAGTAGCAACAAGCTTTGAAAGCCTGGAACAAAGGCGATGACGATTGCTAAAATGGATACGGAAAATACGGAAATACCCATAATCCCTTTACGCCCCCATGACTCCGATAACGATCCGACCAAAAGCATGGAAATCGCCAGAAAGACTGTGGTTAACGATAAGGTCAGACTCACCATCGTCGGGGAAGCACCGAATTGCGCGGAGAACTCCGGCAACAGCGGCTGAACCACATACAGGTTTGCAAAGGTGATAAAACCGCCAATAAATAATGCGAGATTTACTTTGCGAAAAGCAGCTGTTCCTTTTTTTACATAGGTCACAATTGTTCACTCCATATTTAAATGAAAAAATGGCAAAATTGGATCCATCGGCAAACCCGTGAATCTTATTCAGCCATTACCTTTTCATAATGTCTTATATGTTCTATTATATAGATCAATAATACAAAAGTA
Source organism: Lentibacillus songyuanensis (assembly GCF_039548255.1). Lineage (NCBI taxonomy): Bacteria > Bacillati > Bacillota > Bacilli > Caryophanales > Bacillaceae > Lentibacillus > Lentibacillus songyuanensis. Next base: position 294,067 of record NZ_JBCLVH010000001.1, read on the forward strand.
TAATGCATTGTTTTCATGGATTTCATGCATGGCAGTTATGAAAAAGTTATCCTTTAAGGAGTGACCCTATATGGAATGGCAACAAATTGAATATTTTCAAACGGTGGCACGTGTGCAGCATATTACGCGGGCGGCTCGGATCCTATCTATTTCCCAGCCTGCTTTAAGTCGCTCGATTGCTCGCTTGGAGGGTGAATTGGGTGTTCCGTTATTTGAACGGGAAGGGCGCTCAATCCTGTTAAATCGATATGGTGAGTTGTTTTTAAAACGGGCTAATCGAATTTTAAAGGAATATTATGATGGAAAACGGGAAATTCAGGACCTGATCAACCCTGATTATGGCGAGGTGTCATTGGGATTTTTGCATACGCTTGGCATGGAGAAGATTCCAGATTTGATTGGAACATTCCGTAAGCAGCACCCACAGCTGCGCTTTTCGTTCAATCAAAATAATTCAGCTGCTTTGGTTAAACAGCTGGTATCAGGGGAATTTGACCTCTGCTTGACAACACCGATGGAGACAAATGTCAGGATCAGCTGGCAAAAGTTATGGGATGAGGAGCTTTTTGTGATTGTACCAGCAGATCATAAGCTGGCAAATCGTGAAAGCATTACCCTTGATGAGATTTCAGAGGAAAGCTTCATAGCGATTAAGGAAGGAAACTCACTTCGGCAAATTATGGATCAATTATGTGAAGAAGCGGGAATACGTCCAAAAATTTTATTTGAAGGGGAAGAAATCCATACGATAGCTGGACTAGTCGGTGCCGGCCTTGGCGTTTCCATTATACCGGATATTAAAGGCCTAGACCAAACAAAGCTATCGCGTTTACATGTGAAATGGCCCAAGAGTGAACGGGTTATCGGGATAGCCTGGCTCGATGGCGGATATTTATCAGCAGCAGCTATACGGTTTAAAGAGTTTGTTGTGGATTATTTTAAGAAATAATGGTGGGTGCCGGTATGGAAAGGCAGGTGTGGAGAGAATCACATCAGCTCGGGAGACAGAAGCAAAAAGTCAGGAGAGAAACTGATCACTACGGGAGACAGAAGTCAAAATTCGGGAGAGCCCTACCAATTCGGAAGGTCAAATCACAATGTCTGCGCATGTAAAAAAGAGATGCCACCCAACATGACATCTCGTTTACGTGCTACTTCGTATAGTTATCAAAATATCCTTGAATATAAACAATCGGTGTTCCTTTATCTCCGCTTCCTGAGGTCAAATCAGACAATGAGCCAATCAGGTCGGTAAGTTTTCTTGGTGTTGTTCCTTGTGCTTCCATGGCACCGACTAAGTCTGCATCCTCGTCTTTTTCATCAATATATTTGGTGATTGCTTGCTGTAGTTCGGCCCCTTTTAAATCGGCAAAGTTGTTATCAGCAAGGTATTTTAATTTGATTTCATTTGGCGTGCCGTCCAAGCCTTTTGTATAGGCGGGAGATACAACAGGATCCGCTAGTTCCCATATTTTCCCGACTGGGTCTTTGAAAGCTCCATCGCCATAAATCATGACTTCCACATTCTTGCCTGTACGCTCTTTTAGCATCTGTTGAATATTGTCGACAACAGGCTGGCAGTCACGTGGGAACAGCTTCACTTTGTCCTCCGTCGATTTATTGGAGCCGAGCAGACCGTATTCATCATTATAGCCACTGCCATCAACGGGTGCAGATAGAATATCATCCAGGCTGTAAACAGTCTCGCCACCGTTAGCTTCCAGAATTTTTTTCGTGCGGGCTCGTGTATGGATATCACATGTGAGCACATGCTTGGTATATGTCAAAATCGTTTTCGGATTATTGGAGAAGATAACCTCACATTCCACACCGTACGCTTCAATAAGTGATTTATAATACTCAATATAATCAACACCGGTAAAGGTATGTTTCATAAAGCCAAAATAGTCACGGAATTGCTGCTCGGTTAATACATCAGTCCAAGGGTTGATCCCTTTTTCATCCAGTGCATCGATATCGACTAAATGGTTGCCGACTTCATCGGACGGATAGCTGAGCATGAGCGCAATTTTCTTGGCTCCTTTGGCAATGCCGCGAAGACAAATGGCAAACCGGTTCCGGCTCAGGATAGGGAAAATGACACCGATTGTATGGTCTCCGAATTTCGCGTGTACGTCTGTTGCGATATCATCAACTGTTGCATAATTTCCTTGGGCTCGGGCGACGACGGATTCGGTCACAGATACAATATCCTTGTCCTGGACCGTAAACCCTTCCACTTCAGCAGCCTGTAGTACACTATCAACGACGATTTCATCAATCTTGTCTCCTTGATTAATAATTGGGCAACGAAGGCCGCGTGAGACGGTTCCAACTACTCGTTCCAAAATAATCTCTCCTTATTACTGTTAAGGTTAATATTCATATTTTCTACTTGTATCATACACTGAATTAATGATATAAGTAAAATGAATAAATATAATATGAGGTATAAGGACTGTTTATATGATAGGGAAATTGGATTTATATAAAATCTTTGCGGTTGTTGCGAGAAAACAAAATTTCTCCAAGGCAGCCAAAGAACTTTATCTGACTCAGCCGGCTGTCAGTCAGGCTATTCGCCAATTGGAGAATGAACTTGATACACGACTATTTAATCGTACGGCAAAAGGGGTTAACCTTACCAATGAGGGCAGACATCTGTTTGAATATGTGCACTCCGCCTTACAAATGCTTGACGCTGGTGAACAAGAAATACTGGCCTTTAAGCATTTAACTGCCGGGGAATTAAAGATTGGTGTAAGTGATACAATATCACGCTATTTTTTACTCCCTTACCTGGAAGTTTTTCATAATAATTATCCAAACATCACCTTTAAAATTGTAAATGGGACGACTGCTGAAACGATATCTATGTTAAAGTCAGGTACGGTCGATGTCGCCTTTTGTAATTTCCCGGTTGAAGACACGACACTGGAAATGAAACCGTTTCTGGAGGTACAGGATATTTTTGTGTATGGAGAAAAATTTAAGCAACGGTTATCCAATCCGATTCATTTATCAGAGTTAGTAAACCTGCCTTTGATATTTCTTGAACGAAAATCGAATTCAAGGGTATATGTGGAGGATTATTTGTTGTCTAAAGGGATACGAATTGCACCCGAGTTTGAATTAGGATCCCATGATTTGTTGTTGGAGTTTACTAAAATCAATCTGGGGGTTGCTTGTGTGACAAAGGAGTTTTCCCTGGGTTATTTGAACCAAGGGCTCGTTCATGAAGTCCAGATGGTTGAGGAGATACCGAAAAGAAGCATTGGTGTCTGTTATTTAAAACGGGTGCCATTATCGCCGGCTTCTACAAAATTTATGGAGATTATTGAGCAGAGAGGTATTTCTTGATAGCTACAAAAAGCTCTTTTCATTCATGTCATTAATCGTTTTTGAAAATAGATTCACCCTTTTCTGGTACAAACGCCCAACACTTTTATGGGCAAATGCATATGCATATCATATAGCATACATTGAAATGAGGGAAAAAGATGAATAACGATGGGAATAATGAAATGAATAATGAGTGGTATATGCCTGCCGCAATGCCGGTTCAACAAGGGAATGCATTTACTGCAATGCCAGACCCGCAAGCGAATCCACAGGAGGAAATGCGGGGGGCAGTTTATGGACATCCCGGATTTGAGGATGATTTTGCCAGACAATATGGAGTTGGACCTTTTCTGGGTGGTTTAGCAGGCGGATTGCTGACAGGATACTTGTTATTCCCGCATGGTGGAGGTTATCCGTATTATGGATATTATCCATATTATCAGCCATATTATCCACATTATTATGGTGGGTTTTTCTGGTGATTCCGGCATCCAGGTTTAGGTATATAGGTTACATGTGTGGAGCCATTACAGCTTTTGAAGTTGTAATGGCTTTGTTTTGCCGGAGGAGAACTGTCGCAAGTCAGGAGAGAGGCACACGAAGTCAGGGAGTGGACCGCCACCAGATTTCAGGGAGCCGTTCTCCCATCTCAACACTGGAATAATGAACGCACTCCCTTATGACAAAAATCACATGGATCGATTATCGATTTTTGCACTGCATTATGCTACTCTTAATTGGGAATATAAAGGAAAAGGGAACTAGAGGTGGGATGGATGTTTGCTTATTTGAAGCGAAAGGCTGAGGATTTGTTTTCTGGTTATTTTGCCATGGTAATGGCTACAGGGGCACTATCTATCGGCTCATACTTGATTGGTTTGCACACGATTGCCTACATATTACTGGGGGTTAATTGTGTTGCATATATTGGTTTGTGGATCTTGATGATTATTCGGATCGTTTATTTTTTGCCTAATGTGATCAATGACTTGACAAGCCATTTAAAGGGACCGGGTTTTTTTACATGGATTGCCGGAACTTCGGTGTTTGGCAGTCAATTAATTATTGTTGGACACCATCATATCTTGTCCAAATATCTATTCGCACTTGCTATTATTTTATGGTTCATCATCATGTATACCTTTTTTACTGCGGTGACGATCCGCAAGAATAAGCCGACGATGGCAGAAGGAATTAATGGGGCTTGGCTGATTGCATCGGTTGCCACACAATCCGTTTCGATTCTAGGGACACTTCTTGCTCCGTATATTGATGGAGAGGCACAACGGATTATTCTGTTTTACACGCTGGCCATGTATTTTTTAGGTTGTATGCTCTATTTGAACATAATCACATTAATTTTTTATCGGTTTACGTTTGTGGAATTCAAGTTTGAAGCGTTGACACCGCCGTATTGGATTAATATGGGTGCCGTTGCCATTACGACCTTAGCTGGGTCGACCTTGATTATGCATGCGGATTTATCACCGTTACTGCATCATATCACTCCTTTTTTAAAAGGGTTTACACTATTTTTCTGGATCACGGGTACGTGGTGGATCCCGTTACTGTTTATCCTGGCGATTTGGCGGCATGTGATTAATCGCTATCCGTTGTCCTACGATCCGCAGTTTTGGGGAATGGCGTTCCCGCTGGCGATGTATACGACAAGTACATACCAGTTTTCCAAAGCGTTGGAATTGCCCTTTTTGATGATTATTCCAAAGATCATGCTAGTTATTTCGATGGTTGCCTGGTTTTTCGTATTTATTGGACTTATCCTGCATCTTCTGAAACCATTTAGAAATCATCATAGGCAGGTTTCCTAAGGCATTATTAGATGGAATATTCCGCGCTGCCACAGTAAAAAACCCTCTATTGTCTGGCAATAGAGGGTAAAGAACTATGCAATATAATCTTCTCTGGCAATTTCCGGATTCGCTTCTTTGACATAATATTTTCCTTTGGTGATAATTGCGATGACAATGGTAAGCACTGCGGCAAGGATCGCGGCAAAAAATGCTGCAGTACTTTGCAGGAATGTGCCTAAATGCCCCATCGCGGCAACCGTTCCCAAACCGCTGGCGACAACTAAAGCAATCACACCTACTGGGTTCCATTTATGCAATTTTTGCTGTTCCGATTCATAATACCCAGGGCCGATTTTTAAAAGCTTTTTGACAAAGACAGCATCGGTAACTAGAATGGCAGCCCAGGTCATCAAAAATACTCCCTGGAAGGTCATCGCTGTGTCCAAATGATCGGTAATCCCACCAAGCATTAGCACCATTGCTGCTACACCAGTAATCACAACCCAGAACCGTCTGCCGGGGGTGAAATTCATGATGTTCTCAAAAAAGTTGGACAGGGAGAGTGACCCACTGTATATATTGGTGATATTGATCCGTACTTGTGTTAACATGGTAAACAATGCACCCCAAATACCTAGAAGTAAAACGATGTAAACCCCAGGATTTGCTTCTCCCAAACGAACACCAAACCAGATGCCTAGACCGCCCATGACCCCAAAACAGAATATCTGTGGGATAAATCCAATGGCAAAGATCCCAAGCTTTGTATCCTTTGGTTTGAGAAACCGGGCATAGTCGGAGGCGAGTAATGGGGTTAGTCCCATGATTCCATGCTGCATGCCGATACAAAGTAATAATGCGGTACCGCCGACTTGCACTCCGTCAGGCATATACGTCCAGAAACTGCCTTCGTAAGTGGAGGGAGTTAATCCAGCCATGACAATAGCCGCAATTAAAAAAACGACGAAAAGTGGTAATGACCATTTTTGGAGTTTATCTAATTGTTTAATTCCAAACCAATTGAGCGGAATGACGATGGAACCGAAGAAAATAATTAATACCCACTCCGGTATTACGGGGAAAAACTTGTGAACAGCAGCAACGAGTATTAGTCCTTCAAGTGCGCAATACATAATAAAATTTGTAGCGTAAATGAACGAGGTTAATGATGCCCCAATATAACCAAATCCGCCGCCTCTGGAGAGTAAATTCACATTCATCCCTGATTTCGCGGATAAATAAGCAATAAATGTACCGAGTATGCCGGCAACAACAATTGCATAAATGGCAGAAATAATAGCGTTGATGGCTCCGAATTGTAGTGCCATCACACTGCCCATTTGGAAGTAAAAAATGGCTGTGGCAATACCAAATGTAATGTTTGTAATGCTGAGCCATCCCATGTTTCTTTGGCTGCGTGGTACTCTGTCTAATGAATAATCGTCACCCGTTTCATTGACTTTGTGATCTGCAGATTGAACAGATCGCATACATATCAGCTCCTATCCTTGTGTAATGTTTCACATGATTCTAGTAATAAATGATTCAAAAAAGCACGACTGTTATTAACTATAGCAATGAAGGCCGACATGCTGCAACCATGATAATAACGCTTGTTTTACAATCTAGTGAGAAAAATACATGACTATCAGCGGTTTACGTATGCTATCGTACGGATAATACGGATATCGTTGGTAAGTATGTGTGAAAAGTGGTCATTATTTTAGCTAATATATATTATGAAAAGAGCGAGATGTTCCGCTACCTGAGTGAAAAATAAGGAAAGGTGTAACCTTTGAATATAAAGATAGATTGAAAAGAACGCCTTGAAGGATTTTTTTACTTCAATGTTTCGTTTTGACAAAAAACAAAATGATCGTCCGGTGCCAAGATATGCAGATGATCAGCAATGTATCCTCGTAACCAAAGCACACCCTCTATTCGTCTCAGATAGAAGCCTTTCGGAAAGTCGACATCTTCGGACAAGATCTCTGATGCAATTGTAACGGAGCCATATGGAGCTCGATGTCGCCAAGAGGGCTTTGACGAGTAACCTTCCGATTGATCCAGATAAGCCAATCTTAAATGTGGACCTAATTCAAGCGGACACAATGTTAAGCCAGCCTGGTTTGCTTTTTTAAAAAGATCAGGTATCGTAGCTCCTTCTGGAAAGCCAAGGTGACGAACTTTGAGTTCAAGAGTCCTTACACGATATATCTTATCTGAGACAGTAAACTTATCATCAGCGAACAGCCTCTCTCCAAGCTCATTCATAAAGATAGATTGTTGTTGCAATCTCCGAAGAAGCTGAGATTTCGTCAAACCGCCAACGTTGACCGTCCTAATTATAGTTGGGCAATCCGGGTACAAATTATCTTCTCTAACACTCATTTAAAGTCACTCCTTATAAAGGTTTGGTAAGCTATGTACTGTAATATGACCTTGATTGTTTGATGAGATTTATTTCATAAGGATTATCCCATTTTTTCAAATAACCAACTATCTTTTTATATTGAAAGCGCCCTATTCCGGCACAAAGGGGAAGGTATTTTTACCGGAATAATGTACTTCACATAATACCCTGCACTAAGAGCACACTAAAAGAATAACTATATCGAAAAGAGAATGAATCAATGGTTTATTTTGGAGTACAATTATGGTGCTGAATTTAGCTGCTTATTTCATCCTCAAAAACCTGTCTAAGTGGCAATTATACGCAACATCTACTTTTACGGTCATGTTTGGAGTTAACTGTCGATGATTATTTTGATATTAAATGGGATCATGGCTATTTCAAAAAAGGTGTGGATTCGCTTGGATTTGTCTATGAATACGGTATTTTTCCCGCTGTGAGTATTTTTTTGACAGGGTGGATATCGGTTTCTAAAAAAGGCATATTGTTTAGATCGGTTACATTGCAATGTGGACTATATGTAGCAGTATATATGAACATTTGCTAAAAAGCAGTTTCTTTTACTACAACGGGTGGGAACTGTGGTACTCCGTAATCGAATACCCCATTTTATTTTTCATTCTGATTTTAAATCTTCGCATTTTACAATGGTTATATGAAAATGGTGATCGCCATGAAACATAAATTTTCTGTCTCTGTAGAAGAGCTTTCTGATGCACAAAAGCATTTTTTTCAAGTCACTTATGATCGCTGGTTGAACGATGTACTGTTTACCTTTAACTGGTGGTTCCTTTTAGTTTTAATGATTGTTCCTCTGGTGATCTGGTGGAGACTGCTGGATAAAACAAGAACCATGGAAATTGCTTTTTATGGTCTTTGTATTGTCATTATTGCAATCACGCTTGATGTCGCAGGTGTTGTTTTGTCAGCGTGGACTTATGGATATAAGCTGGTACAGTTTTTTCCACCATTGGCCCCCGTGGACTTTGGTACATTGCCCGTGTTGTATATGCTAATATATCAATGGGTGCCAAGATGGAAACCGTTTATATTCATCATAATTTTTTTTGCAGTCTTTTGGGCATTTATTGCTGAGCCTATTTTTATATGGATGAAGATATATTATTTAAACTGGTGGAAATACGTGTATTCTTTCCCCATTTATATTGTAATGGGTATCGGTATAAAAGCATTAACAGAGAAGGTAATATCCCTGCAAGCGCAACAACGAAGGGAAAAGAAAGAATAGATAATATGTCTCCTGACAATCAACTTTGAGACGCCTTTTTCTTCGTTAAAGTGCTCCCTTTTGAGTGTCGGCACTTACTTTTTTCAGAAGCAAAAACCATGTGCTTATCAGAATCGCGTTTATGGAAATGTTGAAGGATGTCCTTTTAGACGCGGCATGTACAAGTAATCGCAACAGCACTATGCTGTTGCGATTACTTGTTACCTTAGCTTATAGCTTTTGTCTGTTTCAATGGAAGTACGTGTTGTAAGTCATTCATTTCTTCTTCATTTAACGGAACCAGTGGCAAGCGCACACCGCCAACAGGCACGCCAGCGAGATTTAAGGCTGCTTTGACCGGTGTTGGGCTTGGAGCCTGGAATAAGGCAGTCATGATTGGCAAAAGCTCACGATGCATTTCAGCTGCTTGTTGAACGTTGCCGAATTTATAATCATGGATCATTTTCTGCATCTCATTTCCGATAATGTGCGAGGCAACCGAAATAACTCCGGTACCCCCGATAGCCAGCATTGGCAGGGCCATTCCATCATCACCGCTATAAACGCTAAAATCATCGGCTGTTTCCTGGATAATCGTCGTACTGTCATTTAAATTCCCGCCTGCATCCTTTAACGAGACAATATTGTCAACCTTTGATAAGCGGATAATCGTCTCAGCCGACATACTGACAACACTGCGGCCTGGAATATTGTATAGCATGACTGGTAAGGGAGTCGATTCGGCAATCGTTTTAAAGTGCTGGTACAGCCCTTCCTGTGAAGGCTTGTTGTAATAAGGAGTTACCAGCATTATCCCATCGACACCGGTTTTTTCGGCTTGTTTGGTTAAATGAATGGAAGCACTGGTGTTATTTGACCCTGTTCCAGCGATAACAGGAACCCTTCCGTCCGCAGCTTTTACCACACATTTAAAAAGTGCTAGTTTCTCCTCCGTTGTTAATGTTGGAGATTCTCCAGTAGTTCCAGCCACGACAAGGCCATCAGAACCATTTGTAATTAAATGCTGAACTAATGTGCTGGTTGCCTCGTAATCTACTTCACCATTGGCATTAAATGGCGTTACCATTGCTGTTAATACTTGACCGAAATACATAGCTTCACACCCTTTTGCAAATTTTTGGTACATGAAATACATGCAAGAAAATCAAGGGCAATCCGGACTCAGACGCAAAAATACAGCAGTGACGGCTTCACTGCTGCAGAATGATTTTCGTGTACACATCTCTGCGTAGATAGCCCTCCATATAGCAAAAACCTATATGACAGTTCTGCACCTATTCAATAACAGAACCAGCTTCTGGAATATGAGATTCCTTCCACTTCGGCAAATACCCCTTTCCACAATAATCACTGGATGTCCCATCATCCTCTTATTGTTTACTAATGGCCTTTGCAACCTCTATCCTTATATCAAACGAATTGAAATAAGAAAAGTATTTAATTACTTGTACTGTAACAGATAATACGAGAAACAGCAAGGGGGTAATTTATCCCACTCTTAACGGGCAGTAAGACTCCCACTTCAAGATTTAGAGGTGAAACCAAAAAAGATAAGTGGGAGTCAACTGCCCGTAAAGGTCCGATTCTGTTCAACTAACAATCAGCAGGGGAGAAAGGGAAACCCCCACTGATTGAAGTTTCACTTTATCAGGATTGTCTCAGGTGTTATGGAAAGGTTATGATAAGATGATGATTGGAGGTTGATAGACATGAAAAAAGTCGGATTAGTCATGCGGAAGATTCAATTTGCGGAAGCCCAGGGTCCACGAGTGTTTGCAGATCGTTTAAAGCGAATTGGTGAGGAATTGGGAGTGGAAATCGTATTCATATCTCCGGAACGTCATGTTAGCGCGTACGATCATCTACCGGGCTACGAATATGAAAAAGGTGATTTAGTAAACTATGATATTGTACTCGATAAGCTTGATAAGGAAAATATTGAGCACGTGATATACACGGTTTCCGGTTTTACTTATTTAAGTATGTTTATGAAGCATAGTGTATTGTTTCCGCATAGCATCCCCGACCCAGCATTAACTGGCTATGAGATGATGAAGCCGTTTTATGGAGTTGTGGATAAGGCGATTGTGCAAACCGATTATTTAAAAGATCAATTAACATCTACGTTTGGGGTTAACGATGTCACGGTTATTCCGATCGGGTTTAATGAAGATTTGGCACACAAGCATTTTGCTCCGCAGCAAATTAAGGAAAATCGCATTCTTTGGATTGGAAGAGATGAAGCGAACCGCCGGCCGGATCTGGTGTTGAAATATGCCCGGCAAAATCCGGATAAAGAAGTAGTTATGGTATTCGGTGGAGAAAGATACCGGGAAAGTATGAAGCGTTATTCCATTCCGGATAATGTGAAACCGCAGTTTGCGCTGACCCAGGATGAGATTTTTTCCTTGATGAACAGTGCAAAAGTGTATTGGAACTGTTCGAAGTTTGATACGTATGCCATGCCGCTAACTGAGGCGCTGGCGATGGGTAAAATCATTGTAAAACCGGAGCACCCATGTTATGGCCATATTCATTCAAAGCACGCGTTTTCCGGAAATGAAACGAATTGGTTTGAACTGGTAAACATGGCGGCAGCAACGCCAACTAACATTTCTCAGGAAAACCGGGAGTATGCATTTGACCACTTTTCAAGCACTATTATGAAACAAGGTTACAAAGACTTTTTTGAAGCCTGGTTATAAAAGCTTTGATCGATCCGGATATAAAGCGGATTAAGTTCACCAGAAAGTTGAACGTTTAATAGCACTTTTTCTTGGTGGCAGGGATCTTTACAGGTCCCTGCCTCATTATATTTTTTCCACAGTTTGGTTATATTTTTTTAACAGGTCAGCGAATGTTCGCTTTTCTTCATCGGACCAATCAGATAAGGCCGCTTCGAGCTTTTGATAGCGTCGTTGTTTGTTTTCATCTAATTCATGGACACCTGGTTCAGTAATCCGGTAAAAATAGGATCTGCCATCTTCAGGATTGGGTATTTTTTCAACATAATTTCTTTTCTCGAGTGCAGCGGCTTGCCGGGAGATCGTGGATATGTCCAAGTGCAGGTTTTCTGCTAACGATTTGACACCAGCCGGACCTTGTATAGATAATTGCCGGAGGATGACATAGGCGGACCGCTCCAGCCGTCGATGCTGTTTGTCCGACAGAACAATTCGGCGAACAAATACCGTAACTTCATGTTCAATATTTTTTAACGAATCTTTATCCATTTTTACACCTCCCCATTATCGTATATTTCCCATAGGTTGATCGCAAGTATTTCTCCTTTTTACATCTAATTGCACTATACAACCAAATAGTTGTATGATACAATCACTTATCATGAAAGTCACATTATTTTCGATTATTCGGGGTCAGAGAACGAACGCGGATAAAATTATTTGAAGGATTGGAGTTTTTTGATGGCGCAACACGCAACAGCTTTAGCAAAAGAATGGGATCAACCGGTTCAGGAGCAAAGTATTATGAGCCAGCCAAAATCGGTATGGGCAGTTTTTTTTGCCTGTATTATTGCCTTTATGGGACTGGGACTGGTTGACCCGATCCTGCCGGCAATTGCCAGTCAGCTTGATGCATCTCCCAGTGAGGTGACACTGCTGTTTACGAGCTATAATGCCGTGATGGCCGTGGCGATGCTGATTACTGGCACGCTTTCCAGCCGGCTTGGAATGAAAGGCACCTTGTTAACCGGAATTGTTATTATTGCCCTTTTCGCTGGATTGGGCGGTTTTTCCAATGATATTTGGGCGCTTGTTGGACTTCGAGGCGGCTGGGGACTGGGTAATGCCCTATTTGTTGCCACTTCCTTAGCTGCAATTGTGACCCTTTCCAAAAGCGGCAATGCAAAGGCGGTTATTTTATATGAGGCGGCAATTGGCTTGGGGATTTCTGTCGGTCCGCTGCTTGGCGGCTGGCTGGGAGCAATGTCATGGCGCGGTCCGTTTTTAGGAGTGGCATCATTAATGGTCATTGCATTTATTGGGTTATTTGTCCTGATGCCAACAGCTAGTGCTGCGTCGATAGCAGAAAAGCCAAAAACATCGCTGGCTGATCCGTTTCGGGCGTTAAAACACCGGTCATTACGAATCTTCGGCTTTGCTGCAGGATTATATAATTTTGGCTTCTTTACATTGTTGGCATACGCCCCCTTTGTACTAGGGTTGGATGAACATGGGCTGGGGTTTGTATTTCTCGGCTGGGGGATATTGCTTGCTGTCACTTCTGTTTTTATGGCACCCAAACTTCAGCAAACGTTAGGTACCATTAAGTCTATGTGCATCATGCTAACATTGTTTGCTTGTGTTTTATTGTCGATGGGAATTTGGACCGATACACAATGGCTGCTGATTATAGCGGTTATCGTTTGTGGGGCATTGCTTGGCAATAATAATACATTAATCACAACCGCGGTAATGAATGCAACAACCGTTGAACGTGCAACCGCATCGGCTGCCTATAGCTTTCTGCGATTTATTGGGGCTGCAATCGCACCATTTCTGGCCGGGAAGCTTTCCGAAATTTACAACCCACACGTTCCTTTTGTAGTTGGTGCAAGTTTTGTGTTCCTTTCTGTTTTGCTTATTCTGGCAAATTATAAACACGTGGCCCATGTCGACGAAGTGGAAACCGGACATTAATTATTTTTAGCTAAACAGTTAGTCAAGACGAGGTCAAGGTGAAATGCTTTTAAAATAGTGCTAGAAGTGTCTATAATAGATGCTTCTAGTTTTTAATTTTTTGTAGAGGATGTTCAAAAAGTCCGGTGAAAAGGACACGTCGAATTTCTTCGTTGGCTTGTTTCTCCGTTGCTCATGTATCTAGGATAAGGATGTTCTACTAATACCGCCCACGTCCTGTGGGCAACGTAGAACCCACCATATCCTGTGGAAGCCCGCTGCTCGAAACTATGCCGCCTCGAATTTCCCGGTCCTTTTCATCCTCCTTTTTGAACACGTTCTTGTAGGGGAGAAGTGTCCAGGTTGCAAATATGTAAAACAATCATGCAGGTCGTTATTTTATATGCGATTTATTTGATAGGTAACGGGATTCAGCAGGTTTTACATTTGTCGATACCAGGAAGTGTGATCGGTATGATTCTGTTGTTCATTCTGTTATCTGCAAATGTTATAAAAGTTGCATGGATTAAGGAAGGGGCAGGTTTCTTTGTACGAAATTTAACCTTTTTCTTTATCCCTGCAACGGTAGGTATATTGGATTATGCGCATCTTTTTGCAGGAAAAGGGTCGCTCTTAATCGTAATTGTGTTAGTAAGTACGGTGCTGGTGATAGCCGGATCCGGTCTGGTAGGCCAATGGTTTGTGAAACGAAGGGGGATTGATCATGATTAATCTTTTAATTGCTGTGGCGGCAATACTTGGTACACTAGTAATCTATTTACTTTCCATGCAAATCCATGAACGTGTGAATTATAGTTTTACCGTACCGGTTATTATCGCTACTTTTATCATTATTGTTGTCTTATTGTTATTCCATATTCCTTATGACACATATATGATTGGTGGTGACTGGATAAACAAACTGCTTGGTCCTGCGGTAGTAGCGCTGGCATTTCCGCTTTATCAGCAGCAGGATACTCTAAAAAAACTGATCGTTCCTATTTTAAGTGGGACGTTAGCAGGTGCAGTGGTGGGCGTGTCAACGGGAATATTGCTTGCAAAGTGGGCAGGGTTTGACAACTTAATCATTTACTCCCTTGGGCCAAAATCGGTGACGACTCCGGTTGCGATGGCAATAGCAGATTCAACGGGAGGAATCACCTCACTTGCCGCTGTTTTTGTTATGATGGCTGGTGTTGGTGGAGTCATGATAGGCACCTATGTTTTAAAGCTTTTTCGCATCCATCATTATTTGGGGCGGGCGGTTGGCTTAGGTTGTGCGTCGCACGCTATTGGAACAGCCGCAGCAATGGAAAGTGGCCAGCTTGAGGGATCGGTAAGCACCGTTGCAATGGTTGTGAGTGCGGTAGTCGTGTCCATTATAACACCGGGACTGATTGTGTTATGGATGTAAGTATGCAAACGGGACTGCATAAAAAACGGCTACTCAGCTGCTGTTACAATAGATAGCCGTTTGGAGAAGTGTTTTCATCGCCATCTTAACGACATCGCTAATTTACAACAGGCAGCTTGTTCTTCTCCGGAATATAGGATAATGGTAATAGCATCCGGATTAAAATGAATGTCAGCCTTTTCCTTAATTCCAGAGGATTGAATGAGTTGTGTTACTTTTTTCTTATCGCCCCGTTGCGCTGCATCCATAATTTGGCCGGCAAATTCCTTCGATTCACTTAGTTTATTCAACAATACCGTCGCAACTTCCATTAATTGTTTAAAAGAGGCAGCTGATTGGTGAAATCGAGTCGGGTCCACTTCTGGATATTGCACTCGGCTGGATAACATATCCTGTCCAGTTTGGTGATCACGGTATACAGGTTGCGGATAAAAACATGGGATGACCGGTAAATAGTAGGCCGGCACTGGCTCATGTAAGGGATAATACATTGAATGAGACCTCCTGATTATAAAGTGAAACGTTATTGTCACGCATATAGGCTGGGCATTACAGGCTATAATTGCCTGATAAGCTCCCTACACTATATGTTTGTTTGGGCATACTGTGAAAATAGGAGGGTAAGCAATCCGATTTACATGAACATTTTCAACCCTTGGATGATATTCCAGATCAGATAAACAATATATAAAATACCCGCTGTCAAAAGACCGGTTACGATTGTCCCTGTTGCCAATCCAATGGAGTTTGACATACTGAAAACGGCACCGATAATAATGGCCAACAGGATAACGATAAAAGGAATAATATGGGATATCAGAGCCCGTTTAGCATGATATGTTACCTCTTTATCTGCAGCGACAAAATAGACAATTAACGGGAACAAGAAAGGTGCGAAAAAGATGCTAAAGTAATTTAATGATGACAAAATTTTACCTTCTGTTTCCATATGGTATCTCCTTTCTAACAACCACTTTTCATTTGTGTTTCCTTTAAAGATAGTAAATAAAGCATTAGAATAACGGATAGTATGTCACAACTGCCCAAAAATATGTTATATGATTGGCATGCGATGTGTTCCCGCCGAAACTGACAATCAATAAAGTAGTTTTACTAGCCATAGCTGTTGACATGTTAAGAATTTTTATTATATAGTATATTCAACAAGGTTGAATAAAAGTAAACCGGATTGAATATATTGATAAAAATGTTTCCAGTCATTCATTATCAGGATCGTTTGGACCTATGGTTGAATAGTATAATACAAAGTTATTTGTAAACGCATTCATTCATGTGAAGCGACTAGACTCAAAATGGCGCAGTAAAATGAAGCGGAGGGAACAATCATGGTACGTTGGCCAAGTAATGTTCAAATCAAAGAGGTTGGACCGCGTGATGGATTACAGAACGAAAAGAAACCTGTTGCCACATCTGATAAGGTAAGTTGGATTAACATGCTATCGGAAACCGGTGTGAAGGAGATTGAGTATTCATCGTTTGTTCATCCAAAGTGGATCCCCCAGCTAGCAGATGCACATGAGGTAGGCAGGAAAATCAAACGAAATCCTAATGTCCGCTACTCGGCACTTGTTCCAAACCAAAAGGGGCTGGAGCTTGCCTTAGAGGCGGGAATTGATGGGGCCTCGGTATTCATGTCCGCAAGCGAGACACATAATAAGAAAAATATCAATAAATCAATTGCAGAAACATACCCGGTTTTAAAAGCAGTTATTGATGGTGCAAAACAAGCCGATAAGCATGTAACTGGATATGTATCAACTGTTTTTGACTGTCCATTTGAAGGAAAAATCACGTCGGAGCAGGTTATCCGTGTTTGTGACCAATTATTAGAGTATGGCGTGGATGATATTTCACTTGGAGATACGATCGGTACCGCTGTCCCATCACAGGTCGATCAATTATTAGAGGCCGTACTGCAACGGTTTCCACAAGAAAAAATTATTATGCATTACCATGATACAAGAGGAATGGCGATTGCCAACATTACCCGGTCACTGGAATATGGGATTACCAGATTCGACAGCTCGATTGGCGGATTGGGAGGCTGTCCGTATGCCCCAGGTGCTGCGGGCAATGTTGCGACAAACGATGTGCTTTATTTGTTGCATGGACTTGGTATTGCCACAGGAATAGATGAAAAAAAACTTCAAGAAGCTGCATTTTATATTGAGCGGAAGCTAGGCAAGACGCTTCCCAGTAAGTCACTTGCCTATGCAGCCAGTCAAGGATGAAAACACCAGGACAATCAAAACGAATCAACAAAGGGCCGCTAATTATCTGTGAACAGTGATTAGCGGTCTTTCCTATAGACAAAAGCGTGGCATTTCTTGACGGGAGGGCGCTGCTAATCTATCATTAAACTACTTGGATTCGTGTGAAAAGGGAGGGATCATCATCAACCTGCAGCATATCGGTACAAAAATCAAGCAGGCTCGCTTGCGTAGCCGAAATACCCAACAACAAATTGCCGACCAATGTGGTATTTCAAAAAGCTTATTATCAAAAATAGAAAATGGGCAAACGGCATCAGCAGTCGCCACACTGTCGAAAATTAGCGATGCATTGGATGTGCCGCTTTCTTGGGTACTTGATGGCCATCCGGAAACAGACTTAGTGCTGCTGCCCAAATCGAAACGGGAATTCAGTGTTGGTGATGACAGCATGGGCTATTCGTTTGAATTGCTTGCCAGGTCACGTTTTTCCAATGTTGAACCGACCATTGTACATGTTACACCAAAGAATACCTTTTTAAGACATGAGCCATACACCCATTCTCAGGACGAATTTATTTATATTTTGGAAGGGTCCATTTACCTTCTTTATGATGATCAAAAGTATTTTATGGAACAAGGAGATACATCGTATTTTAAAGGAGTTAAACCGCATTTGTTTATCCCGGTTGATAATGACGGGGCAAAGGTATTAACGATTTTTATTGATAGCAATACGTAAAAAATACGATAGAAGCCTTTGTCTGTTTTTTAAAAGAAAAAAGTATAAAGTTTTGGTCTCCCACAGTACTATTACTGTGGGATTTTAAATTTATCCCGCCTAAACGGGCAGTAAGACCCCTGTCAAATGAATTTTCACTCTATTATGAAGGACTGAATGCGGAGAAAGTAGCCTTGCCTTGCTCGGCGATTGTATGAACAACCGAATGGGGAAATAATCCATGCGTTCTTCCCAGACGATACAAATTCGCCTGCGGAAATCTAATTTCGTCATCACAACCTCTTTTTTTGCATAGGCTATATAAACCTTGCCCTGAATGGAGGTAACAAATTGGATATACTAGATAAAGTGAGGCGTCATCGAGAAGAAGAAAGGCAACTGGAGTGGGAAGGTACATTTGAAGAATATTTGGAAACTGTTAAACAAAGGCCAGAGGTGGCGCAAACAGCTCATTCACGTGTTTACAATATGATTAAAAGCTCTGGATTAACCGAAAGAGATGGAAACAAGATGTATCACTTTTTTGGTGAGGAGATATTTGGGCTGGAAGAAGCGATTGAGCGGCTAGTGGAAGAATATTTTCATCCGGCAGCAAAACGGCTGGATGTCCGAAAACGCATATTATTATTAATGGGGCCAGTTAGTGGTGGGAAGTCTACTATTGTTACGATGTTAAAGCGGGGGCTTGAAGCTTATTCGCGTACAGAAGAAGGTGCTGTGTATGCGATAAAAGGCTGTCCCATGCATGAAGACCCGCTTCATCTCATACCCAAGCATTTACGCGAGGATTTCTTCCAAACGTATGGTGTCCGGATTGAGGGAAGTCTATCACCACTAAACACGATGCGGCTGGATAAGGAGTATGATGGACGAATTGAGGATGTGATGGTGGAGCGGATTTTCTTTTCCGAGGATAAGCGGATTGGTGTTGGGACGTTCAGTCCATCCGACCCGAAGTCACAGGATATTGCCGATTTAACGGGCAGTATTGATTTTTCGACCATTGCGGAATATGGATCGGAGTCAGATCCGCGTGCCTACCGCTTTGATGGAGAATTGAACAAGGCAAATCGTGGCATGATGGAATTCCAAGAAATGCTCAAGTGTGATGAAAAATTCCTGTGGCATCTGCTTTCGCTAACACAGGAAGGAAATTTCAAGGCTGGAAGATTTGCCTTGATTTCGGCGGATGAGCTCATTGTGGCGCATACAAATGAGGCGGAATATCGGTCATTTATTTCAAACAAGAAAAATGAAGCGCTCCATTCCCGGATTATTGTGATGCCAATTCCATATAACTTGAAGGTAACGCAGGAAGAACGCATTTATGAAAAGATGATTAAAGAAAGTGATATGCAGCATGTCCATATCGCTCCTCATGCACTAAGAGTTGCAGCCATCTTTTCGATTTTGACACGGCTGGAGGACTCGAAGAAACAGGGAATTGACCATGTGAAGAAAATGCGCCTGTACGATGGGGAAAGTGTCGAGGGATTTAACCAATTAGACGTGGATGAGCTGAAAAAAGAGTTCCCGGACGAGGGGATGAATGGTATTGATCCGCGTTACGTCATTAACCGGATATCATCGACGATTATACGCAAGGAGACCCCGTCGATAAATGCACTTGATGTACTGCGGTCTTTGAAAGACGGGCTTGATCAGCATGCATCTATCTCCCAGGAGGACCGGGAAAAGTATATCAATTATATTGCAGTGGCTAGAAGAGAGTACGATGACATTGCAAAGAAGGAAGTTCAGAAGGCGTTTGTTTATTCCTATGAAGAATCAGCGAAGACATTAATGGATAATTACCTGGATAATGTGGAAGCGTTTTGTAATAAAAATAAGCTGAAAGATCCGCTTACCGGTGAAGAAATGAATCCGGATGAAAAGTTAATGCGGTCGATTGAAGAACAAATTGGTATCTCCGAAAATGCCAAAAAAGCATTTCGTGAGGAAATCCTGATTCGAATTTCTGCATATGCCAGAAAGGGTAAGCGTTTTGACTATAATTCGCATGAACGTTTGCGAGAAGCGATACAAAAGAAACTGTTTGCCGATTTGAAAGATGTGGTTAAAATTACGACGACATCCAAGACACCGGACGAATCACAGCTGAAAAAGATTAATGAGGTTATAGCAAGGCTGATTGATGAATATGGCTATAATTCTATTTCTGCCAACGAACTTTTGCGATATGTTGGAAGCCTGCTAAATCGGTAACGTGATCCTGGACAGCAAGACTAATGACTCTATTAGTCTTGCTGTTTTTCCATACGGGCGTATGTGTTTTTAGAAAAAGATGCGCAATAACTTTATGGTAATTGCATAGAATATAGAGAGTTACATTTTTAATTTTCAAATAATAGGATAACCCAGGAAGATGCGTATGCAATATTGTAAGGAGGGGAAATTGTGCAGGAAGGTAAAGAAAACTTTGTCGTCTCCAAGGAAAATTGGTCCCTCCATCGGAAAGGTCACCAGGATCAACAGCGTCATATGGATAAGGTAAAGGATGCAATTAAAAATAATTTGCCCGATTTAATCAGTGAAGAAAGTATTATTATGTCTAATGGACGCGATGTTGTAAAAATACCGATTCGCTCATTGGATGAGTATAAAATTCGCTATAATTATAATAAGTCAAAGCATGTCGGGCAGGGAGATGGCGACAGTCAGGTTGGTGACGTGGTGGCACGTGATCCAAACGGCGGCCGCAAAGGATCAGGCCAGGGAAAACAGGCTGGTGATCAGCCGGGAAATGATTATTATGAAGCGGATGTATCTCTGGAAGAAATTGAAGCGGCACTGTTTAAAGAACTGGAACTGCCAAATTTGGAACAAAAGGAACAAGCGGAGATTATCACCGAGGATATCGAATTTAATGATATTCGTAAAAAAGGGTTAATGGGAAATATTGATAAAAAGCGAACCATTTTAACCGCGTTAAAACGCAACGCAACCGAGGGCAATCCGAGTATTGCGCCGATATATAATGACGATCTGCGGTTTAAGACATGGGACGATATTGTGAAGCCTGAATCAAAGGCGGTTGTACTCGCGATGATGGATACAAGCGCATCCATGGGTACATTTGAGAAGTATATAGCCAGAAGCTTCTTCTTTTGGATGACTCGTTTTTTACGTACAAAATATGAATCCGTGGAAATTGCTTTTATCGCGCATCATACAGAGGCTAAGGTTGTTTCGGAGGAAGCCTTTTTTACCAAGGGAGAAAGCGGTGGCACCATTTGTTCATCTGCCTACTATAAAGCACTTGAGCTGATTGAAGATCAATACAGCCCGTCTCGTTACAACATTTATCCATTTCATTTCTCTGACGGGGAGAATATTACGTCGGATAATCCAACATGTATCAAGCTCGTTAATCAGCTGATGGAGGTATCCCGCATGTTTGGGTATGGGGAAGTAAACAGTTATAACCGCCCATCAACACTGATGCAGGCCTATCGCAATTTGGAAGGAAAGAAATTCAGGCATTATGTTTTAAAGGAAAAACGTGATGTCTACCATGCGATGAAGAGCTTTTTTAAAAAAGAGACGGCACCGGTATAACAGTAAATGCCGGGTACTCTTGGCAAAGATAGCCAGGGTACCCGGCAGCTTCATTGTTTGGCAATTTCAATCGTATATGCCCCGCGGTCGGTTGTCAGAGAAAATTGTGATCCGTCAAACTGATAACGGGATGAATCCTCAAGCGGAATTTCATAGGTAGATGAAGGTAACGGCTGCATATCATGTGCTTCATTCTCTACCTGACCAGTTCCGTTTAATTGTAGAGTGTGCATTGGCTGGTAATCATCGATTCGACGAGTATTTGTTTCATACGTAACCTGTTGCAGGTGCATCAATGTTTCATCATGATCGTCTATTTCCTGCTTACAAATTCTCACCGTCTTCCCTGTCCAATTCTGTAATTGCTTATTAAATTCCTCAATGGATAAATTCTTCTGTGTCATAACGATTCCTCCATGGTATTACATTGCCCGTTCTAATGATTGTCATTCATAAGAAAGAATATGGTTCATCATCATTCATTATAATCATACACTGTATAAAGTGAAACTTCATTCAGTGGGGGTTTCCCTTTCTCCTCTAAATAGAGGAACAAAGGCTAAGTTCGCAACATCCTGTTGCAACGCCTTTGTAACCTGCATCGTGCAGGCCCGAACAGAATCGGACCTTAACAGGCAGTTGACCTCCACTTATCTTTTCTAGTTTCACCTCAAATCTTGAATAGGGGGTCTTACTGCCCGTTAAGGCGGGATAAAGCACATTTGGAGGGATGCTCGTTGACAGAGATGAAAGCGCTCGACCGCGCAATTGATGAAATAACGGACATTGCATCTGGATTTGGTCTCGATTTTTATCCGATGCGTTATGAAATTTGCCCAGCTGATATTATTTATACATTTGGTGCCTATGGAATGCCAACACGATTTAGCCATTGGAGTTTTGGTAAACAATTTTTTAAGATGAAGCTCCATTATGATCTGGGGCTAAGCCAAATTTATGAGCTTGTTATTAATTCAAATCCTTGTTACGCCTTTTTGCTGGACACGAACAGCTTGATTCAAAACAAGTTAATTGTCGCACATGTTTTAGCACACTGTGACTTCTTCAAAAACAATGTTCGCTTTTCCAATACACGAAGAGACATGGTAGAGAGTATGACAGCGACAGCCGAACGAATCGAGAATTATGAAATGATTCATGGAAAAGAAGAAGTAGAGGCGTTTTTGGATGCGGTGTTAGCGATTCAGGAACATATTGATCCATCGTTTGTCCGGCCGAAATTGACCGCTTATGAATGGGAAAAAGAAGAAGAGCAGCACAAGCCAAAGATAAAATCACCATACGATGACCTATGGGATATTGACGAAACGATGACCGACAATCAGCCGAAACAAGAAATAAAGAAGAAGAAAAAGTTCCCGCCACATCCGGAGAAGGATCTCTTGTTATTTATGGAAGAACATAGCCGGGAGCTGGAGGATTGGCAACGCGACATTCTGACCATGATGCGGGAGGAAATGCTTTATTTTTGGCCGCAGTTGGAGACGAAGATCATGAACGAAGGCTGGGCATCATTTTGGCATCAGCGGATATTGCGGGAAATGGATCTGACCACCGAGGAAACGATTGAATTTGCCAGCTTGAATGCGGGTGTTGTCCAGCCCTCCAAGACGCAAATTAATCCATACTATCTAGGGGTAAAAATGTTCGAGGATATTGAAGCTCGCTATAATGAGCCATCCGATGAAATGAAGCAACTAGGCGTTAAACCTGGATCAGGCCGGGAAAAGATTTTCGAAGTCCGGGAAGTGGAATCGGACACATCATTTATTCGCAATTATTTAACGAAAGAACTCGTACAACGGGAAGATATGTATTTATTTGAGAAGCAGGGTGCAGATTACCGAATTACCGAGAAGGATTATGAAGGTGTGCGTGATCAGTTGGTATCCCAGCGTGTTAATGGTGGATTCCCGTATATTGAAGTGATCGATGGGGATTATTTGCGTAACGGGTATCTTTATTTATTACATCGTTATGAAGGAATTGAGCTTGATTTAAATTACTTGGAGCATGTGCTTCCGTATATTCATCAGCTTTGGGGGCGAACGGTATACGTGGAGACAGTTGTGGAAGAAAAGGCTGTTGTTTATTCGTTTGATGGAAGCAGGGTGAATCGGCGGTTTAAATAGGGATGCGTGCCAGGCTCAATGGAGGACTTGGCACTTCCGTTTGTGGGATCGATTGGTTTTGGGTTGATGGTTCCTCATTTTTTGGTTGAAGCTCACGTATTTGGGTCGATAGTGCCACATTTTTGGTTGAAGCTCGCATACCTGGGTCGATAGTGCCACATTTTTGGTTGAAGCTCACGTATCTGGGTCGATAATGCCTCATTTTTGGTTGAAGCTCGCATACCTGGGTCGATAATACCTCATTTTTGGTTGAAGCTCACGTATCTGGGTCGATAATGCCACGTTTTTGGTTGAAGCTCACGTATCTGGGTCGATAATGCCACATTTTTGGTTGAAGCTCACGTGCCTGGGTCGATAATACCTCATTTTTGGTTGAAGCTCACGTATCTGGGTCGATAATGCCACATTTTTGGTTGAAGCTCACGTATCTGGGTCGATAATGCCACGTTTCTGGTTGAACTCCCCGCTCTGGGCTGTCACCCATTTAAGGCGGGCAAATGTCCCAAGTAATCATACAATGCATACGATACATTAAGAACCTTTATAGGAAGTGAACACTCGAATGGGATTATTTATGAACCAATGTGTCCATCCAGAAGTGTTTGTGAATCAGGAAGACCCGCAAGCGCCTAATCAGGAATATTTTCAACGAGATTACTTTGCTGAGCTGGTGAAGTCCCAGCAAAATATAAATGATTCGCTAAACAATTCGGTTCATGAGCTGAGGCAGCAGTTTCTTGAGCAACGGAGTTTACAGAAAAAAGAATGGATGGACGTATTTAACCAATTAAAAGAGCTCCGGAGGACACAGCAGGAGCATGACCAATTTGAAGCCAATGCACAGGAGTGGATTCGTATGCTAGATGAAAATAATCAAGAGCTATCCCGACGGCTGGATGAGGAGGGGTTGTTAAAAGGGGAAGTCGTGGCTGAGATGAACCAGATTAGCGAATCCAACCAAGCCATTTTAGACCAAATCGGAACCTATGAATCGTTAAATAAGCAGCTTGCAGCCAAAATGGATGAACTTTTTGAACTGCAGCAAACGATGTCTAACAAAGTTTCCACTCAGCATGAGAGTCAGGAGAAAGCTTTAACTCATTTGGAAAACCAGGATGCATTACTGGAGAAAACACTCAGGCAGGTTACGAATATTCGTTCCATTTTATTCGAAAGAACAAGTTATTTGGTGGATAAAATTGAAAAAAGCTATAAACGTACATCGTCATTTGTTTATCATTTGATGACAGGATCCGATCAGCCACTGAACTTTCTTATGGAGCAAAAACGAGAGGAAACATCGGATAAACAGAAGTAAGAAAAAACAGCTATTCGCTTGGTCAGTGCGAGTAGCTGTTTTTTTGCAAATCGGAATGGTTTCTTTTCCTCTCTGTTTTATTGATAATCGTAGTCCCGACTAAATCACCAGTGACGTTCAATGCGGTAGCTCCCATGCCTACCAGTGCATCGATGGCCGTTAATAGGCCAACTGCTTCCATTGGCAGCCCCAGTTGAGCAAATACCGTGGCAATCATAATGATTCCAGCTCCAGGTACGCCGGCAGTTCCAATTGATGCCAGGGTTCCTACTAGGACAACTTGAAGCATATCTGTAAAACTAAGCGGGTCGCCAACAATATTTGCCGCAAACACTGCGGATACCGCAATGCGCATCGCCGCACCATCCATATTAATGGTCGCCCCCAGTGGCAGGCTGAATCCGTATAGGCTTCTCTCCAGCCCCATGTTTTTCGCGGCGTTTAACGTTAGAGGCAAGACACCAGAACTGCTTTGGGTGACAAATGCGGTTACCACCGGCGAGCGTGCTTCACGAAAAAACGGCTTCAGTGGCACCTTGGTCAGAAGCATAAATAGAATATAAATTCCAACGTGAATAAGTAACCCAACATATAGCACCAGGACCATATCGCCCAAGGACAATAACGTATCCGTCCCTTGGTTACCAACCGTTTTAGCCATAATTGCAAAGACCCCGATTGGTACGTATTGCAGGATTACGCTCATAATGGATAAGGTGGCCTCGTTTAATCCGTTGATAACGGTATAAACTTGTTCGCCAAGTTCTCCATGCTGTTTGGAGGACCGTAGTGAAGATATCGCAATCCCAAAAACGAGTGCTGTAAAAATAATTCCTAACAAATTAAGCTCGCTGAAAGCTGTCACAATACTTTCCGGAACAATATTGAGCAGAACATGAATGACTCCTGGGTTTTCCGGTACATCAAAGCTTTCATTTGTATCCAGTGTCATTCCGCTTCCAGGGTTAAAAATGCTAGCCACGGCAATACCAACGATAATTGCCAGTGCCGAGGTCAGCAGATAATATAGAAATACTTTCCCGCCCATTCGTCCAAGGTCGTTAATTTTCGTTTGGTTGACCCCAACGATCAATGTAAACAAAATAAGGGGAACGATAAGAAACTTCAACAAATGAAGCAATAGATCACCGAATGGCGCAAGAACTACCGCATCTTTGCCAAAAATTAATCCAACAATAATGCCAAAAATTAGTGCGATGGTGATTTTTAATATTAGTGACGCATTGATGTAGCCTTTCCAGATTACTTTCATACCATAACCACCTTACATTAGGCTTCCCAAAAGTCCATGTTCCATTACGGTATGGAGCAAATGATATCCCTGCCATTTCACTTGGCAGTATACTGACAATACAAGACGAATGGTGATCTGTCAAAAGCAATGCTCAGTCAAAGAGGGACGTGGTCTACTCCAGTATAAGCAGAATAGCGCCTACATTTAAGGTTATTACCTAAAGTGCCTTTTGATTCCATATACTATACTTATAAAGTTGGCCCGTCCCGATTGCCTTCCTATTTCTTTGACCTTATAATAGATACATTATTCAAATGACGACAGAGGGGGATATGTCAGGTGCCAATTAATATACCGAAAGAGTTGCCAGCAACAGAGGAATTAAAGACAGAGAAGATCTTTGTCATGGATGAGGACCGGGCGAGAACCCAAGACATTCGTCCGCTTAATATCATTATTTTAAATTTAATGCCGGAAAAAGAGAGAACAGAATTACAACTGTTGCGTTTACTGGGGAATACTCCTTTACAGGTTAATATCAGTTTCTTAAGAATGGCCACACATGAGTCGAAGAACGTTAGCAAATCACATTTGGATTCCTTTTATTTAACGTTTGAGCAAGTGAAAGACCGACGCTTTGACGGTATGATTATTACTGGAGCGCCGATTGAACACCTGCAGTTTGAGGACGTTAATTACTGGCCAGAGCTAATAAAAATCATGGAGTGGTCAAAAGAGAATGTCACCTCATGCTTACATATTTGCTGGGGTGCCCAGGCTGCATTATATCATCATTATGGGATTGATAAATATCCGCTGTCGAAAAAACTATTCGGTGTGTTTACCCATGATATAGCTGATCCAACTATTGAGCTTGTTCGGGGATTTGAGGATGTGTTTCGTGCACCACACTCCAGGTATACAGCAGTTCCAATGGAGGAGATTGCGCAGCATCCGAATTTGACACTTCTTTCTGCTTCTGAAGAGGCGGGGGCATTTATTGTGATGTCCAACGATCAGAAGCACATCATGGTAACTGGTCATCTGGAATATGATGCGACAACACTTGCAGAAGAATATACACGCGACCTTGGCAGAGGACTGGATACGGCAATCCCTAAACATTATTTTCCAAATGACAATGCGAACGAACGGCCGCAGAATACATGGCGCTCACACACGCATTTGTTGTTTTCCAACTGGCTTAATTATTACGTGTATCAGCAGACCCCTTTCCAATGGGATTAATACTTTGCATAAAGTCCCCTCCTTTTCAAAAGCTAACGTGAAATAGAAAAGGAGGTTATGATACGTGGTTAATAAAGAACAAAAAAACAATATGTTCAAGGAAAATACCAACAATGGAGAACATCGAAACGGAAGAAAAAGCCAATTTAAAAACCATAACAGCCAAGGCAACGGAAAGTTAAACGAGTATATCAGCGGCAAAGCAGATGAGTAACAGACACGCTGATGAAAATGGGCGTTTTATCTAAGGGGCTGACTGGAGATAGCAGTTTGATACACTGCTATCTCCTTTGCTTTATCCCGCTTTAACGGGTAGTAAGATCCCCGCTGAATGAAGTTTCACTTTGTTGAGCGGGGATAATATTTTCAATTTCTGTCCAATCGAAGGTGCCCTGTTGGATTTGCTTTCGACGTTCTTTATTAATAATATCTGTTGGCCGTCCACCATCAGGCCAATCGCTGTCATGTCCCTTCCATTCCGAGCGATCCTGTGACAAGAGAAATGCCGCAATATCAGCAGCTTCCTGATCTGTTAAAGGTTTGTCACTATTAGGTGGCATATTGTTTTTGATAAAACCGGACATGTTTACCATTCTGCCCGTCATTTTTTCACCCTCCTAGATTGTTTATTCCCTACAAGGTTATTAGCTATAAAAGCGAAGACAATATGACTTTTGTCACAATGGAAAAATGCTTTCAGAAATAGTCACAATATCGGTACAAAATGTACATTTCTTTTAAAGGATAAGGAAACACTAACAAATAATCTAACAACAGGAGGAAGATGACATGATAAGAAATAGGTTCATGATAACACTGGTAGTTGCATTTAGTTTGGCTATTGCGTCACAGGCAGCGCCGGCTTCGGTCGCAGCTTCTGATCAAATGGTTAATCAGTTGACATCACATGATAATCATTATGGGATTCATCATAATGAGGCGTTGATAAAGCAACGGGCAAAGGAATTAGGAATTGATACAGAAGGGAAAAATGCCGAAGATCTAGCCAAAGAAGTTTATGAGGCGGAGATACATCGTGCAGCTGATGAACTAGGTATTGAGACAAAGGGAAAAAATATTGACAAACTTGCTGATGAAGTGCGTCAAGAAAAGGTAAAACAAATGGCTAAGAAGCTTGGTATCGACACAAAAGGAAAAGATCCTAAAGCACTTGCCAAAGAAGTGTATGAAACGAAATTAAAGAAAAAAGCCGAGAAATTAGGCATTGATACCAAAGATAAGGACATCGAATCACTTAAACAAGCGATATTCGACCATTACATTCATAAAGAAGCAGATAAATTGGGAATTGATAAGGAAGGAAAAGACAGCTATACCTTGGCTAAGGAAATTCAAGATAAAAAGATTACACAATCCGCCGAGAAGTTAGGGATGGATACCAAAGGAAAAGATACACAACAGCTGTTAAATGAAATTGTTAATGATCATGCTGAAGAGGCCAAAAGGTTAAAGGTTTTCCCATATGAGCAGATGAAATAAGGAATATAGGAACACTGGACCAGTTCGCGACTACTTAAAAGGATTAGCTTGCTCACGCACGTTTCAGGCGTAACTTCGCCCGTTTCGAACGAGTTCTGGCTTGTTTTCTACCTATCAGTAGTCTTGACCGGTCCCTGTGACCCATTAGTGTCGTTTGCTGAGCCAAAGGACACCGGATTTTGCGATACGTGGGACAAGGCCGGTGAATGGTTGTTGGAACATATTCCCGAACCCGTCAGACTTGCCAAGTGAACCAAGAGTCCCTTTGAGCTTGATTTCTTTTGGTTTCTTTGGTTCTTTATCATGAAGAACAGCTAATAGAACCTCGGCAATCTGTTCTCCCTGCTGCATTGCCAATTGCCCGCTTGGTGAATGCTCCGAAGCAGCGCAGTCACCAACAACATATATATTAGTGCTTTCTGGTACTTGGAAATAGTCATTGACAATAATTTTATCCTGGGGATCCTTTGCAAATGGCAGTTTCCTGGCTAAATGATGTGGCTGAACACCCGCCGTCCAAATGGTGACGTCATTGACAAAACAAACGCCATTATTACAAACACCATCTTTTTCAACATATTCGACGTTCGCATGATGCAGTACTTCCACTTGATTTTCAATAAACCATGATTCTACATATTCTTGAATTCTTGAATTGAATGCTTTTAATACTGTTGACCCTCGATCAAGCAGCCGTATATTTAGGTCTGGCCGACTCTCCCGGATTTCCGCAGCTACTTCAATTCCGCTTAGTCCTGCACCGACAATAGCGACTTTTCCATACGCCTTTAAATTTCCAACAGCTGTCCCGGTGTGTCGGGCACCTTGAAACGTTTGCACGCTTTCTGTATATGTTTGTGCACCATCGATCCCGTGATAGTTATCTTCGCATCCAAGTGCAACAACTAAATAATCGTATGGTACATGTTCACTTTTTCCTTGCAGCGTGATTTCCTGATTTTTGGTATTAATTTCTGTGATCTCCCCAAATACATAACGAACCCTTTCATCATCCGGAAAATTGATGCGCAGGTCTTTATCGGCAGAAGTACCAGCGGCAATAGAGTAAAACTCAGTTTTCATCGATTGATACGGATTTCTATCCACGACGGTAATATCAATGTCCTCCGATAACTGGTAATTTAGTAATCCTGCGACAACTTTAACCCCTCCATAGCCACCGCCTAAAATGACTAATCTTTTCATAAACATGACCCCATCTCTGTCCCAATAATAGAAGTGTTTTTGATTCCACCTAAAGGATAACAAATGAAGCAGGGAAAGACTAGGGATTATCGGTATAAAACTAAGGTTGGAATAGTCTTAAGAATTGGTTAATAATTATTTGTCAATTCCTCTTTCTACGTGTAGATGAAAGAGGCGTGCAGAGCAGGTAGCTGCTTAGGGGTTACAAGCATTCATTATCATGGAGATAAGCTCAGATCAAATCTCCAGTTTGTGCTTTGGGTGCTTGCTCCGATATACAAGAAGAAATGGACCTTAATATCACGTTATCGAATGATACCTCAAACTAGCGTCTATACAGGATGATTGAACTTCGCTACAATGGAAGCAAATGATTGATGATAAAGCGAGTGGTTCCAATGCCTAAAATTATGTTAATTGAAGACGACACAAGCCTGTTTCAAGAAGTAATAGATCGCCTGGCCAGCTGGGATTATGACGTGTATGGTGTGCGTGATTTTAACGATATTATGAAGGATTTCACTAGCTTGAAACCAGATTTGGTCATTATTGATATTCAGTTGCCAAAATACGACGGTTTCCATTGGTGCCGGATGATTCGGATGCATTCCAATGTACCCATTATCTTTTTATCTTCACGTGATCATCCCACTGATATGATCATGTCGATGCAGCTCGGTGCGGATGATTATATCCAGAAACCATTTCACTTTGATGTGTTGATTGCGAAAATACAAGCGATTCTCCGGCGAGTTTATAATTACAACACCGAGCAGATTGAGTTGCGTATGTGGAATAACGCCACGGTTGATTATGCTAAAAATACAGTTACCAATGATCAAGGGACCATTGAGCTAACAAAAAATGAAATGTATATTCTGAAAGTTTTAATTGAGCGTAAAAATGAAGTCGTTCCCCGCGAGGAAATCATCCAAAACCTTTGGAACGATGAGCGTTTCATTAGTGATAATACCCTGACCGTTAATGTCAACCGGTTACGCAAGCGATTGGACGCACTTAGATTAGGGCGTTTTATCGAGACGAAAATTGGACAAGGATATCAGGCAAAAGAGGTGACACGTACGATTGATTAAAAGGTATCTCATCGAGCGTAGCAGTTGGGTAGTTCTATTTATTGCGTTACAACTTGTAACACTTTTTATTGCGTTTATTGATCCGACCATCCCCATTCGATCCGTTGTCTATATTGTTTTCTTATCGACGCTAATTCTGATTATATTCGTTATCGTGCGTTATCAAAAAGAAACGGCATTTTACAAAGGTCTCAAAGCGTGGGATGGCGATTATGATTTAACCGATATTAAAAAGGCAAGGAGTCCGTTTGAAACCATCGCAGAGGAACGACTCGAGGAGCAAACAACGACCTTTAAAAATGAGCTTTCCAAGCATAACACTCAATTGGAACGGGAAAAAGATGAACTGCTCTCCTGGATCCATGAGGTGAAAACACCATTAACGACAATGCAACTCATGATCGATCGTGTCGAGGATAAAAAAGTTAAACAGCAATTGAAATATGAATGGCTCAGGACGTATCTGCTTCTCGACCAGCAGCTGCACAAAAAACGAATTTCGTTTATCGAAAATGACTTACACATCGAAGAAACCAGCCTGGAGCCTTTGATTTTCCAGGAAATTAAAGCATTACAAGCGTGGTGCGTGCCTAAAGGAATTGGTTTTGACGTTTCTTTCCAAGTAGAAGAGGTATTGACGGATGAAAAATGGCTTGCTTTTATCATCCGTCAACTGTTAACCAATGCGATTAAATATACGGAAGGTGCCGATATTTCGATCACTAGCTATACGGAGTATCAACAAACAAAGCTGGCTATCCAAGACCATGGTAGAGGTGTGGATGCCAAAGACTTGCCACGCATTTTTGATCGGGGTTTTACCTCTACTACCGCACACCAGGATACTGCTTCAACCGGTATGGGGTTATATTTAGTGAAAAATGCAGCAAAATCGTTACACATTAAGCTTGATGTTCAATCGATCGTCGGAGAAGGCACCACGTTTACGCTAATCTTCCCTAACAAAAATGAATTTGTTACCATTACAGGCATGTGACAAGATTGTCACATGCTTGTTTGAATTGTTCGATGAATCGAAGGAAAAAGAAGCTGCTATTCATTATGATAGAGTCAGACAGATGGAAGGAGTGAAGTGGTGATGATGTTAGAGGCAACGAAAATTCGTAAAAGCTATGGAAACAAATTTAATAAACAAGAAGTTTTAAAAGGAATTGATATCAATGTAGAAAAGGGAGAATTTGTGAGTATTATGGGGGCATCCGGGTCGGGGAAAACAACCCTTTTAAACGTCCTTTCTTCGATTGACCGGGTGAGTCAGGGGAATATTGTCATTCAAGGACAGGAACTAACCACGATGAAGGATAAACAACTTGCCGCATTTCGTAAACACCATATAGGATTTATTTTTCAAGAATACAACTTACTGGATACGCTGACGGTAAAAGAGAATATCCTGTTACCATTGTCGATTAATAATGTATCAAAACAGAAAGCCAATGACATATTTAAACAAGTAGCCGAAGAACTGGGCATTTACGATATCTGCGAAAAATATCCAAATGAACTTTCCGGTGGACAAAAGCAGCGAACTTCAGCTGCCCGCGCCTTCATCCATGAACCGAGCATTATTTTTGCCGATGAACCGACCGGGGCGCTGGATTCCAAATCGGCATCGGATTTATTAAACAAGTTGAACCACTTAAATGAGAAACGGGAAGCGACGATTGTGATGGTATCCCACGATCCGGTCGCTGCCAGTTATTCCAAGCGGGTGATTTTTATCAAGGATGGCGCTTTATATACCCAGCTCCATAAGGGGGATGGAACAAGAGAGACCTTTTTAAAAGACATTATGAAAACACAAGGCGTCTTGGGCGGTGTGCAAGATGAGCATTAATCGATTAATTTGGCAAAGTTTAAAGAAAAATATCCGAAATTATTACTTGTATGTCTTTGCGCTTATGTTTAGTGTGGCGCTATACTTTTCCTTTGTTACCTTGCAATATGATCCAGCGCTTGATGAGCCCTCAAGGACGGTCAAAGGTTCAGCGGGAATTTACGCAGGATCCGTTTTATTAATTGCTATCGTTGCTGTATTTCTATTATACGCGAATGCATTATTCATCAAGCGAAGAAGTCAGGAGGTTGGATTGTTCCAGTTGATTGGAATGACTAGGGGGAAGGTCTTTCGTATTTTAAGTATCGAAAACTTTACCCTTTATGTTGGATCGATCATCATCGGGATTTTTCTCGGTTTTTCTGTTTCAAAATTAATTAAGATGGTATTCTTTAAAATCACAGCTATAGATCAGGTAGCTGCGTTAAGTTTTTCCGTGACAGCTGTGTTCCAAACGATTTTTGTTTTTTTGGTGATCTATTTACTTATTATGTTGATGAACTACCTGTATATTCGCAGACAGAGCATCCTGTCCTTGTTTCAAGCAAGATCGAAAACCCAGAGCAATATCAGGAAACTGTCGGTTGTTCAAGTTCTGGCCGGCATCTTGGGGATTGGTCTGATTATTCTCGGGTATTATTTGTCTACATTGTTGTTTGATTTTAACACGATTAGTCCTGGTAAGCTTTTCTTATTGATGATTAGTATCTTGGGTTCAGTCATTGTGGGTACTTACCTGTTCTTCAAAGGCTCGGTCAGCTTTATACTGCAGCTGATTCGTAAAAGTAAGGCGGGGTATCTGTCCATTCATGATGTGTTGTCCCTATCGTCGATTATGTTCCGCATGAAATCAAATGCGCTTGCTTTGACGGTAATCACGACTGTTGCCGCACTAGCGATCGGACTATTATCGTTAACCTATATCTCGTATTATTCGGCAGATAAATTAGCCCAGCTAATGGTGCCAAACGATTTTTCCATACCGAGTCAGAAGGATGCCGACGATTTTACAAAGAAGCTCGATAAGGAAAATATTCGTTATCAGGCAAACACCATTCCTTTCATTACTGTAAGCGCCGATATAACGAAAGCTCTGGAAACGATTCCGTATGAATCCTATGCGAATCCGGCAGATACCGGCATGGTCATCATCAGTGATCAATCGGTAAAAGATATCAATGTTTCCCCTGATGAAACGGTACTTACCGGGGTTAGCGATTCGATGTCCCAGATTCTTTCGTTTAAAGATAAAGGAGAGATTGTTCTAGCAAATGGCAAGGGTTCCTTTGATGTACACTATTCGGAGTTACAAGACTACGCTATACTGCCAATTATTTTTTCATCTGGTGGCATACCGGTCGCGGTTGTAAATAACAGCGTTTATCAAAAGTTGGAAAGTAATCTTGAACCGGACAACCAAAGCGACCTTGGTAACACCTATGTCGGTATTGATGTGACAGATAAGAAGCAGTTGGAACAGGCTGACAGCGTTTTTGAACAGATGGACTTGGATGAAAAAGATGTACCGGGTTATGGTTCACGTGTAACGGTTATGGCAGACCAAAAACAGGCTACAGGACTCACCATGTTTATCGTTGGGTTTCTTGGATTGACCTTCTTAATTACATCCGGCTGTATTCTGTATTTTAAACAAATGGATGAAAGTGAAGAAGAAAAGCCCTCCTATACCATTTTACGTAAACTGGGCTTTTCACAGGCTGATTTACTACGCGGGATTTGGTATAAACAGCTGTTCAACTTTGGCATTCCATTAATACTTGGGCTATTGCACAGTTACTTTGCGGTCAAATCCGGCTGGTTCCTCTTTGGTACAGAAATGGTAATGCCAATGGTGACTGTCATGGTGATTTATACCATATTGTACTCTATCTTCGCAATTTTGTCGGTACTTTATTATAGGCGGGTTATTCAAGAGGCATTGTAAACAGAGTCGGAAGAAGATCCAGTTTAATCGGGAGAGCGCACCTGTTAGTCAGGGCGGCTTTCCCGATTAAATGTGCTGGTTTTCCGGATATCCCGATCTGTTCCAGTGCCCCAATTCTTAAAGCTGGGGCACTGGAAACAATCCTTTTCTCTATTTCACATTCGGGGGTTCGTTCATTTTGGTTGTGACGGTGTCATCGGTGATATGCACTTGACAAGTTTTTCCTTCATGGTTGACAAACTTGAAGATTCCGTTGTTAAAATCTGTGCCGATTTCTTTATAGAAAATACCTTCATAGAGGTTATCCTTTGAACGGCTGAAGCTGAGCCGGTATGAATCGTTATCTTGGCGTAAAAAACCGCGGACACCTTTTTCGAACGTGATATCTGTATCGCTTTTTAGTGTCCGGTCAATGGATACAATGTGAATATCGATAAATGTCATGGCACGTAAGAGGACATTGACAAACGAGCCTTTGGTAATTTCCTCCCACCGGTTTTGCGGACTTTGCCCAATAATAACCTGGGTGATGTTTAAATTGTGACAAACCTCGGCAATTGCTTTAACCGATGATCGTTTTTCGTTATCACGAATAATGAATTCATCGACATCCAATTCATCGCAAAGCTCTTTCCAACGTTCAATATATCCGGATTTTTCGGCATCGAATTCATCGTATGGAAGCGGATCAACGGTTAGTACATACAGCGGACAGTCCATAATTTCAGCTAGTTTCTGGCCACGTCTAATGAGTCGCTCGCCGTTCGGACCATAATACACACATACTAAAATGCTCTCATCCATCCGGCCTTTTATTTTCTTCATGGCGGCAATTTCACCTCATTTTTAATCTTTCCATTATCTTAAGCTGTCTTATCTTATCACGTTCCATGTTAAACGTGAACCCTCTATACATGAAAAAGGGTGTCAAAGATGAAGTACGCTTTATTTTAGTGTATAATTAATACTAATACATGATTTCATTACCCTATTGTTTTGAAAAGGAACATAAAAGGATGATCAGCATGTTATACATTGATCATATCGCCTTTTAAACCGAGAATCAACGCTATTTGGCAAGGCTTCTAATCTAAGTTTTTCTTTCTTAGAGAATAAAGCATACATATGCTTTATTCTGCTCGGGCCAGAGTGGGCTACGTAACTAGCAAACTTCACACTTCTCCACGCAGATCAAGTCAACATCGGTTCAGGGGACAAAGGAAGGCCGACTAAAACCGGCCTTTGCGGCCAACGTCGGCATACCCCTGTTGCAGGGGCATGTTTCCTTTATCTCATTGCGAAGTGCTCCAGTTTGTACGTGGGCCTGCGGATGCAGGTCATGCCGACGTTGGCACAGGACGTGCCGAACTTAGTCGGCGTTCCTTTATCCGGGCACTTCCGCCTTTGTTCTTTTAATGGCCTCCATTATCTCGTTTGCCTTCCCATAAGTCAAGGTTAGTTGGGAATACTACGTTTTAAGGCTGTACGTCGTAATTTTTCCACAGTGATTTGTGCAATTTATATTTTCCTGCCAATATATTAAATAACAAAAAACCTTTAATAGACGAATCAATGGAGGGTTAGATCTATTTTGCTATTTATCATATCGACAATTCTCATACTGTGTTTAGCTGTTGCTTTTATTCAAATCCATCATAAAAAAAGTGGCAAGACCATGCATATCGGCTGGTTTATTTTGCTCATACCTGCATCATTATTTATCCTTCTGATCCATTATCTGCCGGCAATTGCAAGTGGCCAAACCTTTTCGTCAACCATAAGATGGATTCCATCATTTGATATTAATTTTACCTTTTATCTGGACGGGCTCGGTATGCTGTTTGGTCTGTTAATAACAGGAATTGGCACGCTTGTCACGCTTTATTCGATTTACTACTTATCAACAAACGAGTCCCTGACACGTTTTTATACGTATTTACTCATGTTTATGGCAAGTATGCTTGGTGTGGTGTTTTCCGATAACATGATGGTGTTATATGTGTTCTGGGAGCTGACCAGTATTTCATCTTTTTTGTTAATTGCTTTTTGGTACCATCGGAAAAAGTCACGAGAAGGTGCGCAAAAGTCAATGTTAATAACGATAACCGGTGGTATGTCCATGCTTGCTGGATTTCTGATGCTGTATGTGATATCCGGAACGTTTAGTATTCGTGAAATGATTGCAGGAATTGGCCAGTACACGGATCATGGGTTATTTTTGCCAGCTATGCTGTTGATTTTGCTTGGTGCGTTCACCAAGTCCGCGCAATTTCCGTTTCACATCTGGTTACCGGATGCGATGGAAGCTCCTACACCGGTCAGCGCGTATTTACACTCAGCAACCATGGTGAAGGCCGGCATTTATTTGGTTGCCCGTTTTACGCCGATTTTTGGTGGCGAGGGAACCTGGTTTTGGCTCGTTGGCGGGATTGGACTGTTCACCTTGTTTTGGGGGTCATTTCATGCAGTCCGGCAAACGGATCTGAAAGCCTTGCTCGCCTATTCAACGGTGAGTCAGCTTGGAATGATTATGTGTATGTTCGGGATTGGTTCAGTTGCGCTTTACACGAGCAAATCAGCTGAAACGGCTATCTATACCCAAGCAAGTTTTGCAGCTTTGTTCCACCTGGTTAACCATTCCACGTTTAAAGGGGCATTGTTTATGGTGGTGGGAATCATTGACCATCGGGTAGGAACGCGTGATATCCGCAAGCTTGGGGGATTGCTGAAGGTCATGCCAGTAACATTTACCATCACATGTATTGGCAGCTTCTCTATGGCGGGACTACCTCCGTTTAATGGCTTCTTGAGTAAAGAAATGTTTTTTACCGCAGCATTGAATATTAGTCACTTTGATATGTTTTCGCTGGAAACCTGGGGCACCCTATTCCCAGTGCTGGCGTGGACAGGAAGTTTGTTTACGTTTGTCTATTGTATGATTATGGTGTTCAAAACGTTTTTTGGACCTTATCAGATGGAGAAGTTGGAGCATCCTGGTCACGAGGCGGCTATCGGCATGTTGATTGCACCCGGGGTTCTTGCGTTGTGTGTGATTGGTATCTTCTTTTTCCCAAACTTGCTCGGACGTTATATTCTGACACCAGCACTGAGCAGCATTTTTCCGGCCGTCCCACAGCATGAGTTAGCTGTTGAGATTGCAGCATTCCATGGTTTTAATATGGAATTGATGATGACTATTGCTTTGGTTGTTTTAGGGGTTGTATTATTTCTATTTTTACGGTACTGGAAAGGCATTTACCGGTTATTTCCGCAACATATATCCTTCAACGCGTTATATGATGCGATGCTGGAGCAATTGGGTAAAACATCTAATCGAATCACCAACTTTTATATGACAGGTTACTTGCGTGATTATTTGGTATATATTTACTTATTCTTTATTATCGCAACAGGTGGCATATTGATTTATACGAAGGCGTTTTTAGTTGAAATTGCCGGAAATAGTTCTGTGAGCCTGTTTGAATGGATTATTGCGATGGTGATGATGGCAGCAGGAATCGCCATTTTGTTTGCTGGCTCCCGTTTAACAGCGATTTTGTTAAACAGTG
Organism: Lentibacillus songyuanensis; assembly: GCF_039548255.1. Classification (NCBI taxonomy): domain Bacteria; kingdom Bacillati; phylum Bacillota; class Bacilli; order Caryophanales; family Bacillaceae; genus Lentibacillus; species Lentibacillus songyuanensis. The sequence goes on from NZ_JBCLVH010000001.1 coordinate 332,634, forward strand.
CACTTGGTTACGGGATCGCTGTGTTATTTGTCATCTTTCGGGCTCCGGATCTGGCATTAACCCAAACGGTGATTGAAACAGTTACTACCGTACTGTTTCTGGTCGCGTATTATTTCCTGCCAGAGTGGAAAAAGGATGCAACACGACCCATTTCAAAAGCTGTTAATTTGCTCATTTCGATTTGTGTCGGCGTTGTCTTTACGATCACTGCGCTTGCAGTACAAAATGGAAAATTATTTGCAACGATTTCTGGATTTTATGAGAATGCGGAGGAGCTTGCCGGTGGAAAAAATATTGTCAATACAATTTTGGGCGATTTTCGGGCGTTCGATACAATGCTGGAGGTTGTGGTACTCCTGATCGCGGGAATTGGAGTCTATACGTTTACCAAGTTGAAGGCGAAAAAGGAGGATGATGCATCGTGAAGATCAATAACGTTATCCTCCGAACGGTTACAAAGGTTGTCGTGTTCATTATTTTAACATTGGCTGTTTACTTGTTTTTCTCCGGCCATAATAGCCCTGGTGGTGGATTTGTTGGCGGCCTTTTGTTGGCTTCAGCCTTTGTGCTGCTGTTTATTGTGGAGGATATTGCCACCATCAAAAAGGGGATTCCCATTGATTTTAAACGGGTTGCAGCACTCGGGGCATTTATTGTTGTGGCCACCGGATTTGGTGCCGTCCTTTTCGGTGATCCGTTTTTGACCCAATCGTTCGGTCACTTTGACTTGCCTATTTTTGGGGAAACGCATTTGACGACGGTAACCATTTTTGAAGCGGGTGTTGCCCTTGTTGTCGTTGGTGTTGTCGTAACCATTATTCTAAGTATTAGCAGGGACGTGTAAGCATTGGAAACATTAATAACGATCTTATCAGGTATTTTAGTAACCGCTGCGACCTATTTGATTCTATCGAAAAGTATGATACGAGTCATTTTGGGGACAGCTATTCTATCGCATGCAGCCCATCTACTGATTATGACGATGGGTGGATTAAAGTCAGGCAGTGTTCCCATTATCGGGGAAGGTGATCATTATGTGGACTCATTGCCGCAAGCACTCATTTTAACTTCCATTGTGATTGGCTTTGCCGTAACGGCGATTTCGCTTGTACTGGCTTATCGCATCTATCAGGAAACGAAGACGGATGATTTGTATGAATGGAGAGGCTTTACCGATGAATAATATGCTTATACTTCCAATGGCTCTCCCGCTTTTAGCAGGTATCCTGTTTATACTCTTTCGTTCATATATTGGTATGCAACGATGGGTTAGTTTTGGGGTCATACTCATCAATGCTGGTATAAGTATTTATTTGTTGAACAGGATCCAGGCAGAAGGAATCCTCCGTCTCGATTTTGGCGGGTGGGATCCGCCGTTTGGGATTTCGTTTGTTGCCGATTCCTTTTCGGTATTGCTTGTACTCACGACTAGTGTTGTAGCGGCAATCTGTCTGCTTTATGCCTTTTCATCTATTGGCCGAAGCTATGAACGAATGTTCTTTTATTCGTTTGTCAATTTTCTTGTAGCCGGGGTCAACGGCTCGTTTTTAACCGGTGATTTGTTTAACTTGTATGTTTTCTTTGAAGTAATGCTGGTCGCTTCGTATGTTTTGCTTGCGTTAGGTGGACGAAAGGTACAATTAAAAGAAGCGATCAAATATGTTGTGATTAATGTGATCTCTTCCTGGCTGTTTCTTGTTGGGATTGCGTATCTGTATGGTGTACTAGGGACACTGAATATGGCTCATTTAGCAGAGCGTATTGCGGAATCTGGTCAAACGCCCTTAGTAACTGTAATCAGTATTGTTTTCTTAACTGTTTTTGCCTTAAAGGCGGGTCTGTTGTTGTATTTCTGGCTACCAGGGTCGTATAGTGCGCCGCCGATTGCTGTCGCTGCTTTATTTGGTGCCTTGCTGACAAAGGTCGGAATTTATGCGATGTTCCGGATGTTTACGCTTGTTTTTAACCAGGATCAAGCGGCTGCCCAAACGATTATCGGCGTTATGGCGGCTCTTACGCTGATCGCCGGCAGTATTGGTGCGGTTGCCTATCGGGATCTCAGACAAATTGTGACATTCAATGTAATTATATCTGTTGGGTTCATTTTAATTGGACTTGCTGTTGCTACGCCGGAAGCAATCGAAGGGTCCATTTATTATCTGATTCATGACATGATTGTCAAAGCCCTATTGTTCTTACTTGCAGGGACGATGATTGCCTTAACAAAAACGGCACGAATTGATGAAATGAGTGGATTGATCCGCAATTTTCCATTGTTAGGCTGGATGTTCTTCATCGTCATGCTGTCACTGGCAGGTATCCCTCCGTTAAGTGGTTTTATTGGAAAAGTTTTAGTTGGGCAAGGTGCTGTTGACGCTGGTTCATACCTATTACTGGCACTTGCATTCTTATCCAGTATTTTAGTTTTATATTCGCTTCTAAGGGTGTTCTTGAATTGTTTTTGGGGAGAGACGCTCATCAGTGAAGAGGATGAAGTGCCGCAGAAGAAAGGCTGGCTCATTCCATGTATTCTATTGACAGTTGCTACCATTGGTTTGGGACTTGGTGCAGAGTCCATCGCCACATATGTTAAAGATGCGGCGGATACATTAGTACATCCAGAAAGGTATATTGATGCGATTTTACATGATTAAGCACACATGAGGAGGTGGCTTCCTATTGCCTTATCAATTTTTATTAAATGTGGCGATTGCCCTGTTATGGATGATGTTTCAAGATCAGGCGCATTTGCGATTTATTACGTTTGTAGAAGGGTATATTGTCGGCATTGTGATTTTGTTTCTCATGCATCGATTCTTTGGTGAGCGGTTTTATTTAACGCGATTTTTTGCTGTTATCAAATTAATCGTATTGTTTATCTCGGAATTGATTAGTTCCAGTTATTTTGTCCTAAAGCATATTTTGAGTCCCAAGATGACGTTTAAACCAGGTATTTTTAAGTATGAGACAGACTTGAAAGGAGAATGGGAAGTACCGTTACTCGCGATGTTATTAACGCTAACCCCTGGATCGGTTGTTATGGAAGTAACGCCTGAGGGGAATGTGTTTTATATACACGGGATGGATGTTGATCAGTCGAAGGATATGTTATTGCAATCATTAGCTAAATTTGAGAAGGCGATTAAAGGGGTGACACGCAATGATTAACATGATGTTGTATACCGCACTGGTGTTGTTTGGTGTCGCGATTTTCATTGCCCTTTTCCGCATTATCTTCGGGCCAAGTCTGCCTGATCGGGTGATCGCGCTGGATATGATTGGCGTCCATCTAATTTCTGCCATTGCCATTATTTCAGTGATTATCGGAACAAGGTCCTTTTTGGATGTCATTCTTATTCTCGCTATCCTTGCCTTTATTAGTACAGTCGTCTTCTCAAAATATATCGAAAGGGGTGTCGTCATTGAACGTAAGCGCGACAGTTGAGTTCATTACAGCACTCCTGATTCTAATAGGCAGCATCATGAGTGTCATTAGTGCGATTGGCATTATTCGTTTTCCGGATGTATATACACGTTCACATGCCGCAACAAAAAGCTCCACATTAGCAGTATTGCTTACATTGTTGGGCGCTTTCCTGTATTTTTGGGCCAGCGAGTCACGCATCAGTGTCCGTCTGTTGCTTGGTATCCTGTTTGTTTTTACAACAGCGCCGGTTGCGGGCCATCTTATTATTCGTGCAGCCTACCGAGCCCATGTAAAGAAGAGTGATATAACGATTGAGGATGAACTGGAAGGTGTGTTGCAGGAGAAAGAAAAAACCTCCAGTAAATAAAGCTTCAGCTTATCGCTATTTAAAGGACATGAGGCTGTCTCCGTTTCTACCTGAGACAGCCATTATTTTTCGCGAAACTCAAGGCCGCATGTGGTTCACAGAATTGTAGTCCTTTGTTTTGCAGTGTCTGAATTAATCGGGTCAGGATCAGCACCGTATGAGGCAATTCGTGCAGAAGAACAATATCCCCGGGTTTCGTGTATGCAGTCACATTTTTTAACAGTTTGCTGGCTCTTCGTTTCATGCTTCCAATCCCAGCTTGCCATCTGCCATAATTCAATTTTAAGATCCAACACCTTCGAGATTCTTTTTGTGGTTATCGCATTGCCACGGTTTTCCCGATAATAAGGTGTGAAACAGCCAACACGAATGAGAGATTTTATCAATGACACGTTTCACCCACTTTCGGTTAGGGTTACCAACTTTTCATTTCAGGGTTGGAAATTCAACAAAGAATGCAGTATTTTCGCTATCGTTTGATACCTTTTTTTACCTTTCATCACCAATATATATCTATTGTAAAGAATGAGCGGTTAAATGACGACATTAATGCTTAACTTTGATTGGGTTTTGCTTTACCATATATGTAAAATAAACTTGACGTAAAGGAAGCTATACATTAATATGAAATGAGAAGGGTGAATGCACTTGAAAAATAACATGACAGAATATAGGCGGAGATTTGGTTATTCCCAGGAAAGTTTAGCTGAGAAATTAGGGGTATCAAGGCAAACCGTTATTTCCATAGAAAAAGGGAAATACAATCCTTCCCTTCCATTAGCGATGATCTTGGCTCAGACGTTTCATACAAATGTGGAAAGTATTTTCATGTTGGAAGAAAAGGATTATAAGAAATAGGAAGAGGAGTGTAATCATGCGAAAAGATTACTCACCATTAGCTTTTAAAATAATTGGATGTATATTTTTAGCTCAGGCAGTGTTTTTTGTTGTCATTGATATTATCGGAAGCCTTGTATTACCGCAAACCTATATGATGGTTGCAATGACAATTATGACGTTTTCCATGAGTTATCTCTATCCACAATTTAAACAGAAAGATGAACGGATGAAGCATATTCGTTATAAAGCGTTGACTTATTCAGCGCTTGCATTTGTTGTTTACTATATCGTCCTAAGTGGTATAGTTCAGTTTGATATTTTTCCGTTAACTGCTATGGATGTACTTAATATCTTGTCGGCACTGATGATTAGTACAGCGTTTACTACCATGGTTGTCCTGGCGAAACGAAATTAATAGTTGTTAGGGGGGAGTCGTTGTGAAACAGTTCCTTTTTCTAATTCTCTTTCTTGTTGGATGGGTGTTTTTGTATTTTCTGGTACACAACGATTATGATGAGCACAAAAACTTATCCAAAAAGGGCTTTAAGAAGCTGTTAATAGGGATGGGCATTATATTTGTTGCTATTGTCATTCTTATTGGTTTGATGGAGTAAACCAATTAAAAACAGGCAATCACAGAATAGGATTGCCTGCGCTTCATTTTACCGGTCTTCCTTAGCGATAAAGGCGTCCTTCACGCCGGCATCAACAACTTTTTTTAACTGCTCCTTTGCATTCTTCTGCTCGGAAAACGCTCCTGCCTGTACGCGGTACCATTGTTTACCGGAAATGGTAATTGCATCAACAAATGCCTCAATACTTTTTTGTTTCAGCATATCAACACGCTTCTTGGCGTTTGCTTTACTGGAGAAAGATCCAGCAATCACCCGATAAATAGTTTTGGGGCTATTGTGTTTTTTTTTAAGCTGAAATATCTTTTCCAAACCGTTTACATGCCCTTGGGCTACTTTTTTAAGCCATGCATCTTTTTTCATTAATGCCGCGTCATGGGTATGATCAATAAACCCGTTTTCTGTCAAAAGCGCTGGCATGGCGGATTCTCTTAATACATGATAGTCTGCCTTCTTTTTCCCGCGGTCGCGCAATTCATTCTGCTTTACAACCTCTTTGTGGATGGTAGCTTGATAGTCAGCCGTCTTAGATGAATCGGAAAGACTGTTATGAATGTAATCCTCATAACCCTGGGCAGAACCATTAAAGGAATTACAATGAATCGACAAAAAGTAGTCTGCCCCCCAGTTATTTGCTTCATTGGTTCGTTGGGCCAAACTAACCGTCTTATCACTTGATCGGCTCATTTTAACGTCCGCATTCGTATAATCATGCTTTAGAATGGATTGGATGTGTAACGCGATAGCCAGTGTAATGTCCTTTTCCTTTAGACCCTTTCCTTGTGCACCTGGATCATTGCCGCCATGACCAGGATCTAAATATAGTTTCATTTCAAATCCTCCTTTCCTTTTAGCAATAATAGTGTATGGCGCTAGCAAACAAGGAAATTGGACAAACGTCTTTTGCATTGCAAATTTCCATGGTTGTCACCGCCCTTTTCACTACTATTAACGAAAAGAAATAGGGGGATGGTGGCATATTCCGTGAAAAAATCTGCAAAAAAGACAACTAATGATCATTAGCTGCCTTTTTTAGGATTCTATTAAATATAGGAAATGGTTTAATATTTTCGCTGTTAACCCCCAAATTACTCTATCATTATAGTGATAAAATAGCTCATTTTTGGATTGCACCCGCCAATTATAGTCTTCACCACCAACAATTAAATCAAGTGGAAAGTCGTCTGCTGGTACCACGTTAAAGTGGACCTTGTATACATCGGGTTTTGCCGAAAGCAGGTAGGATAGGGGAACTGTAAAAGTCTCGCTTACCTCTGCTGTATTAGGGTTTATTTGTTCTGGATTGGTAATTGTGCCTGCAAAAGGGTAAATCATTCGTCCGTTATCTGCAACAATGTAATCAAGTGGCACAATATTTTGGACCACGGCCTTTGGTATCCTGAGTTCTTCCGTTGTTTCACGAATCGCGCAATATTCAGGATCGGGATCTGTCGGGTCAATTTTGCCCCCTGGAAAACAGATGTCTCCTGGCTGGCTTCTTAGTTTCATCGATCTGACCTCAAATAATATATGGGTTTCATTGTTTTTTTCAATCAGTGGCAACAGGATGGCGTGTTTCCGAAAATCCTCATAACCGAGAATCGCTGGGATCCGTCCATTTAACTTTGCCATGATATCTTCTGGTTTCACCTTAACACCTCCATGACAACTCTATTATACTAGAACCTCCCATTTAATTAAAACAACTTCCATTTCACCCCACCTGATATGACATTTGTCATACTGCTGCATTGACGTTTATGACTATGATCGGTTAGTGTAGTCACTTAAACTTGAGATATGAATATTTTCATGATATATCCTGGGGGTAATATAATATGAGTAGACAAAAGCAAGTACAATTACGAAAAAATGTCGCACCCTATGAAAAGTCAAATACAAAATCAAGTATCACGCAGCTTATCAATACACTTTTGCCCTTTTTTCTGTTGTGGTTCCTTGCTTATCAAAGTTTAGCCATTTCTGTATGGTTAACGTTAGCATGTTCCATCGTTGCATCAGGGTTTGTTGTCCGAATCTTTATCATTTTCCATGACTGTACGCACCAATCTTTTTTTAAAAATAAAAAGGCGAATCGGATTCTTGGTACGATTACCGGGATTATTACGTTGTTCGCTTTTGAAAAGTGGAAACGCAGCCATGCGATTCATCATGCCACAAGCAGTAACCTTGATAAGCGTGGAACAGGTGATGTTTGGGTGATGACGGTTAATGAGTATGTTTCGGCTTCTTTTTGGGGGAGAATAGCTTACCGTCTGTATCGTAACCCAATCGTTATGTTTGGGTTGGGTCCGCTTTATTTATTTTTGTTATCGAATCGGTTTAATCGGAAGGGGGCCAGACATAAAGAACGGCTAAACACATATTTGATTAATCTCTCCATTGTTGTCCTATATGCGCTGCTAATTTGGGTGGTTGGCTGGCAGGCATTTCTAATTATTCAATTGCCAATGTTATTTATTTCCGGAGCGCTGGGCATTTGGCTGTTTTATGTTCAGCATCAATTTGAGGACTCTTACTTTGAAAATGAGGAAGAATGGGATTATGTCAAAGCGGCAGTAGATGGCAGTTCATATTATAAGTTGCCAAAAGTGATGCAATGGATTACTGGCAGTATTGGTTTCCATCACGTACACCACCTGTGTCCAAGGGTCCCGAACTACAATCTGGAAAAAGCTCATCAATCTACACCGCCATTGCAAAAGGCAACAACCATAACATTCGCCTCCAGTTTGAAGTCGATCCGGTTTCGGCTATATGATGAGGCAAACCGATCGTTTGTCAGTTTTAAGGAGATCAAGGATCTGTTAAAAAAAGATCCTTCCGTCACCATTATGAAGACAAGCGTTCAGGAAAAGTAAACGAATAACATTGTGGGACCTTCTTAAATGATCTGGGGGAGGTCTTTTTTTGTTATACTGAAGAAGAAGGTGGCGGCGTATATGCTGCGCCCTGCCATGCAGGGTGGTTCGGTGTTGCCGCGCAAAGCAGTGGTATTAATCGAACATTCCTGCGTTGGAGATAAAGGAAACATGCCCCTTCATAGGGGGTATGCCGACGTTGGACGCAAAGTCCGTTCTTAGTTGGCCTTCTTTAACCCGGGAGTCGATGTTGACTTATCGTACGGAGACGGGTGTTGGCTACTCGCCGGGTGCTGGATCCGGATGTGGCCTACTCTGGCATAAGCAGAATAGAGCTTGGATTTTTATACTTTCTTACCTAATATAGAAGGATGTGATTGCATGGAACAAGAAGGAATCAATATGCATAAATGGTATCATCTTATCCCAAAGAATACCGGGCTCAGCATTTACGCATGGATTATTTTTTGCATCCTTCCTTTCTATTTTACCTTTAAATCCTCATCAACGTGGGGGATAATCTTTGGTATTTTAATGATTTGTCTATTTTTCACAGCATACCGGCTATCATTTATTTCAGAGGATTGGACAGCTAGCATATCGATAAGCGTCGAAATGGCGATAAGTATTGTCATGACACTGGTTTTGGGGTATGTTTATTTTTCGCTGTTTCTCGCCTTCTATATTGGCAATATTCCGCACCGGAAAAAGTTTTTAACACTCTATATCGTTCACCTTGTTACTACAGTCGTTGCAGTTGGGATTGGTTTTTTTATACAAAATGATGTGTTTTTAATGCAACTTCCATTCATTACCATTAGTGTTATTGGGGTTATTCTATTGCCATTCACGATATATAACCGGAATAAGCGTGAACGATTAGAAAGTCAATTAAAAATTGCTAATAAAAAGCTTTCGCAAATGGTAGTATTAGAAGAACGTCAGCGAATTGCGCGTGATCTGCATGATACATTGGGGCAGAAACTTTCTCTTATTGGACTGAAAAGTGATTTAGCCGGCAAATTGATAAATCGGAATCCGGAGTCGGCAAGCAAGGAAATTGCCGATATACATTTAACCGCCAGGACGGCACTGAAAGAAGTGCGTGAGATGGTTTCAGATATGAAGGGTGCGAAACTGGAGGATGAAATGGTACGGGTTCAGGAGATTTTAAAAGCTGCACAAATCGATTTCCAAATACAAGGAATTCAGGAGCTAACCAACATACCTCCATTGGTTGAAAATGTGCTGAGTATGTGTGTTAAAGAGGCAGTCACCAACGTTGTTAAGCATAGCCAGGCTCGCTTATGCAGTATCCGCATCGATCAAGCACCAAATGAGCTGGTGATCATCGTAACGGATGATGGGGTGGGGATGGCGGATAATAAAACCAATACATTCCAGGAAAAAAATGGGCTTATGGGGATGAGCGAGCGACTGGAATTTGTCAACGGCAGTCTCGATATTACGTCATCTAATGGAACAACATTGATGATTCGGGTGCCAAATGATATTAAACGGCCGAAACAGGGGGTACAGTAATGATTCGAATTGTATTAGCTGAGGATCAGCGCATGCTGTTAGGCGCGCTTGGGTCGATACTTGATTTGGAAGAGGATATGGAAGTAGTAGGTAAGGCAAGAAACGGTGAGGAGGCGCTGGCCTTAGTGAAGCAGTGCAATCCTGATATTTGTATAATGGATATTGAAATGCCGCTGAAAAGCGGACTTGAAACAGCTGAGGAATTAAAGAATCATTCTTGTAAGGTAATCATCTTAACGACCTTTGCCCGGCAAGGGTATTTTGAGCGTGCCCGAAAAGCAGAGGTCAGCGGGTACCTTTTAAAGGATAGTCCGAGTGAGGAATTAGCCAATTCTATCCGTGTCATTATGGATGGCAGACGGGTGTATGCTCCAGAGTTAGTCGATATGGCATACAATAACGGGAATCCTTTGACCCAGCGGGAAACACAAGTGCTTAAACTGATAGCGTCGGGTAAAAGCACGAAAGAAATCGCCAAGCATCTATTTTTATCAAATGGAACGGTTCGAAATTATGTTTCTGTCATCCTGGATAAACTGGAAGTGAGCAATCGAATTGAAGCCGTTTCTCGATTTAAGGAGCAGGGGTGGCTTAAATAATAATCCAACCGTGGAATGTGTTTGGTTTGTGTATTCATGCATAATACCAGGTTGTACAATGATTCATAATAAGTTACTTTTTGTCAGTTTGTTATTTGACATAATCACCATTTCTTTGTATAATACTTACATAAAGTAATTAACTTGTTAAATAATACGTAGTTGTATTTCGTTTTAAAAGAAGAAATTTTAATAAAAAGGGAGGCTTTTGCAAAGAATAGATTAGACGAAATACAGAAGTATGTAAGTTGGCTTTATGACATCGATATCTTTGGGAGAGCTAGACATGGGATTTTTAAAAAAGTTATTTGGAAAAAATACAACGAAGAAGGAGATAACTAAAATGGCAGATGTTAAATTAGCAATAGTTTATTACAGTTCAACCGGTACAAACTACAAAATGGCAAAATGGGCGGAGGAAGCTGCAAAGCAAGCTGGTGCGGAAGTACGTTTATTGAAAGTAACGGAATTGGCACCTGATGCAGCAATTGCATCGAACCCTGCTTGGAAAGCGAATCATGAAGCAACAGCAGATGTTCCAGAAGCAACCTCAGGCGATCTGGAATGGGCCGACGCAATTATCTTTAGTGCAGCAACACGTTTCGGCGGTGTGGCTTCACAAATGAAGCAGTTCCTTGATATGCAAGGTGGTTTATGGGCTACTGGCAAATTAGTTAACAAAGTAGTTAGTGCGATGTCATCAGCACAAAATGATCATGGCGGGCAGGAAGCAAGCATTCTTTCCCTATACACATCCTTAATGCATTGGGGCGCGATCATTGCTGCACCAGGATATACTGATCCTGTGTTGTTCACAACTGGCGGTAATCCATATGGCGCAAGTGCAACTGTTGATGCAGAAGGAAATATTGTCAATGACGTCAAGCCGGCTGTTGAAGTTCAAGCCAAACGTACAGTTGATATTGCTAGTCGTATTAAGGCTGGTAATAACTAATTCACGTATAGGGTATGATAAATGCGCCTGGATGCTCTCCAGGCGCATTTTTATTTATTATTTTCGTCTTTTCGATCAGCCTTGATGGTATTTTTGTTTGTTTCTTCACCAAATTCCGTTTGCAGCTGGTTCATAGTTCGCCAATCTTTTCGTTCATAATCATCAGGGGAGAACCGATTAACGATATACCCGTGAATGAACGGTTCAACGCAGCTAATAAAGAACGCTGACAGGATGGAGGTCGTGATGATTGGAATGGTCGCGTGGAGAAACAAGCCACCCAGAATAAACAGCGATAGAAATGTCAACGCAAAGTCAGCAATGGTTGCAGTTATATTACCAAACTGCCGTAAAATAATCATATCGCCAATAAGATAAGAAATGACGGTAACAAATAGGCTAATCCAGAATAGATTTACCCAGCCAGCGCCGGTAAAAATGCCAAATATGGTATAAATGGTAAAGGCGATGGCAAGAAATTTAAGACCTAATGCTTTCAGATGTTGCATGATAACACCTCACTTGTCCTCGTTTTGCCATTAGTTTGGACAAGTTCGCTAAAAATATGAAAAATACAGGTGCAATGGCTGGCGTGCTATTGTTAAATATGAAAAATATAGAGAGCGAGCGACAACTCGCTTCATTTTGTCTGTCCCTTGATACGATATCAAAATCCTATTTGATCCAATATGACAACACCGAGGATAATAATGCAATCTGCCAGTGCCAACACCCCAGTGATTGTTTTCATGATGCTGCCAAATAGCATGATTAAAAATGGGGTGATGATAACCAGAATGCCAAGGCTGATAAACAGAAAGCCGAGCCGCTTTCCCAGCCTTTCTTTATTAACCGGATTCTTTCCCATTCCGGCGAGCAGGGAAAAGGCTTGTTTTTTCCAAATTACATAACCGATCCAAATGATAAATAATCCGCCGGCAAGGTATATAAGCGTTTCGGTAAGCATTGATTGTACCTCCCTATTTTGAGGGTCAATCCATCAATTCGCTAACAATTTTATAGGAGTGTAAACGCGCCTGATGATCAAAAATTTGTGAGCTGATGATAAACTCGTCTGCCTGTGTCTGCTCCAGAAAGCTTTCTAAGCCGCGTTTAATGGTTTCCGGCCCACCAACAATACTAGCGGGGGACTCCTGTGATTTTTCAACTGCAGCGCGTTCTACTTCAGACCACACGCTGTTAATGTTTTCGATCGGGGCTTGCAGTTTAGATGGTCTGCCACGACGAATATTCAAGAATTGCTGTTGATGTGATGTAGCCAGATAACGGGCCTCTTCGTCTGTATCCGCGGCAATGATATTGACACCAAGCATGACATACGGTTTCTTAAGGGCTGCTGATGGCTTGAAATTTTCCCGGTAAAGGTGTAGTGCTGGCATCATATAATCCGGTGCAAAATGACTGGCAAACGAAAACGGTAATTCCTTATGGGCGGAAAGCTGCGCACTGAACCCGCTGGAGCCAAGGAGCCAGATTGGAATGTCCAATCCTTCACCAGGAACGGCATGAACACGTTCGGTACCTGCAAAATATCCTTGCAGTTCCTCTACTTGTAATGGGAATTCCTCTGGGCCCATGTTTAACGTTCGCCGAAGCGCATAGGCGGTCTCCTGATCACTTCCTGGTGCCCTGCCAAGTCCTAAATCGATACGTCCCGGGTAGAGCGTTTCTAGGGTACCAAATTGTTCTGCAATCACAAGTGTGGCATGGTTCGGTAACATCACACCGCCTGAACCAATTCGCATATGATTCGTTGCCCCGGCAATATGTCCGATTAAAACAGAAGTTGCGGAGCTGGCAATACCAGGCATGTTGTGATGTTCGGCGAGCCAATAGCGGTTAAATCCCCATGTTTCAACATGCTGCGCTAAATCGGTACTATTTTGTAATGATTCGCTAGGACTGCTTCCTTCATTAATCGGAGCAAGGTCCAAAACAGATAATGGGATATGATGAAAGGTCTTTGTTTGTTCTGAGGTCAATTATAGTCACTCCTTATTAATATTCCTATGCTTAGTAAGAAATGATACGTCTTTTCCATGGCCGGGTCTACTATCTTGCTTGTTTTATCAGTTGACATGTTCAACGTCCCTGGTGGGTTGCGCTATTGCCATATTTTCAGTAATATAGTAGTGGTAAGCATATGTAACGTTCTGAAATGAGGGTACACAATGAATAAACCATCCATTTACGGGTTAACTTTTGACCAGCTGACAGACTGGCTGGTGGAGCATGGACAACGAAAGTTCCGCGCGCAGCAAGTGTGGAATTGGTTATATAAAAAACGGGTAACACACTTTTCTGAGATGAAAAATGTGAACAAGGATTGCCTGGCATTATTGGAAGAACACTTTGTACTGCATACGTTAGAAGAAGAGATTAGACAGGAGTCAACGGATGGCACGAAAAAGTTTCTGTTTAAATTGCAGGATGGGAATCTGATTGAAACCGTGCTAATGCGATTTAACTATGGTTTATCGGTCTGTGTGACGACACAAGTTGGCTGCAATATTGGCTGTACGTTTTGTGCCAGTGGTTTATTGCGCAAAAATCGAGATCTGACAAGCGGGGAAATTGTCGAGCAAATCATGAATGTGCAAAAGCATCTCGATGAGCAAGGAAAGGAAGAACGCGTAAGCCATATTGTTGTCATGGGGATTGGTGAGCCGTTTGATAACTTTACGAATTTAATTGATTTTCTGCGTGTCGTTAACGATGATAAAGGACTTTGTATCGGTGCCAGACATATTACGGTGTCAACTAGTGGGCTGGCCCATAAAATATATGAATTTGCTGATACTGGCCTGCAAGTGAATTTGGCGATTTCCCTGCATGCACCAAATAATGAATTGCGGACACGAATAATGAAAATTAACAAAGCGTTCCCAATTGAAAAATTGATGAAGGCTGTCGATTATTATTTAGAAAAGGCTAATCGCCGGATTACGTATGAATATATTATGCTGCGGGATGTAAATGACCATAAGGAAGAAGCGGAACAGCTTGCCAGGTTACTTCAAGATAAGCGGCATTTGACGTATGTGAACTTAATTCCATATAATCCAGTCGATGAGCATAATCAATATCAGCGAAGTGAGTCAGAAACGATCCAGACGTTCTTTGAAACACTGAAGAAGCACGGAATAAACTGTGGTGTACGCTGGGAAAATGGAGCGGATATTGACGCCGCATGTGGACAATTGCGCAGTAAACAAATTAAAAAGAATGTTGGTTAACATGCAGCATGTCTATTTGGCTGTGTTATGTACCGGTCGGAATACGAAGCAAATATATAGTTAAACGTAATGAATAAGTGGATAAACACACAGTATTGCGCTTATTGAGAAGATCGAACGAGGATTCAAATTTCTTTCACTGAAATTTGAACTCGTTCGATTTTTTTTATCCAAACATTAAATAGAGATAAAGACGGATAGTTAACGATTTTTTGAGTGCTTGTGTTAGGAGCTAATTGTCCGTTTGTTTATTTGTTCAATCGGGAAAGAAACAAAAAGAAGCGAGTTTAAAGGAGGTACAATAGATGGGAAATAAACGTAAAATCAATGGTGAGCGTAAACAAGAACAGTTGGATCTGTTTCGAACAGATGATTCTGATAAGAAGTTAACTACAAACCAAGGATTAAAGATGGCTGAAGATGAGTTTTCATTAAAAGCGGGTAAGCGGGGTCCAACATTGATGGAGGACTTCCATTTTCGTGAAAAAATGACCCATTTTGATCACGAAAGAATTCCTGAACGAATTGTCCATGCGCGTGGATATGGCGCCCATGGAGAGTTTGAACTTTACAAATCAATGAAGGAATATACGAAAGCAAATTTTTTACAAGAACCGGGTGCCAAGACGCCTGTGTTTGTACGGTTTTCTACTGTACAAGGATCGAAAGGGTCAGGTGAATTAGCACGAGATGTGCGTGGATTTGCGACCAAGTTTTATACAGAGGAAGGAAACTATGATTTAGTCGGTAATAATATGCCAGTATTTTTTATTCAAGATGCGATCAAGTTCCCTGATTTTGTCCATGCTGTAAAACCGGAACCACATAATGAAATACCACAGGCGGCAACGGCTCATGACACTTTTTGGGACTTTGTTGCGAATAACCAAGAGACAGCACATATGGTCATGTGGGCCATGTCTGATCGAGCTATTCCAAGAAATTTTCGAATGATGGAAGGGTTTGGTGTTCATACATTTCGATTCATTAATGATAACGGGAAATCTCATTATGTAAAATTCCATTGGAAGCCTGTGTTAGGGGCACATTCTGTCGTGTGGGACGAGGCGCAAAAATTGAACGGAAAAAATCCGGATTTCCATCGACAAGATTTGTACGAATCCATTGAAAGTGGAGACTATCCGGAGTTTGAGTTAGGGGTGCAAATCGTTGAAGAATCAGATGAGTTCAACTTTGACTTTGATATTTTAGATCCTACAAAACTGTGGCCAGAAGAAGATATTCCTGTTCAAATCATTGGTAAGATGACGTTAAACCGGAATATTGATAATGTATTTGCAGAAACCGAGCAAGTAGCCTTTCATCCCGGTAATGTAGTACCAGGTATTGATTTTACCAATGATCCATTATTGCAAGGACGGCTATTCTCCTATACGGATACCCAGCTAATTCGACTGGGTGGTCCAAATTTCCATGAGCTTCCAATTAATCGTCCTGTCTGTCCGTTCCATAATAATCAGCGCGATGGCTACGGACGTCAAACGATCAACCAAGGCCAAGTAAGCTACCGCAATAACTCACTGGCTAATAACATGCCAGATACGGCAAATGTAGAAGAGGGCGGATATACACATTATCAGGAAAAAGTAGAGGGAAACAAGATAAGAGCGCGCAGCAATAGTTTTACAGATCATTTCTCCCAGGCTGTTCTGTTTTGGAATAGCATGAGTGATGTTGAAAAAGAACACATCAAGGATGCATTTAGTTTCGAGTTAGGGATGGTGAAGAGTAAATCTATTCGACAGCAAGTGGTAGATATGTTTGCTAATGTAAACTTACAGCTGGCGCAATTTGTCGCCCATAATGTTGGTGTGACTGCACCAGAAAATGGAGGATCATCAATAACAAAAGCCTCACCTGCTTTGAGCCAGAAGAATATGGCGAGAAAGCCAAATACACGTAAAGTTGCTGTACTGCTTTCAGATGGGTTCGATGGTATGTTTGTAAAAGGTGTAATAAACAGTTTGAAAACAAATGGCGTTCATCCTGTGATTCTAGGTGAACAACAAGGTATTATTAAGGGTACCGATCAAGTAGAGTTTGAAGTAGAAGAAACCTTTTTGACAGGGGATTCGGTACTGTTTGATGCTGTCTATGTTGTAGGAGGTGGTAATCATACAAATGAGACTTTTAAGCAGGATGCTGCTTACTTTATTCGGGAATCATTTTCCCATTACAAACCAATAGGTGGCTCTCAAGAGGGGAAACAGTGGTTAAAGCAACTTGGTATCTGTAATAGTCCAGGAATTGTAACAGATGATAATGTAAATCAGTTTGTCGACCATTTTGTTGATGCAATCGCTGCGCATCGGTATTGGGATCGACAAGTGGAACAGTTGGAACATGTACTTTAATTAATTGGTAAAAAGCGGTCACAAGTTTGATTTGACTTGTGACCGCTTTTTGTAATCAAATGCTTAAAAGGTCAAGGATGTAGAGTTTCTAATGCGTGTCGCAGATCGACGGTATTGTTTCCTGATTATTATTTACAACTAGCCTCTGTGAAAGAGGAATGAGGTTTATCCCGCCTTAACGGGCAGTAAATCCCCCACTTCAAGATTTTGAGGTAGAACAAAAAATAAGTGAGGGTCAACTGTATGACAAAGGTCCGTTTCTGTTCTCAGCCTGCACGATGCAGGTCACAAAGGCGTTGCAACTAAGACGTTACGCTTTTAGCCTTTGTTATCCTGTCTCAGTGGGGGAGAAAGGGCAGGCTAAAACCGTCACGTCCCCTTATGCCTTCGCCTGCACTAGCACGTCTGAGTGCGTCGAAACCCCCCACTAAATGAGGTTTTACTTTATTGTTAGAAGCTAAGATTTATTTGTTTACGTATTTGCATACAAGAATACATAATGTTTACATGATATATGCAATAATGTTTTCATGTATGCAAATACGTGTACATATTGATTTAACAACGTTTTCTAATTGCACACATGTAAACTAATATGTATACAAATAAAAAACAAGATATATAATTTAGTGATATAATACAGTTGGTTGAAAGCAACAACATGAATTGTTTTGCTTTTGAGAGATTTTTATAATACGTAACAAAAGTCTTTATTAGATTGTGGAGATACAAGTGATTATAAGAAATGAATTTCTGTCAAAAATATTCTATTATGTATTTCTTACTGCAAAGGAATTAGAGATGCAAAATGTTAATTTTAACGCATAGTAATTTTCCTGCTTTACGATTGTGAGGAAAAGCAAAAACGGTAAGGGGAGGGGACATCATGACCAGGATCTAATTTTGTTCAGACTTTATTTCTATATTTAGCGGAGTTGTAGGAAGGGAACCTCTCGCTGAATAGAAGTCACACTTTATAATCGGCATGAAACGATGGGGTGATAACCGCCTATGTATGAATGTTTATTGCATTTTGTACTTTTTCGGCGAAATTAGTTTAATGAATAAGGATTACTGGATACATGAATTTTATTTTAAAGTAATAATAGTAAGAAGTTTAAAACACAAAGAATATGTCAGCCATTAACGTTATATAAGGATAACAATAGAAAGAAATACAAGTAGTTTGTAAAAGAACATATTTACAATAACTAACAAATTACGCAACAGATTCTGAATTTGAGGAAAGTGTCGAAATGAATTGCGATTTGCTTAGTTTCGGATTATAGTGCATTCGTGGAAAAATCTGTCGTTAACGGCATAACACGGTGATTGTTGAAATCTGTCTTCTCGTTTGTGGTATTATTATCCCTTCCTTAATTGAAAGTGTTTCCCTAAGATGTCATTGAGACGTTGCAATTTTTCAGTTCTTAATAGAATATATTTTGTCTGAAATTATTGTCGTTTTCAGATGGAATATAATAAATATAAAGAGCATTATCTATAATTTATAGCAAGCACTTTAATGTATGCGTTTTTGTGTATAAGTAAACATGAACACAAAAAAATGTGTGCATGTTTACGGAAGTGTGTACAAATATATAATTCAAGGTTTGCGAATTGTGTGCAAGTAAACATGTGTGAAAATATGAAAAAAGTTGGATTGATTATTTTTGGTAAATCTACTATTCTAATTAAGAGTAATAGATTTGATTAGGAGGGAAAATATATATGGCAAAAACAAGAGTTGCAGCGGTAGACGTTGGTAATGACGCAGTGAAAGCAAACTTTGGAAAACTAGAAAATGAATTATATATCCCGAATGTAATTGCGCAGGATGTGGAAGATCGCCCTGTCATTGGTATAGAGGAATTAGATGAAAAGAATCCAATCGATAACCTGCATATTCGGATTCACTCTCCTGCCCTAGAGGAGAATAATGTGATCTATCGGGTAGGGAACTTGGCAACAAAAACGGATAATTCAACAGAACTGGATCCGGGGAGCAGCAAATCGGAAGAAGATCAAACGCTGATTATGCTTTTTGCATCGATTGCTTTGGATGCTGCCGGCTGTGGAGTGTTTGATGAATCAAAAGAAAATGTGATTGATGCAAATTACATACTAGGTACAGGCTTACCATTGAGAGAGGTCAAAGAAGGAAAAGATGTTGGCTATCGATCCAAGCTATTAGGGTCTGTGCACCAGGTTGAATTTTTAGTTACTCCGCGTTATCAAGGGAAAAAGGTAAATATTAAATTCGATGAAGTAAAGGTGTACCCCGAAGGTTTTGCTGCATATGTAAACCTTATTATGGATAATGATCTAAAGGTTATTAATAAAGACTTAATTGATAAACAAATTCTAATTCAGGATATTGGTGGGTTATCAACAGACGTAGCGGTTATTCGAAATCGTAATGTTGATGATGATAAAGCACAAGGATTCAATCTTGGTGTTGCTGAATCATTGGAATCGATTCGCGAAGAAATTCGGAAAAAGCATGGTATAGAATTGGATAGTCGCCGTGATGTAGTGGATATTATCACAAGAAAAAACAACCGTCACCATATTATGGTCAAAGGCAGCAGAACCAATGTGCATGATATAACGGACCATATTCTTTTGGAATTAGCAAAAAAAGAATATCGTTTCCTTCGAAATGTTTGGGCAAAGAACTCACAATCTGAAATTTGCTATTTTGTTGGCGGTGGTTCCGCCGTGCTAAAGGATTATTTGAAGGCGTTAAACAATAAACTTGATGGGTATAATATTGAGTTTTTCGAAAACGAAAATGAAAGTATTTGGATGATGGCTAATGCGTATTACAAGCTAATTTCGGAGCATATGCACAGCCAGAATAAGGGGCAAGCATCGGGGCAAAAGCAAGGAAAAAGGGAAGAAGCAAAAGTAGCAGTGAAAGAAAAATAGGGTGATAAGATGGGGGAGAAAAAAAGTATACAGCGGGGACAGTCGATTACTTTTCGTGTCCCTTCTGATACACCTGATTATCTGTTGAAACAATTGCAAAGGCTTAAAGAAACCGAACGCCGGAACTTTTCCAGTGAAATTGCCCAATTTGTTCTCAAAGGAATTAATGAAACATGCTCAAAAGAACGTGAAACAGTAACGATTCCGCTTCCCAAACAGTTGTCGAAGGAGCAACGGAGCTGGTTGAAACATGAGCACTCGGAAGCATTGATTGGAAGTATTATGTACCAGTTAATCAATGATCCAATGCGAGCAACTTCCCTGTTGGCGGCCTTAAATAGTAACCGTGTTAATATTGATGAGGCGTTATATCTCCAGGAAGATTCAGCTGCGGCAACAATTCCTGTCCAACCGGATTCTCCTAAAGACCAGGTGGAAGAATCGTCACCGGAGCGTGAAGATGATCTTGGTGATGTAACAATGGATAACTTAGATCATATGGAACTGGAATCAACGCAGATGGAACAAGAGGAAGAAGATAATCCGCTAGGTGACTTCTTTTCAAGGATGAATCGATGAAACCAGCGACTCCAACGATAAAGGAGTCACTGGTTTCTTTGTTTAATCCTCATCCAAATTTTTGTTCTCCAATGCTTCTAATGCAGAACGTTCTCGCTTGCGCTTTCGAATCTGATCCAGAATTTCTTTTCGGTTAATATGAATGGTAGGGGCTTCATAATTATTCGATTCCTTAATATCCATATTAGAAGCCTTCATAAAGGACCATGCTAGCAGGAACATAATAAAAATAACTGGAAACCCAGCGACGATACTGGCTGTTTGCAAGGTTTTTAATCCCCCTACAAACATTAAAACCAAAGGCAACAAGCATAGCATAAACGCCCAAAACAATCGATTCCAGCGTAATGGCTCGGACTGTACTTCTTTTTGCACGACAGCGGCCAATATAAAGGAAGAGGAATCAAATGTAGTGGCCAAAAAGACAATCGCCAAAATGGTAAATAAGATAACCATGATTGTTGGCATTGGCAACTGGTGCAATATTTGAATGATTGCCGCCGGAGCACCATTGTCATTCATAAATCCGATCACATCAAAATTTCCGGTTAATTGTAAATATAATCCGAAGTTCCCCATAATACCAAAGAATAGAACACAGCCGATCGTACCGTAGATCATGGTTCCAAGAATCATTTCCCTGATCGTTCTTCCTCGGGATATTCTGGCAACAAACAGCCCGACAAAAGGTGCATAAACCACCCACCATGCCCAATAAAAAATGGTCCATGACTCCGGAAATCCAGTCTTGGTAAATCCGGCAAGATTGTCAAATGGTTCTAACCACGTTGCCATGTGGAAAAAGTTATCAATGATCAATCCAAGGCTTGTGAAGGTTGTTTGGCTGATAAATAAGGTTGGTCCAAACAGAAAAATAAATACCAGGATAAAAATAGCCAGCCACAAGTTAACATCACTGAGTATTTTAATGCCACGGTTAAGCCCGGAGTATGCACTTATTGCAAAAATGATGGTACAAAAAAGAACAATTATTGTTTTTAAACCAATCGTGATTGGAATGCCAGTTAGATCGTGAACTCCTTCTGCAATCAATGGTGCACCAAGAGCAAGCGTTGTACCAGCACCACCCATGAGGCCAAACATAAACAACACATCAATAATCACACCGAGTGGACCATTGGCGAACCGTCCAATAACTGGCCGGACTGCTTCACTAATTTTAAGCACAGGTTTTTTTCGTACATAATAGAAGTAAGCAATTGGTAATGCTGGTAAAGTATAGATAGCCCATGCGATCGGTCCCCAATGAAACATCCCATAGGTGGATGCCCATTCAATCGCTTCATTTGAACCCGGGTCAATTCCAAATGGTGGCCCTTGATAATAATACGCCCATTCGATCATACCCCAATAAAGAATACTTGAGCCAATTCCCGCGGCAAACAGCATGGCTGCCCAGGAAAAAGTGCCAAATTCCTTTCCTTCTTTTTCGCTTCCAAGCTTTACATGCCCATTCTTGCTAAAGGCGACAAATAACAAGAATGAAAAAGAGGAAAGACCGACAAGTAAATATAACACACCAAAATTTCCTGTCATAAATTCATTTGCTATATCCACTATTTTTCCTCCTTGTTCCGGGAAGAGCATTAGTGGAATCGAAACAAGCAGTATCAAAATAAGTGCGCCGATAAAAGTCGGCCAGTCAATTAGTTTTGCTTTCATTTGGTTCATCCCTTTGTAAAAAGTATAAAACTGCAGGTGCTATTGTTAAGACATCCTCGTCCGGCTTTAGCGCTAAAGCCATAGCCAAAACTCCATCAAGAAGATTAAATACATATCGTTTCGCGGGCAAAAGAAGGCCAATAAGAAACAAACAGTCTGCCACACGTCGGCTTCCCTTGGCACGTAACAATATTTCTTTGAAGCGCTTGTACTTGCGAATCAGACGTTTGTGCTTTTGTTCATAGCATTTCGTTAAATACTCAAGTTATACAACGTTGGTGCATCATACGTTAAAATGTAAACAATATAAAGTTTTTACAAAAGAAATGCTTTCATTTTCTTGATCATCCTGCCAAATACATTGGCATTCGACGAAAATGAACACGGAAACAGCCGTTGAATAGATATAATAAAAAAATATATCGCAGAACAGGGTTACGGAAGAAATTAGTGACCGCTCCCACTAAGTCAAAGATTTTTAAGGGGAATGCGCCGCTAATTTTTTGTTCGAAAAATCCCTTTACCTTAACCTAACGTTAACGTTTATAGTATAGGTAAGGAGGCTTGAAGATGCACATAAATGAAGTTGCAAAACGATTAAACACCACAGCTCGAACGATACGTTTTTATGAAGAAAGGGGACTGATTTTTCCTGAAAAGGATGTGGAAAATGATTACCGAATATTTCATGACGGAGATTTGTTACGATTGAGTACGATTTTAGCACTTCGGGAAGTAGGTGTTTCTGTTCGCGACATACAGCGGCTGCTAGAAAACCCAAACCTAAGTATGAAAGAATACTTGAACATACAACGTTCCGTTCTTTTTGAAAAATGGCTGGAAATGAAAGATATGATTGGAACGATTGATCGGATGTTAATGCAAACGGAAGGAGAAGACTTTACGGAAGATATTTATACGTTGGCGCAGCATTTAAAAGCGATGAAACATATTCGAAAAAACTGGGAAGACAAATGGAGTTTTGATCAGCAGGCACTCGACTATGATCAAAGTATTAAGATGCATGGGTATCGTTTTAATGTTCATCAGGATTATGAACAGGCGTTAGCCAAAGCAGTTGGTACAATGCAGTTGAACCAGGGTGATTGCTGTGTAGACATTGGAATCGGCACGGGTAACCTTGGCTCACAGTTTTTGAAGCAGGGGATCAATGTTATTGGCATTGATCAATCAGAGGAAATGTTGAAACAATGTAACGAGAAACATCCAATGATTGAGACACGTAAAGGACATTTTCTTGCACTGCCACTGCTCGATAACCAAGTAGAGGGGGTAGTGACAAGCTATGCACTGCATCATATTCCGGATGAGCAAAAACTGCTTGCGCTAGCGGAAATGGATCGTGTGGTATGTGATAATGGACAAATATGTATTGTCGACTTGATGTTCGCAGATGACCTC
Organism: Lentibacillus songyuanensis; assembly: GCF_039548255.1. NCBI lineage: Bacteria > Bacillati > Bacillota > Bacilli > Caryophanales > Bacillaceae > Lentibacillus > Lentibacillus songyuanensis. The sequence continues at coordinate 356,125 of NZ_JBCLVH010000001.1, forward strand.
CAGCGTGAACAAGTAATCCATTCATTTCGTGCGGCTGGAAATGACGAGGCGGTTAACGCAATAAAAGATGAATTTTACGCGAATCGTTCAAAGCTGGTTAATTGGTTGGAGGAAAATGGTTATGCGGTAGAGACTCACCAGTTCAATGATATTTTAAGTATGATATATGCAGAAAAGTAATGAGGAGGGTATATGCCTCCTCTATTTTTTTGATAAATGCGATCAACTCTCCCTAAATTTGAAAAAATTGATCTGTGTCAAAGAATGAAGCACAAACCTATAAGACAATAAAAACAAGGAGGGGATTACCATGGAGGCTAGTGTCATAGTTAATTATTTGGGAGTGGATCGCATGATAAATGAGGGACTTGGCGGGGGGATACTCTTATACGATTATGATGAAAAAAAGCTTGATCCAGTAGTATTTAAGAATGATGAGGAGGAACAAGAGCAAAGAGGTGATGATAATGTTTAATACGTACTTGCTCACGGTGATAAATTTTGATTCTTTGACTCCCGTTATATGGTTTATGTTGGCTTTGATTGGTTTTACGATGTCCATTATACTACGGTCAAAAATAATGTTTTTCGTTCAAGCCTTGTTGTTTCTCATTCCTATTTTTCTAAATGAACAGGCTCCTCATGTATTATTTTATGTATTTATGATTGTACAGATCTTAATTGCAATTTTCATGATTTATAGCGTGTGCAGGGCTATTCACAGAAATTACCTCCTTATATTGGAGAAAACACATCAGGCTCCGCGGAATATCACTGGTAATGGGTATAACGGAACCCAGTCTTCTTTTCTAAGAAAGTGAACAAATGAGATGGATACATGCTTCGAATAATACGTGGGAGCGTCGCCACTATTGTCCGGAGCATGTATCCATCTTTGTTATTCTATATTTCTTCCTGCTTTCTTATAGTAAGACAAACCGGGCTAAAATTGTCATTCTAGCCCGGCAGAAGGATCTATTTTGCGCCATACGTTAAAACTCTTCCCCAAAGATCGTTGGTTCCCCAGATGCCGCGGCGAAGCGCTTCAAGTTGGACAATTTGGCTGTGATCAACGAATACATTTACTTCGGGGCCGTAATTTTTCACATACCATTCGAATACACTTGGATCTGCTGCTTCGAACATCACTTTTTCCGTTCCGAGTTCACTTGCAAATTGTGTTGCAATTTCGGTCCGCCAAGTTTTGACGCTCTCGGTGATGCCTTCCGACTCGATCATCAGCATATATGCACCAGCATCCAGACAGCGTTTTCCGACTTCGATTGCTTGGGATGGGTCGGTAATTCCCTCGGCTTCATTTTGTTCAATCGTATTTGTGCCGCCAGCGCCGAATTGGACACCAATTTCCGGTTTGGCAAGCAGGCCGGCATGCTGGACTTTTTCAACGAGACGGATAATGTCATCGGTAGGCATCGTGATGAATCCCGTTGAAATTTCAATGATGTCAAAGCCAAGGCGTTTACATTCATTGATGTAATGATCGACTGCTTCTGGTCCCTGTGTTAGAACTGTTTCCATGAAACCGCCTGTCGATACTTTGACATCATAAGCATGTGCCAAATCAAGCAGTTCACGTAGTTTATCTTCTGGAAACAGTGTGAACGATCCACCGGAAAATTTTAAGATGTCTACATAGTTCCCCATGGTTTCTAAAATATCCTGGAGATAACGTTTGCCCATAACGGAATAATATGGTCCGCGGATTTCAGTGATTCCAAGGTTTCGTGGTTTTTCCTGACGATTGTTCATACGGATTTTTTGGAAAGCTCTTTCGTTATTCATGGTTATTCTCCTCCTCAATTTTGATTTGACCAAGTAACGATGTTAATTCATTGACATTTACATGTTCTATATTTTGGATTGTATTGGCAATTTGGACTGCCAGTTCACGATTAATACCCTTAGTCAGGCCGTTGTATTTATCCTGAAGTACTTCCCAACTGGCAGGCTGTGTTTTAAAGCCTTGATAATCTCGTTTCTCGATAGGATGAATGCGGCCATCTTTTGTTTCCAGTTCAATCCTGCAGGCCATTTCATCAGGGAAACGACTGCTGTATTGTGCATCTGGTATCACATCCACCTTTCGCAATAGTTGCTGGATATCATTCTGCGTGATTCGATCTGGGCGATATTGATCGGGCATAACCTGGCCGTCCAGGTATGCAGCAGACAACATATAAGGTAATGAATGATCGGCTTCTTCTTTATATCTGATTTGCTTTTTGCCACCTTCTTCTCCACCGCCAATGATGTTGTAAGCGACATCGAATGTATAAAGGCGAATCGCTTTGATAGCATCGGCAGGAACCTTTTCCCGATTACGTAGTTCTAAAAGGCCTTCGATAGATGACTGGGAATGAATTTCGGCGTTGTATCGTTTGATAATGGTATCTGTGACGCGATTCAGGTCTTCGTTGCTCCAGTCTATTTCAAAGGGATCGGAAATAGCGTCCATAAACCCTTTGTTTCCTTCAAATACTTCCCGCGGACCAGTGATACCGTAACAGGCAAGCAGTGCGGAATGAACGGCTCCCATTGCGGTATTTGGATAGGCAAGCCCTTTCCAATGGGAGAGCGCACCGGTTCTTGTCACCCTTAAAGAATTATAGCTGGTTCCTGCAATCGCAACAGCATTGGCAACACGGCTTGCATCAAGCCCCATCGCACGTGCGGCACCTGCCGCGGCACCATATGCCCCCTGTACAGTGTGATCAAATCCGTGTTTTCTGACTGGCGCCACATCTGACAGCCGGCACTGGATTTGATAAGCAATACCAAGTGCAAGCAAAAAATCTTTTCCACTAGCATTCGCATATTCAGCCGCTGCCAGCACAGGTGCGATATTATCGGATGGGTGGCAGGTTTCATCTTTTGCTAAATAAGAATCATTGAAATCAAGGTAGCGAATGGCTGCTCCATTGTAAAATGTTGCATGATCTGGAGTGGTTTTCCCACCACCAATTAATGTTACCAGTGGCTTTCCTCCCAAATCGGTTGTCAGTTGACGGATTGCTTGAACCGGTTTGCCTTCAAGAGCACCAATCGCACAACCAATACTGTCAAGCAGACGTCCCTTCAGCGCGGCAACTGCCTCCTCCGAAAGGTCTTCCCAGTGAGCATCTGCCGCCCAATTGGCTAATTGTTCAACCATTGTCGTTTTATTACTTGACATGTGAGTCACCTCCAAATATTTTTGTGGAAATGAACATCCATGCGGCCACATAAGATGTGTGGAAGGAAGTGTTAACTTGTTATCTTGCTCCCTTCACTTATTATAGTACGCTCATTAGTGATAAAAATAAATTATTAAGTATTAAAATAGTGATATCGAATACTTATATATATTGATAAGATAAAGTTTAGTGAAGCAGCATGCGTTATGGTGTGGAGGGTATGGGGGGTTAGCAACGGAAACAACTTGCATCATAAGAACCCAATATGCGTTAATAACCTATGTTTGAAGCGTTTTTACGGTATTCATGCTAAATAACATTTTTACAGTAATAATTGATCACTATTTCACAAATTATACATGATATAGTCATCGAACATTAACAGTTTATGCAGGAAGTATTCACATTTAAGTATGATTTTATGTGATATGATGAACTTGTAATCAAGTAAAGGAGGTGGGAACATTGAAGGTTAATAGTCTTATTTTTGTTATAGGATTTATTTTCGCTCTTGGCATTGGCTATTTTGCTTTTAGTGGTACAGACAGCAGTACAGCTTCTGATGCTAAGACGGCAACCAGTAATGAAAGTACAGCAGAAGATTCTTCAACAGATGAAGAAGAATCGGATGCATCTACAGAAACTGCAAAAGAAGCTTCTGTTCCAGCCGAGGCAGAACCGTTAAGTACGAATAACTGCTTATCCTGTCATGCAGTAGAATCCCTTGGAGCAGAGGGAGGAACGACGGGGCCGGATTTGTCGAATATCTATAAGGAAGTGAAGGGTAAGCGCGGGAAAGATTTAGACACATTTTTGCAGGATCCTACTTCAGCGGTCATGTCAACGGTTATTGGCGATAATCCATTATCCGATGAAGAAAGGGCGCAAATTGTTGAAGCATTAAAAGCAGCATCAGAAAAATAATTTGGAGGTGAACCAGAAATGATTTGGAAACGAACGATGTCGGGTGTGTTGGGGATTGCTTTGGGATTACTTGTTGCGTTTTTATTCTTTGCTGATGTGAACCACAAAGAACAAGCTTCTTCAGCTGATAATAAATCAAAGGCAGAAAAAGTTTATGTTCCTTACGGTGAACTGGATGATTATTACTTATTCGCTTCTGGAGGGCATTCGGGGCAATTATTCGTGTATGGGGTCCCATCCATGCGGAAAATAAGAACCGTTCCTGTATTTACCCCTGATCCAGCAACGGGGTATGGATTTGATAAGGAAACGAAGAAAATGCTTGACGGCTATACATGGGGAGACTTCCACCATCCGGCAATCTCTGAAACGAAAGGTGATTATGATGGTGAATTCTTATTTGCCAATGACGTAGGAAATAATCGTATTGCAGCTGTTGATTTAAGCACGTTCCATACAGTTGATATCATGAAACTGCCTAATATGGGTGGGCCGCATGCTGGTGTCTTCGTAACAGAAAATACCGAGTATATTGCAATGCCAACACGCTTTTCCCGTCCGTTGGGTGGTGAATACGAATCACTTGATAATTATAAAGAAAAATATAAGGGTGTCGTTTCCATGGTGCAATTTGACCGGAAAGCAAAGGACTTTGATTTAGCGTATCAAATCGCTCTTCCGCCATGGTCATATGATTTATCTGATGCAGGCAAAAAAGAGTCCCATGATTGGCTTGTTATGACCACATATAATACAGAATTTGCAACGACGAACATGGAAATTAATGCATCACAAAACGACCGGGACTACATTGTCATGATTAATTGGAAGAAGCTCGAAAAAGAAGTTGAAAAGGGAAATTACAATGATTTTGAGGGACAAAAATTAATTGACCCACGTGATGTAAAAGGAGCAATTTATGCAATACCTGTTGCGAAGTCACCGCATGGAGTTGATTTCACCCCTGATGGGAAACGCTTTATTGCATCGGGAAAACTAGCACCGATGATGACAGTATTCTCGTTTGAAAAAGCAATGAAAGCCATTGAGAATGACAACTTTGATGATGAAAAGTTCGGCATTAAAACCTTGCCATATGAAGAGGTCATGGAACGGGAAGTCGATCCACCTGGAGCACTTGGACCATTGCACACCCAATTTGATGATCGGGGCAATGCATTTAACACGATGTTCATTTCTTCTGAAGTTGTGAAATGGAATATTGATTCAGGTGAAGTGATTGACCGGCAGCCATCCTACTTTTCACCGGGGCATGCGACTGCTGCAGGCGGAGATACGGTTAATCCAGACGGTAATTGGCTCATTGCCGGTAACAAACTGGCGAAAGACAACTTCTTGTCAGTAGGCCCATCCCATCCGGAATCGATGGATTTATATGATATTTCAGGTGAGAAGATGGAACATATTATGGCAGTACCGACAGATCCAGAACCACACTATTCACAAATGATCAAAGCAGACAAAATTAATCCAATCAAGGTATATGAAAAGGATGAGTCAAGGGAAAATGCTGTGTGGAATAATGATGATGCGCATATCGAACGCGATGGCAATGAAGTCCATATATACGGTACAGCGGTGCGGTCAAAATTCTTCTTTGATGCAAGTTCAGACCGGCCTGATGCGGTAACGGTAAACGAGGGAGACCACGTGTTCTTCCATATGACCAACATTGACCTTGATCAGGACATTACCCATGGATTTGGTATTCTCGATTACAATTTGAATATGGAAATGCAGCCAGGTCAAACGAATACGTTAGAGTTTGTTGCAGATAAGGCGGGTACATTCCCAATTTATTGCACCAATTTCTGTTCTGCTCTACACCAGGAGATGAATGGATATTTGCTTGTTGAACCGGCAAAGTAGTAGTTAATCGCAATATAAAATATGGAAAAAGTGGGTGAGGGGCTGAAGCTTCACCTGCTTCCTCCATATTAGGAGTGGATGGAAGTGAAGAAGAATCTTTCAAAAACATCAATGTATAGTATTATTGGTGCGGCAATTGTTCTTGTTATGACAATATTTGTTCCATGGTGGCAAATGAAGTTCTATGCTCCCCAATATCCAGAGGGATTAAATATCATCGTTTCGCCAACCTCTCTTGATGGAGAAATAGATCAAATCAATTCATTAAACCACTATATTGGTATGAAAAACTTTAGTACCGAGTCATTCCCTGAACTTCAATATATGTCCTATATTATTATTGGTGTTGCTGTGCTATTCCTGGTCGTTGCACTACTTCGAAATAAACGCGTCTTATATGGAGCGGCAGGAATTTATGTTGTATTAGGAGCGGTGGGAATAGTTGATATGTATCGTTGGTTGCAAAAGTTTGGTACCCAATTGGATCCAAAAGCGCCAATTGATTTAGATCCCTTTGTACCACCAATTATTGGGGAAAATACGATTGCCAACTTCGTGACGCATAGTTATTTTACGTATGGTGCGTATTTACTTGGACTCGTGTTTATTCTGTTAATTTTCCCCTTATGGAAGGATCGAAAGCGAAATGCGAAAATTGCTGATTCAACTCATCGTGCTGGGTAGTATGACATTTGTTGGGATGTCTGTGCATGCGAAGGAGGTCCCTTTACAACAGCTGATTGATGAAACTCCGGCAAATGGTGTACTGAAACTGGAGGGTAAAACATATGAAGGAAATGTTATTATCGATAAACCGATCACCATTACCGGCCAAAAAGGGACCCATATTAAGGGTGACAAAACAAAAACGGTTATTGAGATTGATAGTGACAGTGTTACGCTTGACATGATGCATGTTTCCGGAAGTGGTATGGATCAGAGCTCCCATGAAGAATATTCCGGTATCCGTGTCATTGGGAAGCATGCCGTTCTTAAAAATATTTCCATTACGGATGTTTTCCATGGGATTTTTTTATCCAGAGCTGATGGGACGACAATAGACCATGCCCGTATTGTTGGACAAAATTCAGCATCCCTCGCAAAACAAGGAAATGGTATTCATATTGTCCGTGCCAACGATAACGTTATTAAAAATAGTTTTATAGAAAAAACCCGGGACGGCATTTATGTTGAATACTCGAATGGAAATAAAATCACGAATAATCACGTAACGAAGACAAGATATGGACTTCATTATATGTACTCTGACGACAATGAATTTCATGATAATGATTTTGTTGGAAATGTAGGTGGTGCGGCAATTATGCAATCGGATTCTTTGCTTCTGGAAAATAACAATTTTTCCTTCAACCAGGGATCCCGATCCTTTGGCCTGATTGTCCAGACGAGCCGTGAAGTTCATGTGTTAAACAACAAATTTTATCAAAATCAGCGTGGTCTGTATCTGGAACAATCCACAAGTAATACGATGGAAGGCAATGAATTTTTCCATAATCAAATTGGAATCGAATTGTGGACCTCATCCACGTCACAAGTATTTTTTGATAATATTTTCTCGAAAAATAATACAAACGCTGTAACGATTGGTGGGGAATCCTTTAATGAATGGTTTAAAAACGGGAAGGGAAATTATTGGGATGAGCCAATGCTGGATTTAGATCGAGATGGATTCGGTGATGAGCCCTATGAATACCGTTCTACCATAGGGGAGTTGCTTCAGGAAAATGAGTTGGCCTATCTTTTTTTAAGCAGTCCAGCGATTCATATCTATGAACGGGCCAATTCCTTATTAGGAAACCAGGAAGTCATGACCCTTGATAAGTACCCAAGAATGGCAAATGGCAACATGCATTATACACCCATATGGAGTGCGATTCTCATTATTACCGCTGTGAGTGTATTTGTTTACGTTCGAAAAAGGAGGCGTGCATAATGGCCTATATCTGGAAGGAATACCTGGAGCAAATACGCGGAAAAGGATTATGGTTGGGCTTGGGTATATTTATGCTCACTTCCTTATTCATCATTGCTGATGCCCGGTCGTATCCTGATGAATTGGGGTTTGAAGCAATGTTATTATCGGTGTTTGATATGAATTTGTATATTATTCCGTTGTTCAGTTTGTTCCTTTCGTCTTTCTCGATTTTCCAAGAGAAGGAGTTGAAAACGGAAGTGATGCTGTTAACGAAAAAGGAATCGTTCTTTTCCTTTTTATTAAAAAAATCCATGGCTGTGCAAATCGTGATGATTTCCGCCTTTCTTGGTGCATTTCTCATTTTGGCGATATTCATGAAATTGTTTTTGCAATTTCATGTGCTAAGCTTTTTAACATTTTTGCTCGTCATCACAGTATTGTTGCTTATCTTTAATCAAATCGGAGTATTCTTGGGCATTTTATGTAAAACCAGGATGCAACTCGTTGGAGCTAATATATTATCATGGTTTATCTTTATCTTCCTGATTGACCTTGTGTTTTTGTATATACTTCCTGCGGTTTCCTTTGAAAATATTCAACTGTTTGCCTGGACTTATTTTCTGGATCCGCTTCATTCTCTACGCTTCTACCTGGAGACTGACCTTGGTTTATATGGGTTAACGAACTTATCGCACGTAATGAAGGACTTTATGGTTGTGCAACCCGTTTTCTTCCTTTTCTTGAATATGTTCATATGGCCGGTCCTATTTTTCGCATTAACAGTGTTCGTTAGAAGGGGAGGTGTCAGCTATGATTAACATGGAAAACGTGTCCCAATCGTTTCAGAAAAAGACCGTACTTGATCAAATAAATCTAACCGTCGAAAAAGGCGAACGTTGTGCGCTGGTTGGTCGCAATGGTGCTGGGAAATCTACTTTAATTAAAACAATGCTCGGCATTCTTCCGTATAAACAAGGAAAAGTCGATATAGCTGGCTATTCGAATAAAAAACACGCTTGGAAACGCTTTGTATCGTATTTGCCAGAGAAATTTCAGCTTTATCCTCATTTGACTGGAGAAGAGAATTTACGTTTTTTTGCGGAGATGAATACAAAAAAAGCCGATGCAACAGAAATTCAGGAAAAACTAAAACTTGTTTCCCTCTATGAGGAACGAAATAAGCAAATAAGTGAATACTCCAAAGGGATGTTGCAGCGCTTGGGGCTTGCCGTGATTCTTTATTATGATAGCGATGTGATTATTCTAGATGAGCCAACAAGCGGACTGGATCCAATTGGTCGCAATCAAATTTTGCGGATTGTCCAGAAGCTGGAGGATAAAACCGTATTAATGGCTTCCCATCACGTTGAAGAAATTAAAAAGGTATGCAGTCATGTTGCGTTCCTCGAAGGTGGAAAAGTCCATAAGTACACAGTAGATGATTTTCTGATAAAGAAATTAGGAGGGGAATGGGAATGAAGAGAATCACAGTTGGCTTCATCCTATTGCTGTTTGTCACTGGTTGCGGTAGCAATGGGTTTACGCTTTCTGTAGACAATCAGCCATATATGAAAGAAGGAGAACAGACGACTGAAATTATTCTGCGAGCAGAGGATGATAATGGGGAACCGGTGAAGGGTTTAACGATTACAGGGGAAATGGAAATGGAAAAAATGGACCATGGCACCATAGCAATTTCTTTCAGCGATAATGGCGACGGGACGTATGTTGGCGAAGTAGAACTGCCAATGGGTGGTGAATGGATCATGGCAACGAATGCAGACAAAGATGGCAAGAAGCACGATGATCAGATTCGATTTGAAGTTAGTGAAGGGTGATGACAGGTGAAAACGTATAGGATTTGGCTGATTCTCGCTGCTTTCCTGTTGGCAGGATTCCTTGCAGCCTGTGCGACAGATGACGATGCATCCGACAAAGGTACGGAGGAGGTAAAACAAGAAGTAAAAACGGGAAATGAAGCTACAGGTAACGACGATGATGTTGTCACGATTAATGATAAAAGTTTTGATAACCATGATTTAGCCTTTTACACGTTAATGCGCAATATTCAAGCGGAGATCGGTCGCCATTTTGATCAGGAAAAGTTCGATGGTAAGGAGCTTGAAGATCGAAACGCTTATTGGGATGACCAGATAGCCTACAATGAAAATACAAATGTACAACTGCAGAATTTAATTGAGATATATGCCATGGCACTTCTTGCAAAGGAAAAGAATTATTACAACCCACCAGAAGAACTGGATAAAGCGGTCAAGGAATTAACGGAAAGTATGGAGGATATCAAGGGTGCACAAAAGTTAATAGACACATATGGGGAAAAGAATTTCCGCCAACATATCCATGAATATATGGACTATTCCTTACTTCGTGATCGGGTTGTCGATGACTTGACCAAAGATATTAAACAGGAGCATCCAGACATTACTGATGATGAACTCGACTATGAACTAGCCAATAGTTACGGGGAGCTTTTCCAGGATCAGGTTGATAGCTTAGAAGTGGAAATGCATGTGAAATAGCAGAGCAACGTATCCATTTGAAATTAGTTATTACAAGCTGTTTGGGGAAATAAAATATGTTTAATAGCTCACCATTTATAGTTGGTTTTATAAAGGCTTTTTCCATGCCTAACAGTCTTTAAAATAACCCCCACATTTACAAGAAGGCGTCCGGGTCAATTCAAAGATACGGTGCGCTTACTATTCTTTTATTGCTAAGGGAGGGTTTTTAAACTTTTCCCCTTATATATGAGATACCAAGCAACAAAAACGGAATGGGATATAGAACAAACGTGTATGCGTATATGTTTGTCGCGAAATCCACCCTGAAATGTTCTTCTGTTATATAGTATGTAAATGGTACAATAAGTAAAATAAAACCAGTAAACCAACTACATTTTATCCATTTAGAAGAAATTTTTGTCGTCGTTATAGTATAGGCAATTCGAAAAAAGAGACTACAACGGATGTACACACCTAAGCACAAGAGAAGCAACGCGTAGATATCAAATCGATCAATAAAACCGAAGCTAATAACCCTTAGAATATTTAGTGCTGGATATGTAAATTCCCCAGCTGAGTTTATTCCAAATATCGTAATCACGCCAGTTGAAGTAGATAAAATCATGATCAAGTTTAATGCTATGCCAATGGTCCAGTATAAAAATATTCCTTTTTCGCGTACGTACTGAACAGGCACACATAATAAAAAAAGCAGTTCGATCCAGAAATTCACAAGTAATAAAGCACCGAAAAGGGTTGGACTAAAACCATATTCGAAAATCGGTAATAGTTGTGACCAATCCTTATGAGGGGTACTCAAAAACGTTATGAGTGGTCCCAATATGGCAGCAATCAGGGTTAATACACTTGCAGTTAAGGCAATTCTCTTTATACTTTTTAATGCCGCATATATGAAAAAAATGAGAAACCAAATAAGTATCGCTATTCGAGGTGTTTCAGGGAAAAAGGCAATATAAACAAAATCAACCAATATGGAAAAGGAAAAAATCGTTAAGAATAAAAAGTAGACAATAAAAATGATCATCATGATGGTACCGAAAAATGGACCTAAAATTTGTTTGAAAATATCCGAAACAGGTTGTTTCGGATATTTGCTCCGCAAACGATAAATGGCAACGATAAATAAAAATCCTGCCGGTGCTGATAAAATAGCAGAAATCCAAGCATCCCTTCCTGTGATATCAAGCAATACAGGGAGTAGCACAACGTGTCCCATAATTGGAAGTGTCATTATTATTAAAGAAAGTGTCTCCCACTTGGTTAACATGTTCATCCTCCTAATGCTTGCTTCAAAGCAGTTACATTTTAAAAGGTAAGGAAAGTATAAAAATCCAGGCTCTATTCTGCTCAAGCAAAAATAGGCCTTGTCCGGTTCCGGCACTTGCGCCTTTGTTCACTGATAAGGGTTGTTTTTTGTTTTTTTGTTTATTAACCCTGGATGCGTGATATCAGTCTGAACATGACAGGAAATATTCGCATTGGCAAAAATATCATCCCAATCGGATTGTATGTTTTTCCACTGTTTTGGATAGGCTTGGTACGTTTTAAGCCCAATCCCCGTAATATCTGTTTTCAACTCATGCTGAAGCTTTTCGAGAGTTTGTCTGAGTCGATTTTTAACTTCTTTCGATACTGTTTCTTCTGCTTTTTTAAACGATTGCTCACTGATTTCGTTTTTAATCGAGTTTTCTGCGAGCGTTCCTTCGATATCTATGTCAATAGTAACATCAAGTTGTTCCCCATCTAATTTTGGTGTTATGGTTGTTTCGGAATCTGTCACCTCAATTGCGATAACTTTTCCGTCTTTTAAAGGAATAGTGATACTTCCACCTTTAGCCTCATTTAAAAGTATATTTAATCCGACTGTATCAGCTGTATTCAGTTTTCCAATCATTTTATTATGCTTTATAACCGCCGTGCCCTCTAATGAAGTAACTTCTTGATTTCCTACCTTTTTTTTCGAAACCATTGGAACATAGGCACTATGGATTGGGCCATTGATTAAAGTGAAAAACTCGTAAAGGTTTATTGAACTAAACTCAGCCACATGTTTTGTTTGATTTAAAGCGGATACAATTTCTATAGATGACAGATCAGAATAAAGTGTCGTCGTATTAAAAATGTCCTCGGGATCATTTTTCGTAATGAATAAATAACTATTTAAACGAAACATTTGATCTCTTCCAGCTAAATCAAGTGGGGTGAGAAATTTTTCATCTTTCGCTAATTTCTCACTTACAACCCATATTTCATTGTGTTCGAAAAAGAGACGCCGCTTTGTATACTGAATCATTTCCCGAATTCCATCCATTAAGGAGTCTGTTTTACCTTCCAACACAATATGTTGGCTAACTTCACTTCCGCTGCTTTCCCCTTGAGTATCTGGACCAGTAGGCTTTATCATTTCGACAATCATTCTTAATTGATTGTCCGCTTTATCCAAGCCAACCCCCTGAACGATTATTGATTTATCAAGTTCTTGACTGCTCCAACAGCCTGTTAGTAATAATATGCACGGAAAAACAAGTAGAATTTTTTTCATTATTTATCACCTGTTTTAGGCAAGGATGTTATTTTTGTTGTTTTCTTAGTTGGAATGCTTTTAGGTCGTTGTTTTTGCCATCTTAGAGGAAGGCGAATGAATGTATCTTTTATATCCCGAAAATAAAAGGGTCCAAACGGCGCCATGTATGGGACACCAAGGGATGTCAGTGAAACCATATGTGTCAAGAGACCAAGTAACGCCATAAATAGGCCGTATGCCCCAAACATACTGCTTGCGATAAACAATCCTATACGAAGCAATGCCGTAACATCTGCAATAGGGGTAATAACAAATGTGGCTATATAGGATAATGACACGACAACAATGGTAGGTGCACCAACTAAACCAGCGGTAACGGATACTTCTCCAAGAATCAAGGCACCTACAATACTTAAAGCAGAACCGATTTGCACTGGAAGTCTTATACCAGCTTCACGAACAACTTCAAACATTAAAATCATGATTAAAATCTCCACAGAAAGTGGAAATGGTACCGTTTCACGTTCTTGTATGAGTGGAACAATTAAGTCTGTTGGAATCATTACTTTATGAAAATTAACAACTGCTATATATGTTGCTGGTAAAATGATACTAACAAAAAATGCCAAAAATCGTAGTAATCGAATGAACGAACTGTAATACGGACGGGATATATAGTCTTCTATGTTCTTCATGTTTTCAAGAAATAAAAGTGGTACATACAAACTAACAGGGTCACCGTCTGCGAGTATAATAACTCTGCCTTCCATTAATAATGAAGCTGCACTATCAGGTCGTTCGGTGTTTCCTATGGTTGGAAAGATAGCGAAAGGGTGATCCTCAATTAATTGTTCGATTTCACCGGAACTGTTGATAGCATCTAATTTAATTTTATGTAATCTTTGTTTCACACGTTTAACAAGGTTTGGATCAGCAATATCCTTCACATATCCGATGGTTATTTCTGTTTTACTGTATGCACCAATTTTGACAGATTCAAATTGTAAAGCAGGATGAGGGATTCTACGGCGCAATAGTGCGATGTTTGTTGTTGATGACTCAATGAAGCCAGCGTGGGCCCCTTTAACAACTTGTTCTGCTTTGGGTTCTTCGACAGAGCGGTTTTCATAAGCTGGTAAATCGAGTAGCAATCCATGGCTGTATCCATCAACTAAAAGTAAAACATGTCCTTTTAATATGAGATAGATCGATTTTTCTACATCTGCTGCTGTTTCAATTGTCTGAACAGAAATTTCTTCTTTCAGCCTTTTCAAATCTTCTCCTGGACGGTTGATGGGCCTATTCATTAATGGTTTTAATACATTATCGCGGATGGCATCCTCGTCTGTTAATCCATCAACTGCTACCAATAATGCCTTGATGTCATCTTGATCGTGAAAATGAATAGGGAATGAAGAAAAAATAATGTCTTTACTTGAACCAAATATTTTTTTTAGATGGGCTTCATTTTCATCCACTTTAGTTGAAAATAGTTCTGGATGATGGAAAGCTTTTTTGGGTTGATCCTTATTCCGTTTATGCTTTTTCGTGTTCTTCATTCGCAAAATTACACCTCGATCTGCTACTACATACACAACATGATAGTCTGCCTATTTCTAATCTTTATATGCATGATAAAGTATAGCCTATGGTGTCTGACTCTTCTCAATAGAAAGGAAAGGGAAGTTTACTTTCTTTCTATTCGGGTAATAATTTAGATGATATATATGGTGGAAGGGTACTACCTGCACATATAATGATCTCACCAAAAGGAAGGTGATGACGATGGAACCTTTAATGCTGCGTTTAGAAACGCAGGATTACGATAGGTTACTGGCAAAGACGACAAAGTTACATATGAAAAAAGGGAAAGTCATTTATCGAGAAGGTTTATTGTCAGAGTATCTATATTTCATTCAGGAGGGTGAGGTCCGTATTTTTAAAAACTTGGACCAAAATAGGGAGCTAACCCTCTACACACGGGAAAAAAATGATTGTTTCGGAGAGGATATATTTACAGGTGATCGATATTTTGCTACAGCGGAGGCAATGCAGGATAGTCTGCTATTATTTATTGAAAAGGCTGCCATCGAGTCTATTTTAGAAGCGAATGGGCGAATGTCCCTGCATTTTGCGAAATGGATTGCGGAAATGCTTGAGGCTAGTAAATCAGAGACACGAGACTTTTTAGCATTTGGTTCAGAGGGTGCAGTTGCATCAATGTTTGTTCGTTATGCCAATACATACGGCATTGTTACTCGGCACGGGATTCGGATTACCAGACCAATCGTCATCAGTGACCTAAGTAAGTACATTGGAATTTCCCGCGAAACGGTAAGCAGAATTGTTAACAGATGGAAATCGGAGGGAGTCATAGTAAATGACAATAAATTTAGTTTTCTAGTAAAAAATATGAGTTACTTTACATCACTTCTGGAATATGATCCGTGTGCGTTGGATGATTATGTACTGTAACCCTGTTGTGTTGCGATGGTTGGAATCGATCCGAAAATAGTGTCCTATCAACTATAAAAGGCTGTCCATTATCAGGACAGCCTTTTACCAATTCTATTGAAAGTAATCCAATAATCCATCTGTTACACCATCTGCCACCGCGTTTTGAAAAGAATCGGTTTGGATGTTGGCTAAATCGGTAGTGTTCGTAATAAAACCTAGCTCAAGCAAGATAGCTGGGTTACTGTTTTCGCGTAATACGTGATAGTCGCTCTTCATCACACCGCGACTATTGAGAACGATATGACGGCTCAATCCTGTTTGTACATCCTGCGCAAGCGTGTGATCATCACCTGCATAATAATACGTACTAAATCCATTAACTGCATTTTCTGGATAAGCGTTAAAATGTAAGCTGATAAAGGCATCAGCATTATTTGCTTCACTTTTGTTTACACGGTCTTGCAAGGGGATAAAGACATCATTCGTCCGTGTTTGGATTACCCTTGCTCCAGCATTCTGGAGCTTTTGAGCAACCTTCGCTGCAGTCGATAATGTATATTCCTTTTCGAAGCTGCCATCAAGTGCAATTGAACCAGGGTCTTTCCCCCCATGGCCCGGATCAAGTACAACGGTGTAACCGGAAAGCGACCCATTCGTTGTGGCTTTTGCGGCCACCTCCTGCTCATTTTTCGTTGTTGCTTGCTGTTCGGAAGCATTATCGGTTAGCCAAGACGCGATCCAGCCAATTTCCCCATTATCCAGGGCGACCTTAAACCAGCTGTTGCCTGTTTCTAGTAATGTGTATGAATCACCTGTTGTTGTGTATCCAATAATGTCATATTCTGTACCAGGGCCTGTCCGAACGCGTACATCATCTGACGTTACGGTTACGGTTTCCGTTGAGGTCTCCGTCGCTTGAGATTGGTCGTTATCCTCCGCCTGAGTTACAAACTGGGAAGCTACCCATGCTTCCTGTCCATCATAATAGGTTTGGAGCCAGCCGAACGATTCCTGAAATACAACGATCTGGTCCCCATTGTCTAATTGTCCGATAACATCAGCATCATGTGAAGGGGTCGCTCGGACATTTACCGATGAGCCGCCGACTTCGTATGTTTGTCCGCCTTCAGCATAACTTACAGAAGCATAAGAAAATAAAAGCCAAACCATTCCAATGCCTAAAGTGAATAAACAAATTTTCTTCAATATTGTTCCTCCTTCCGCTGAATAGTTGATAGAATTGTATCTACTTAATCGTATCCAATATAAGCAGTTGGTAAACTCATTTTACATAAATTAATGAAAAAGAACTAGGGAACATATGTTTAAATTGGCAAGATTTTCTTGTCCCGTTAAATGAATATATGGATGAAAGGATCGCTTGGAGAAAAATCTTATAGTAAGGGAGGCAGGCGATGGTTTTACATTTCGTTAATTAGACTATATCTTAACACCAAAATTTTTATTTCCCTGGCAATATTTTTACATGATTAGAGATTAATTGTAGGAATTAAAATAAAAGTCGCTGATGTTGTGTTGGTTTTACAGAGGATTATGGCAGGTTATATCAGAAATATATGCGGGTAAGAAAAGACAAGGACATGCTAATATGTACGCATGCCCTTGTTCTAACATTTAGGAAGGCAATCCTAAAATTGCTTTCGTTTCTAGATATTCTTCGATACCGAAATCACCCCACTCGCGGCCGATTCCAGATTGTTTGTACCCGCCAAATGGTGCTGAGAAATCTTTTCCGGCACTATTTACGGTAATCCGGCCAGCTTGGATGCTGGTGGCTACTTTGCGCAGTGTTTCAGGGTCTTTTCCAACCACATATCCCGCCAGACCATAAACCGTATCATTGGCAATCTCAATTGCTTCATCGATCGTTTCATAGGTGATAATCGACATGACGGGCCCAAATATTTCTTCCTGGGCTATCTGCATATCGTTGGTTACATCACTAAATACGGTGGGCTTGCAGAAATACCCTGTTTCCAGTCCATCTGGTTTTCCTGTTCCACCGGTGATTAGCGTTGCGCCTTCTTCCTTACCCTTTTCAATATATGATTGAACCCGATCCCACTGTTTTTTGGAAACAAGTGGCCCAATGAATGTTTTTTTACGAGGATCGCCAACAGGATACTCCGGAAGCACGTCTTTCACTGCTTGTTCAAATGAATCCTTGGTCGAGGAAGGCACGAGTATTCTTGTCGCTGCGGAACAAACTTGTCCAGTATTCATCGCTATATTTGATACAGCTGTTTTTGCGGCTTGTTCCATATCGGCATCCTCTAGTACAACAAGCGGTGATTTTCCTCCTAGTTCAAGCGCAAAGTTCTTAATGGTCTTTGCAGCATTTTCCATGATCTTCTGTCCAACGCCAACCGACCCGGTAAAGGAGACAAAATCAATATCCGGATGGGAACTAATACCGTCACCGATGACATCGCCAAGCCCGTTAACGAGATTGAAGACTCCTTTTGGAACGCCAGCAGCCTCAAATACCTCGGTTAAAATGATTGCTGCAAATGGCGTCAGTTCAGATGGCTTTAGTACAACTGGGCTGCCAGCAGCAAACGCACTGGCAATCTTCGTTGATGTTTGATTGGTAGGGAAATTCCACGGTGTAATCAGCCCGCTAACCCCAACCGTTTCCTTCACAAGTGTATGGTTACCGCGTTTTTCAATGAACGAAAAATCTTTTAATGATTCTGCAGCTTGCGAAAAATGTGCATAGCCCATTTCGTAATGGACCTTTTTTGAAATAGAAAGCGGGCAACCAAGCTCGTCGGTGATCGTTTCAATAATATCGTCTTTGCGCTTTTCATATTCAGCGGAAATTTTTTCAAGCAGGGCGATACGTTCTTCCTTCGTGGTTTGTGAAAAAGATGGGAGAGCAGCCCGCGCCGCCTTCACTGCCTTATCCAAGTCTTCCTTTGTTCCCAGACTGATCGTGCCTATCACTTCCTCTGTTGCTGGGTTGATGACATCGAGGGTATCTGAACCGGTAGATGCCACCCATTCACCATTAATAAAGTGTTTTAGTTGATTACGCATATTATGAACTCCTTTTATTAAAAAATGATATATTTTTTTTGGACTTCTATAAATGTTTAGCCAATACTTGCTTACTTCAAACATCTCATTCTATTTAGCTTATTACATGGATGAATTGATTATTCATCCATGTAATAAATCTATCATGCCCAAATCCACTTCCAAATCTCTTTTGGTGTTGCATTTTTTCCATATAATAGAATCCCCGTCTTGAATATTTTTCCGGCCAGTTTCATACATACCCAGACACTAACAATTAAAACAACTAATGCTATGCTGAGTTGCATCCATGGCCATTCGTCTACAAGTGATAGACGTAATAATAATACACCAGGTGAGGTGAACGGAATATACGAGCCAATTTGTGCTATCAATCCATTTGGGTCACTCAAAATTGGTCCGATAAAGACAAAAGGTAAAAATGGCAGCATTAGCACAAGGCCTTGGAAATTACCAGATGTCGAGATATCTTCAATCGTTGCACCAATCCCGACGAACAGGGAGGCAAATAATAGATAACCCAAAATAGCAATTCCTATTAAGATGATAAGCTCTGGTACTACTAAATAATCCATGATCGGGATATCGGTTTTCCAGATGAAAGCGGGCAGGGCAAACAAGAAAAAGACGACAACCTGGGTAATTCCTAATACGAAATAACCGAGGATTTTCCCCTGCATTAATTGTGCTGGGGTTAACGATGATAAAATGATTTCAGCTATCTTATCTTTCTTCTCCTGTGATGCACTTTGAAAAATCATCATCCCGGTAATCATGATCGAGAATAGAATAATACCAGCGAAGGCTCCTGGTACAATACGGGCCATACTTGGTTCGTTCTCTGTAACATTCACATTAGCTGAAGCCTCACCGATTGGAGCGGAATCAAATGTAATGCCATGTTGAATGACCTTCATTTCATCAGCGGATAACCCCAGTTGTTGAATCTGTAATTGCTTTAAGGGCTGCTCTAGAAACTGCACTTCATTGGTAGCCAATTCTATTTCTGGGAATATCCTGGTGTCCCTTGAAAGTAATCGTTCCTTCATCTGGATACATGATTCCCATGATATTGCGGATTGTCGTTGATTTCCCTGCACCATTCGGACCTAAGATGGCCATGATTTCCCCTTTTCGGACGTCAAACGAGATATTTTTAATAATTTGTTTGTCTTTAAAGGCCTTTCCTAAATTACTTACTGAAACAATCGATTCCATCGCCACTTATCCATCTCTTCCTTCCGCTAATAGATACGTAATAATTTCTTCTAACCGTAGTGCCGCCTGATCCGTCCATTCGATATTATTTTCGAGGAGAAACTGCTCGGTCGCTTCGGGCTGATTCGATGTTAAATAGTTTTTAACCCTAGTGAGTTCCCCAGGTACAGGTATTTCCGGAATTGCTTCTTGAAGCCAATAGCGTTTATAGTTCTCTGTCAATTCATCCTTCTCATAGGTGCCAAGCCATTTTCCATCACGCAGCACACATAAATAGTCTGCAAGTTTCATCATATCTTCGGCCTGATGACTGGCAAAAACAATCGCATGGTCACCACGATCCATCCAGTCAACCAGGAAATCCATAAGATATTTTTTCGCCAGAATATCCATGAAAGCTGTCGGCTCATCTAGCAACAGTAATGGCGTATTGCGGGGGATGGTTAAAGCAAGGTTGAGTTTCTGCTGTACCCCCTGCGACAATTTTTGATAGCGTTTGTTTAATGGTATGTCGAATTTACGGACCATTTCTGTAAATAATGCATCATCCCAGTTAGGATATAAGTCTGCGATTAAGGCTTGTAATTGACTGCCCGTGTATGGGTCATAACCAATTGTTGTTTGTGCTTGATAGGCTATTTTGTCCTTCCATGATTCATCCGGTTCATAGACAAACTTGTCGAATACTTTAATATTTCCTGTGTCCGGATTTACCAGATTCATGATCAATTTTAGTAACGTACTTTTACCGGATCCATTATTGCCGACTAGTGTCGTAATCGTTCCGGGTTCAATCGACAAATCGATTGGCCCAAGCCGAAAATCATCGACCTTTTTCTGTAATTGAGTAATATCTAACCAGCCGTACATGGTTTATTCTCCTTTCTCACGGTGACTATCAAGAATTTCGTGAAATATTTCTTTAATTTGTTCTAGCGAATAGTCATATTGCAGGGCAGATTCAACGGCATGTTCGATCGTCTGGTAGACCGAGGATATTTTCACCTGGTGTTTTTTGTCATCCGCCACATCCGCTACGAACGTACCTTTTCCTTGGGTAGTACGGATAAACCCCTGCTGTTCGAGGTTCTGATAAGCCCTTCTTGTTGTGATGATACTGACTTCCAAATTCTTGGAAAGGGATCGAATGGAAGGCAATGGTGTACCCGCGGTCAAATGTCCCCCAGCAATTAACGCCTTTAGTTGATTCTCAATTTGGTGATAAATCGGTTCTCTTGTGTCCTTGGAAAGATGGATTGGCAGTTCCACAAATACACCCTCCTCTCCTACAAATAATCAAATTTAGCCATTGATTTGCGAGCATAACGTAAATAATAGATAATTCCTAAAACCGCCAAAATGATCGATATTAAGCTTGAGACGAGTGGCCACTTTTGGGCAAGGATAACGGTCCAATAAAAAATGCTGTATTCTGTGAAACGTGGAATAAGATCAACAATGATCAATATGCCGCCCATGATCCATACAAAGCTCAGCACCATGGACTTTACGTTTCCTTTTTTCATACCGGCCTCACTCGCCGGGAAACAGTAGCCGGCGTAAAACCCAAATGACAGCCAAATCACAGCTAAACTAATATAGGAACTAGGGGATAACGCATGCTGAATACCTGGTGTTATCGGATAAAGACAAATTAAAAAAGCTAACTGAAATGGAAAGGAATAGACAAAATGGATAATGAATCTGCTTTTGATAATCGTTTCTTTTTTAATTGCCAATTGGTGTAACATGACAAATGTTGGAGAAGCCACGATATTTTTATTCATTTGGCTTAGTTGAAACCCTTTCGACTTCACTGTCACCATAATGAAGGATGAAAAGATATAGAAAACAAAAATATCAAATAGACCGGTTTTTTTATCCACATCGTAATTTAGGACTGTCGAAAAAAATATTAACATCAAAAGGAAAAATAAGAACAAGACTAAAAAGCTCCCTTTAGAGGCCTTTAGCTCGAATGTTGCCAATCCAAAGGCCTGTTTCCAATCCTTCATAAAAAATCCTCCTCATTTAGTGTTATACTGTATATATGTTTATACACAGTATATGTTTGAGTTTCAAAAAAGTCAACAGAGAATTTCTCAAAGGGCAATAAAAAAGAAGTGCAACATAGAATTTGCACTTCTTTCTAAATGGAATCAATTAGATATCTTACTGCTCTTGAGCATAGGCGTATTAGCCAGTAAATTACTCGAGGGAAAAACAGAACGAGGTCAATGAAAAAATCGAGAACATGAAACCAATTGTTTGATTTGCCAATTTCTCGCCGTCTTCGCTCATTTCGTTCATCACGAAAGCGTCTCAACCGACCACTCCTTAACCATCACGATGCTTAAACAACACCTTCACGGATCATGGCATCGCCGACTTTGATAAATCCGCAAATATTTGCACCGACATCCAAATTGCCGGGATAGCCGTATTCTTCTGCTGCGTTTATACTGTTGCGATAGATGTTGAACATGATTTCTTGCAGCTTTTTGTCTACCTTTTCGAAAGGCCAGGAGAGCTTCATGCTGTTTTGTGCCATCTCTAAGGCCGACACAGCTACGCCACCAGCGTTAGCGGCCTTTGCAGGGCCAAATAGTATATGGCTTTCATTAAACAGATCGATTGCTTCTTGATTAGATGGCATATTAGATCCTTCAGCAACCACTTTCACACCATTTTTAATGAGTGTTTTTGCAATATCGGCATCAATTTCATTTTGTGTTGCACACGGCAGAGCGATATCACATGGTACATTCCAGATTTCTGCACAGTTATCATGGAAAACAGCATGTGGGTGTTCGTCGAGATAAGCGGATACGCGACCATTCCCGCTAAATTTCAGACGTTTAATTGTTTCCAGATTAATCCCTTGTTCATCATAAATATAGCCGGTTGAATCACTGCATGCGACAACCTTGGCACCGAGTTCCATCGCTTTTTCCATCGCATAAATAGCAACATTACCCGCCCCTGAGACAACGACATTACTGCCCTCAAAGGTTAATCCCAGATCGTGCATCATATTATTCGCAAAATAGATTAATCCATATCCGGTTGCTTCCGGCCGAACCAGACTGCCGCCAAACCGTACATCTTTGCCGGTTAAAACGCCTGGTTCATATGCACGGCGCGAGCGCTTGTATTGACCAAACATAAAGCCGATTTCTCGTGCTCCGACACCGATATCTCCAGCGGGGATATCCACATTTGGACCAATATGATTGACAAGTTCCGTCATGTAGCTTTGACAAAAACGCATGATTTCATTGTCGGACTTTCCTTTTGGATTGAAGTCAGCGCCACCTTTACCCCCACCAATCGGCTGTCCAGTTAATGCATTTTTAAAAATTTGTTCAAAACCAAGAAATTTGATAATACTTGTATTGACGGTTGGATGAAAGCGTGTACCGCCTTTATATGGCCCAATGCTTGAATTAAATTGGACACGAAAACCTCTGTTTACCTGAACATTCCCATTATCATCTACCCATGGAACACGAAAAGTAATTAATCTTTCCGGTTCAGAAATACGCTCCAATATGCCATTTTTCATGTACTTTGGATGCTTGGCGAAGACCGGTACCAATGATGAAAATATGTGTTTCGCGGCTTGGTGGAATTCCATTTCACCTGGATTTCTTGTTTGGACGGTTTTAAATACGCTGTCGACATAGTCTTTTGCACGTTTTAACGTATCATCTGTAATATTTTGAGTAGTTAGCATATATTTTCCCCTTTCATGTTACACAAAAAATGTAAAAATAATGGTACCGTTTTGAAATGACGGACCACGTTCAAAGCTGAACATTCAAATTTTAAAGAATTAAGTAGAGTGAAACGATTAATAATGGTGGCGTGAATGGGTACGTGCTCAAGGTATACCGCGAAAGAGTCTTCGTGAAATGAAATATTATTTTTATAAATAAACAGTTTACAGTATTTTTATAAGGAATGCAAGTGATTAGATAAAATTATTGCGCAATTTAGTAAATAAGTGGGTGCACATGCTGATTTACGTACTTAACATATTGGACGGCTGTGAATAGCGAATTTGTCGTTCCCATGCTAGGATAAAAGAAAAGAAAACGAACGTGGAGGTGCCGGGATGCAAAAAGGTATGACAGCATTTGCGCTTGCTAAACAAATTAGAGAAAAAAGCCTCTCGCCCGTTGAGGTGATGGATTACTATTTTCAACAAATAGACATGTATAATCCGGTGGTGAACGCCATGATTACATTAAATCCTGATGCTCGAAAGGAGGCAGTTGAAAAGGAAGCGGCAGTGCAACAAGGAAAAAAGTTCGGTCCACTTCATGGGGTGCCGGTTGCGATCAAGGATTTAACCCCCACAAAAGGAATTAAAACCACTTTCGGTACTAAATTATTTGCCAATCATATCCCAGACCGTGATGCTACAATCGTTAACCGGTTAAAAGCTGCTGGTGCAATTATCCTTGGGAAGACAAATACCCCGGATTTTGGCCATAAAGGTACAACGGACAATACCCTGTTTGGCGCAACAAAAAATCCATGGAATACAACAAAGACAGCTGGTGGTTCGAGTGGTGGATCAGCAGCAGCGGTTGCCGCTGATATGGTACCACTTGCTGAAGGCAGTGATGGGGGCGGGTCGATTCGAATTCCTGCCAGTTTTTGTGGTGTATATGGATTCAAACCAACTTATGGGAGAATACCAATGGATAACGACCTGCAAAATGTGTTTGGGTCGAATAACCCGTTTGTGAACCATGGTGCCTTATCCCGGTCGGTAAAAGATGCTGCATTGTTTGTGGATGTAACCCAAGGCCTATCAGCTACTGACCCATTTTCATTACCTCGCTTTGATCAGCCGTTGATGGAGCAAATGGAGGGTTCATTAGAGGGGATAAAAATCGCGTATACGGCTGATTTTGGCATGTATACAGTAGATCCCGAAGTACGTGCGATCATGGAACAGCAGGTGGCCGTCTGGCGTGCGTTGGGTTGTGACGTGGAGGAAGTTTCCATGGAATTCGGCATGACTTTGCATACGTTTCTTGGCTTCTTCAAAAATATGTGGTATGCAGCCGCAGCAGCCGGTGGCAAGGACGTACTTGAACAAACACCAGAACTGATCACCCCTTCATACCGGACCATGATCGAACGGGGCTTTTCGGTAACAACAAGTGATTATCTTAATTATCAGTCCAAGCGCGCAACGGTTTGGCATGTGCTCCAGCATTACTTGAAGGATTACGATTTACTGATGTCCCCTACGCTGGCGATCCCTGCATTTAATTACCAGCTATTAGGGCCGGAAACCATACAAGGTAAACCAATCGAAGCAGACTCGGATTGGATGATGACCCATATCTATAATATGACCGGACTTCCAGCAGCTTCCATACCTGCAGGAATCGCGAAGGATGGATTACCTGTGGGTATGCAGATCGCTGGCAACCGGTTTGCGGATGGACTCGTGTTACGGGCGAGTCAAGGATATGAAATGATTACTGGCGGATTTCAAAGTCCCGATTTGTCGTTTGTGAGACAAAAGTAATGAGTTGTTAAATGGAAAAGATGCTGAAGGAAAGAGGCTGCTGAAAAAGTGAAATAGACTCGTTTGGAAACCTATGCACCTCACACATTTCATACTTGCTCTTCAACGATTGATGCCTACTGCCGCACGATTCAGGCCCGTTCTCGCACGATTCGAGTCTGCTGCCGCACGATTCAGGTCTGTTCTCGCACGATTCGAGCCCGCTGCCGCACGATTTGGGTCCGTTCTTGCACGATTCGGGCCTGCTCTCGCACGTTTCAAGCCGTTTTCTTCCAAACGATTATGAAAGGTACTTTTTCAGCGGCCTCTTCTTCTATCACAATTCAGACATAACTTTACGTCCAATTTGTGAAAGGTTGAACATATTAACGGTTATTTGCTTTTTACATGTTATGATAGATACGTAATAAAGATAAATATCTATTATATATTGTGAATTACTGATCAAGTAAATAAAACAAAGGAGATGACAGCATGTTTGTAGAATTTATTCGTAACAATAAGGTAGTGGCAGGAGTTTTGGCATTTTTACGAGTTTATATTGGATATCAGTGGATCACATCGGGTTTGGGAAAAATAACTGGAGGAGGATTTGATGCTAGCGGGTTTATAAAAGGCGCCATCGCGAATGCCGGTGGTGAAAACCCGGCTGTCCAGGGATGGTGGGCAACGTTTTTAGAACATTTTGCATTACCAAATGCCGGGCTGTTCAGTCATTTAGTTATGTGGGGAGAGCTGTTGGTGGGGATTGCATTAATACTCGGCTTGTTCACAAACTTTGCAGCATTAATGGCGATCACCATGAACTTTGCCTTTCTCTTTAGTGGAACTGTAAGCACCAATGGAATAATGATTTTGGCCACTATGTTCATCCTGGTTGCAGGATATAATGCCGGAAGATATGGGTTGGACAGATGGGTTCTTGGCTTCTTGAAAAATCATACTGTCAACCGGGGAAGAAAAGAAGAGAAGCCGAAACATCCTGTATCTGTTTAAAATGATAATAAAGACTGACTTGGGAATATTCCTAAGTCAGTTTCTTTTTGTGTTGAAAATGGTAAACTTAGGTTACTATCTTAAAAATAAGCAGGTGTTTTTTTGGTTACGGTAGGTTTATTTGCAGTAATTATTTTAGCTGCATCGATTCTGCAAACAAGTACAGGATTTGGGTTTTCCATTATGGCAACCCCGTTTTTGCTGATGCTTTTTATGCCACGCGAGGCCATTCAGCTTAACTTAATTTTGTCACTCGTCATTTCCTGTGCATTAATTTGGAAGATTAGACGAGATATTGATTTTGGTATTTTTAAACGGTTCATGATCGGCAGTATTGCAGGATTGCCCATCGGTATTTCTATCTTTTTATGGATTGATATGACGGGCTTGAAAGTTGGTGTCAGTCTGCTGATTCTCGTGTTAACGGTGCTATTAATCTTGAATTTTCGAATCCGCCAGACTGGTCGTCGGGATTTTTTCATTGGAGCATTGTCAGGAGCTTTCACCACCAGTATTGGGATGCCAGGTCCGCCGATTTTGCTTTATTTTTCTGGAACAAATACGACGAAGGAAACATTGCGCGGGACTACGTTAGCTTTTTATTTGTTTATTTATTTGGTCAGTTTAATCGTTCAAGTTATGTTCGCTGGTACGTCATTGGAAGTTTGGCAAACAAGTGCACTGGCATTACCGCTTGTATTCATTGGATTAGTGGCAGGGCAGCTCCTGTTTAAGCATATGAATCAGCGTGTGTTTCGCTATTTGACGTATGTTTTATTATTATTTACGGGCGTATATATGCTCTGGCAGCAACTGTAAGGATGAAAAAATGCATCTTATTTTATTGTCGTTTAACATGGTGATGGATAAGTTCGAAATTTTAAGCATTATCCATTCCATTTAGAGGCCAGCTCCTGTATAATATATTTCGAGTAACGAAGAAAGGACGGCATGTATGAGTTCACAATTAAATATACAAGCAGCTGGTATTCCAGATAAAATTTGGACGCGTGACTTTGTCCTTGTTTGTCTGGCTAATTTTTTTATTTTTTTAGGTTTTCAAATGACGTTGCCAACCATTCCATTATTTGTTAGGGAACTCGGGGGCAGTGATCAATTAATCGGGATTATTACTGGTATTTTTACATTCTCCGCATTGTTACTAAGGCCCTATGCTGGCCATGCCTTGGAATCGAAGGGCAGACAATTTGTTTATATGGTCGGTCTTGCTATCTTTGTCTTGTCTGTTGGTTCCTACGCGTTTATTGCAAGTATTGTCCTATTATTTATCATGCGGATGGTGCAAGGGGTTGGTTGGGGATTCTCCACTACAGCCGGGGGTACGATCGCCACCGACCTTATCCCGCCAAAACGTCGCGGCGAAGGGATGGGCTATTTCGGTTTATCTGGAAACCTGGCGCTTGCGTTTGGTCCGTCATTGGGCTTAACACTTGCTGGGATTATTTCATTTACCCACTTGTTTCTCATTTGTGCTTTTATCGGTTTGGTCGCTTTTTTATTATCAAGCAAAATACGCTACAAGAAGGTAGAGCAATTACCAAATAAAACGACAACGGTCAAGTTTGATATTTTTGAAAAAACGGCATTACAGCCATCCGTGCTATTGTTTTTTATTACGGTTACCTTTGGCGGGATCGCCTCATTTTTGCCGTTATATGCTGCCCAGAAACACATCGAAGGAATCGAGTTTTACTTTCTTGTCTATGCCTTGTTTTTGATGATCTCGAGAACATTCGCTGGCAAGATTTATGATAAGAAGGGCCATGAATATGTCTTTCTGCCAGGAACGGTGATGATTGTTATTGCGATGGTTTTATTATCCTGGCTGCCAAATTTAACGACAATGCTAATTGCAGCAGGATTTTATGGTCTTGGCTTTGGGAGTGTCCAGCCGGCACTGCAGGCGTGGGCGGTTGATAAAGCATCAAACAATCGCAAAGGAATGGCAAATGCTACGTTTTTCTCGTTTTTTGACTTAGGTGTCGGACTTGGCGCAATGATATTCGGCCAACTGGCATTTATGTTCGGTTACAGTGCCATCTATGCAACAGGAGCAGGATCGGTTGTGCTCTCGATGGTGTTGTATGTGTTTTTGTTGGTTCGGGCGAAGAAACAGTTGCGTGGATGATGGCGGGGAATGGCCCGGGGAGCAGTATTTTTCTGTTTTCCGGGTTTTAACCTCTTGATAAGCGGGAGAACTATATTTTTATATAGAATGTATTCATAATAACTCTAAAATTGGGCTATTGAATGTAGGAACGAAAAAGGATGAGCTCGGAACAAAAGTGGCGCCTCGTAACATATAACGCATTAGTACTCGGTAAACAGAGTATTTTTCTGTTTGGCGAGCTTTTTTTCCGCCTTAACGGGCAGTAAGACCCCCACTTCAAAATTTTGAGGGGCAATTAAAAAAGATAATTGGGGGTCAACAGCATGACAAAGGCCCGATTCTGTTCTCCTGTCTTAGTGGGGGAGAAAGGGAAACCTCCACGAATGAAATTTCACTTTATAGTTTTAGCAAGATCGAGAGGGTAATTCCGAAACAGGAGAGAAGAACATAATAGTAGGATATCCCACGGCTCCTC
The DNA here is from genome assembly GCF_039548255.1 of Lentibacillus songyuanensis. Lineage (NCBI taxonomy): Bacteria > Bacillati > Bacillota > Bacilli > Caryophanales > Bacillaceae > Lentibacillus > Lentibacillus songyuanensis. The sequence continues at coordinate 385,024 of NZ_JBCLVH010000001.1, forward strand.
AACCAATGTACTTTGTTATTCCCCTTGAGTAGCTTCACGTTTTTGAAAAAAATGGGGGTGATTCTGAAGAATCCCCTAAACGTATAGAATCACAATTAATTTCCCATCCTATTAAAAAGTGTTCACGGTTTAAAAACAGGCGAAACTCGTTTACAATATAAAAAAGAGAGATAGCAGAAGGTAGGTTAATAGGCTTTGGCTAGCATTCAAAACATCAATTTGCAAAAACTATTTCCAGCACCCGTCTATCGCCGAGGTATGGAATATTATAAACAGAACCGTGTCAGTGATCCAATCTTTGATAGAAACAATCAAATTTGGACGGCTAAAGTAATTGGGTCAGAAGTGTACTTTGTAGAGATAAATATGCAACATTTTGCCAACGGATCCATTAGTACGTATTGTGACTGTCCTGCTTTTGATACCTATAATACATGCAAACATATTGTTGCAACGCTTATTGCCATATCGAAAAATCCATCATCACGTTTGCCGGATCAAACGGCTAATTATTATCAGATGACAAACCATTTGATTGATTCGATTACGTCCATGCAACAGCCAGATACGCCAGAAATGATTGGCAAGCGGATGCCGATGCAAGTGGAGTATTATCTGAAATGGACCTATGATCACCTACTGTTACTTGAACTTAAGACCGGAGTGAAACGCCCGTATGTTGTTAAAAATGCAAGCGAATTTTTGCAGCATGTGTTAAATGGGAACGAACATTATTTTACCAAAACATTCAGCTATCATCCGGACAGCCACTACTTTTTAACACAGGACTATGAAATACTTGAGATGCTAAATGCGATGTTACGCAATGAACAAATTTACTCGGATCGATCCTTTTATCATTTTCAGGACCGTTCGGAGCGCTCGGTGCTTATCCCGCCATTACTAGTTGAGCCGTTGCTTGATAAACTGAATGATCGTCAGCTAATTGTAGAAAGCCGAACCAAAAGCTACGAGCATGTGGATATCATTAAGGATAAACTGCCATTTTCCTTTTCAATTTCTAAAAATGACCGGGGGGAAATGGTGCTATCGATGGATGAGATGGACTCCGTGGTGTATCTGGAAGATTATCATCTGTTGTTTTCAAACGGAATATTTTATTTCCCGGGAAAAGATCAGTTACCGGTTATCGAACAATTGAACAAAGTTGGCATGCAAAACCAGGAATTGCCTGTCACGAAACGAAAAGCAGATGTATTCGTCTCAGAAGTCCTGCCAACGCTAAAAAAGGTTGGTGATGTACAAATAGCCGAAAATGTTGCATCAGAGATAATTCAGGTGCCATTGCAGGCCAAACTCTATCTGGACGTACAGGATGAATGGGTGGTCGGTAAGCTGGAATACCATTATGGCGATCATATAATTGATCCGTTTAATGGCCGTGAACAGGATGATGTCATTATTATCCGCGATATCGCAGCGGAGCAGCAGATCATGCGGTTAATTGAACATGCCAATTTTCATTACAATGGAAAAGAGCTATATATCGAAGCAGATGAAGAAACATTATATGAGTTTTTATACCATGTCCTGCCATTGTTTGAGCAATATGCAGAGCTATTTTTGACCGCAGAGGTTCGTCAGTTCATTGTGGAGAATCAACCCTCCCCATCAACAAGTGTCCGTTTGGAATCCTCCGCTAACTTGTTAGAAGTAAGCTTTACCATTGATGGGATAAATGACGATGAAGTGAATCAGGTGCTCCATGCGGTAATGGAGAAGAAACGGTATTATCGCCTGCAAAGTGGTGCATTGCTATCCTTGGAAGGAGAGGAGTTCACCTCAGTTCAGGATCTGTTTGACGATTTACACCTGAATAAGGAGGATATCCAAGATGGCAATGTGGAATTGCCAGTTTATCGCGGTGCTCAAATCGATGAATTGATTCATACCAAAAAGGACTATGATCCATCGTTTCGACGCTTGTTAAATCAACTGACATCACCTGAAGAGCAGATCTTCCCATTGCCGGATGAGCTGCATGCCAATTTACGAGATTACCAAAAGACAGGATTTCAGTGGTTCAAGTCATTAAGCGCTTATCATTTAGGCGGTATTTTAGCCGACGATATGGGACTTGGAAAGACATTACAAAGTATAGCATATATTGTTTCCGAACCCCGGGAACGACCGCATTTGATTGTCGCCCCGTCGTCGGTTCTATACAATTGGAAAAATGAATGTCATAAGTTTGCTCCTGATTTACAGACAGTGATCATGACTGGGACACCAGCAGAACGGCATCAGCTGATTGAAACGATGGGGGATATGGATGTGTGGATCACATCGTATGCAATGCTGAGACAGGACATTGATCTATATCGGGAGCGGACATTTCAAACGTTAATCCTGGATGAAGCGCAATATATTAAAAACTATGCAACCAAAACATCGAAAGCAATTCGCGAAGTAAAGGCAGGTAAGCGGTTTGCATTAAGTGGCACACCGATCGAAAATTCAATTGATGAATTATGGGCGATTTTTCAGGTGATTTTACCAGGGCTCATGCCAAATCAGCGTGAATTTAGACAGTTATCACATGAGAAAATTGCCATATTGACCAAACCATTTATTCTGCGTCGCGTTAAGCAGGATGTGTTAAAGGAACTCCCAGACAAAATCGAAACGGTCCATGTTTCCGAGTTGACCAAGTCGCAAAAGGAATTGTATCTTGGCTATTTACGGCAATTACAGCAGGAAGCGGCCCAATCGATGAAAGACAACGATTTTCAAAAAAATCGAATGAAGATACTGGCTGGGTTAACCCGGTTGCGCCAGATTTGCTGTCATCCTTCCTTGTTTATTGAGAATTATGAAGGGGCATCTGGTAAGCTGGAACAACTAATGGAAACTGTTCATAATGCCGTTGAAAATGGGAAACGCATGCTGATTTTCTCACAATTCACCAGTATGCATGAAATTATCATTAAGAAGCTTGAAGAAGCAGGAATTGACTATTTTTATTTACACGGCGCAACCAAGTCACACGAGCGCGTGAAAATGAGCGAGCGTTTTAATGATGGGGAGAAAAGTGTCTTTCTTATTTCACTAAAAGCAGGCGGTACCGGATTGAATCTGACAGGAGCGGATACGGTCATTCTCTATGATTTATGGTGGAATCCGGCTGTAGAGGACCAGGCTACAGGTCGAGCACATCGATTCGGACAGAAGAATGTGGTGCAGGTTATTCGCCTGATTACCGAAGGAACAATTGAGGAGAAGATTTATGAGTTGCAACAGAAAAAACGAGAACTCATTGACCAAGTGATTCAGCCTGGTGAAAAAATGCTTTCCAGCTTGACGGAAGATGACATAAAGGAACTGCTAAGCTTATAATGCTTGGCAGTTTTTTGATGTTTACATGCTGGGCATCGGTTCCAAGGTTAGTTTTAAACATAAAATGTAAGAAAGTGGTTTTAAATGGATAAATATAAGTGTATAATATAGATTATATTCAGACTAATGAGTAAAATATGGTTGCGGTTAAGGTAATGGCAAATCTAAAATTAACCATATATTAACAAGGGGATGGTCAAATTGAAGAGAGTAATTCGTGGAGTTTGTAAGTTTTTTGTAGCAAATGCAGCAGTGGTTATTACAATTGTATTGTTGCCGGTATTTGTGATAACGGATGACGTTTCATTTTTTGACCAAATCATGGATTATCTGTTCAATAATAATCAAAGTTAGCGGTGGGTATGTATATGTGGCAATAGGAAGATTCAGCGTATATGATTATCTGACCCTAATCAGTTTACCAATTGTAAGATAACGAAACTTTCAGTACGAAAGACACCATTACAGGATGGGAAAAGTTCAGACGAATTTTACTAAAAGCAGTTGTAGAAAATGCTGCGTAAGAGCCTGTTGATTTTCGATAATGAGTTTTGTTGTCGCCATTCATATAACGGAGAAAATACCGCCCATGGTGAGACCTGGAATGAAGCTAAATTTTCAGGCAAGGCGACTTCATCAAAGCAATGAGGCCACGAACGAAGGAATTTTTCCTGCCTTCGTGACTTCATCATTGTTATGAGGACCAAAACAATGTTTAACTCCAGACAAAGTGCCTTTATCCCACTCTTAACGGGCAGTAAGACTTCCACTTCAAGACTTTGAGGTGAAACCAAAAAAGATAAGTGGGAACAACTGCATGACAAAGGTCCGATTCTGTTCGGGCCTACACTAGAACGTCTGAGTTCGTCGGAAATCTCACTTAATGAAGTTTCACTTCAAAGATTCTGCGCTGCGCAGTAATGTTTTCTCGTGCCGATCTTAAAAGTTTTATCTACATTAGGATACTTCATTGCCAAAATCTTGCTTAACGGACATGAAAAAAGAAAAAATCCAAACGAATCATTCGTTCGGATTTTCTATGACTAAATACTTTTGTCCCAGCATTTTTAAATAGTTATTTTAAATAACTTTCTTGGACGACCCTTATGATACGGTTTTTCTTCGCCAACCACTTTGATCACTTCACCGGACAGCAATTTATAAATGGTGCGCTCTGCACTCCGCTTTGTTACCCGATAGTAGTTGGCAATATCATTGGCGGAAAATGGCTCGTTGTTACGCAGTTTAATAAAATCAATAAAATTATAAGACAGCTCATTGTTTAATTTAGCCTTATGAATCAATGCACGGTATAGCTGGGATGTGTCAATATGCTTTTCCACGCCCAACGGTCCAATCGTTTCCTTGCGATCATTGACAAGATAGCAAGTACTGGCTGCCGAGTCTTTGCATGTATCGAGTGCTAATAACGCATTAGCTTCAGCTTGCTGAACCGTTAAACCAAGACCAAACCCAATAGCAACGTCTATATTCACTTGTTTCTTGATAGCTTGCAATAGTGGAAAATCCCGATAATGATTGGTTAGGTAATTTAAAATTTCACGCGTTCCGATGACCGCAAATCGGTTTCCATTTATGAATACAGAGGAACACGTTTGTTTTCCAAACTCCAGTAATAGTTGATGCAACGTTTGTTTACGTGATTCCGCATTCTTTTCGCTGATGTCTGTCTCTTCATGTTCCTTCATTTCGATAAACCCAGCGACAATTTGAGCACTTTTTGATTGGTTTAATGTCGCAGTTACTCGTGCCCGCTGGAGGGCATGTTCGATGTTAATTTTTGGCACCTTCATGCAGTATACCGTGATATTGCGCATCTTTAATCGTTGTTCCACTTCCTCTATGGATGTCAGGACATAATCAACTTTTCTATCATGTATGAGTTGCTCGTGATGCGCTGCGATCCTGTCTATATCCAGCATGGCTTGCTCACCGTAACTATAGGTAAAGATGTGATGATCATGCATGGCTAATTCGGAGCTGACCTCGGTCACAACCTGTTTATCCGGTACGTCAATCGAGACCCGATCCAGCTGTTGATTATGCATATTTCGCAATCGATAAAAGGAGGTTAGAACCATATATTCATCAAAGGCAATTTGGACTACTGGAAGCCGCTTTTTATTAATTTTATCTTTGGCATATAGGTAGGCAAGTGGACCGGCGAATAAATAGATATCACACATCACAGCCTTTTCAATTAATGCATAGATTTCGTTGACATCGGTATACGGGAAAGGCATGATTTCAATATCTTCTTGGTCTTCTGTATAAACAAGTGCTCGATCTACTAATTCTTTCCTGCCAAAAACAGCGATTTTTACTTTCATAGAAAAGGTCTCCTTGTCATATTATTGGTTGTTCACTTTACTAATGTAAATCTTTAGTTAATTAAAGCAAGAAAAATAGCCAAGTCATTTAAAAATTTTTACAATTAACTTGCGCATCCAACAGTAACTCCTGCGCCTGTTGAATGGACAATGTAAAAACAGGCTGGCTTTAATAATTAACTATTATGGTATTGAATTTTCTTAATATTGTCAAGAAGGAAAGGAAGGAAAAGAAGAGATTTCATAGAATGTTTACTATATTGTCATATACTTAAAGATTTCTTCACTTTGTGATATGCTCAGATTAATAATTATGCACAAGGGGGGGATGATAGTTGGTGAGTATAGCAGACAAATTATCCATACAATATCCAGTTATTCAGGCTGGGATGGCTGGAGGAATTACGACTCCAAAGCTGGTAGCAGCAGTTGCCAATGCTGGAGCGCTTGGAACCATCGGAGCAGGATACATGAGTGCAACGGCGTTGAAAAATGCTATACACCAGGTCAAACAATTAACCGATAAGCCATTTGCGGTAAATTTATTTGCAGCCAATCTGGAGTCATTTTCAACGGAAATAGCTGAGATGCAAGCAGTATTAAATCGGTTTAGGGATGAACTGCGCTTGGATAATGGAAATCAGGCAGTGAAGGTGAACGATTACCTGCACGAAAAGGTTTCTGTAATTTTGGAAGAAAACATTCCAATCGTTAGTACGGCATTTGGAGTGCTGTCTTCCGTATTGATTGAAAAATTAAAGGATCATGACGTTACATTGATCGGGATGGCTACTAATGTCGACGAAGCAGCCCAGCTTGTCGATGCCGGATATGATGTCGTTGTTGCTCAAGGCTATGAAGCAGGGGGGCACCGTAGCACGTTCGATGTGAAAATGTTCCCGAATGGCTGCAATATTGGGCTGGTGGTCCTCGTGCAGCAAATGGTGTCTGCATTTCCGGTACCAATTATTGCAGCGGGTGGCATACATACGAAGAAACAAATGGATGGGCTGTTAGAAATGGGTGCCGCTGGTGTGCAATTAGGAACAAGGTTTTTAATGGCAACCGAAGCTGGGACCAATCAGGCATATCGTCAGGCGCTAATAAAAGCTACACCCGAGGATACGGCCATTACGAAGGCGTTTTCCGGTCGGCCGGCACGTGCTATTTATAATCGGTTTATACAAGAAGTGGAAAATAGTTCCGTACCGATGTTGCCATTTCCTGTGCAAAATGAACTGACAAAAGATATCCGTGGTGCGGCTAAAGAATACGCGATGCCAGATTACCAATCCCTCTGGGCCGGGCAGGGCGTTGGGGGAATAAAAAAGGAAGAAACAGCAGAGGCAATTATTGACTCGCTCGTGAAAGAAGTAGAATAATGGGTAGCGCCAGGCAGCCGCTTATTGCGGTACCTGGCACTGAGAATAGTTATTCTTGTAAATGATACCGCTCTTTTACCTGTTCACGTAACCGTTGTTTAAGAAACTTTCCTACCGATGTTTTAGGAATTTCGTCAAAAAACAGCACGTCATCCGGTAACCACCACTTGGCAAATTGCGGCCGTAAAAATTCAATTAATTCATCCTTTCCGATTGTTTCTGTATAGCCTTCATGTAATACCACACATGCAACTGGACGCTCTTGCCATTGTTCATCTGGTATCGCAACAACACTTGCTTCAAAGACTGCATCGTGTGCCATGAGTGCATTTTCCAGATCGAGCGAGGAGATCCATTCACCACCGCTCTTGATCAAATCCTTTGTCCGGTCCACAATTTTGATCGTGCCCTCTTGATCAACTGTAACAACATCGCCGGTATGGAACCAGCCATCTACAAAAGCGCCTTCACTCCTTTCATCTTTATAATACTCACTGGCAATCCATGGACCACGCAGGTATAATTCGCCCATTTCCGTATCGTTCCAAGCAACTTCGCCATGATCACCCATGACTTTCATTTCTAACCCTGGAACCAGAATGCCTTGTCGGGAGCGCTCATTTAATTTCTCTTCTCGTGTCAAATTATCCTGATAGCTTTTCAGACGGGAAAATGTAGCTAACGGTGTCGTTTCAGTTGCGCCGTATGCGTGATAGAATGGGATTTTATGTTTTGTTTCAAATGCATCAATCAACCCAGCGGGGGCAGCTGATCCCCCGCATAATATGGCGCGCAGACTGGATGTGTCATAATTGCCATTTTCTAATTCTTTCATTAATCCAAGCCAAATAGTTGGAACGCCAGCGGTAACGGTTACACGGTAGCGTTCAATGAACTCAGCAAGCCGTTTTGGTGTAAATTGTGGCCCTGGGAAGACCTGGGTCGTACCAAACCAGGTGCAGGCGAATGGCGCCCCCCAAGCATTAGCATGGAACTGTGGAACAACCGCCATAAATATGTCTGATTCAGATACTCCTTGGGTGTCAGCCAGTCCTAAGGCGAGACTGTGTAATACAAGACCACGGTGTGAATACATAACGCCTTTGGGTGTACCGGTAGTTGCTGATGTATAACACATTCCTGCCGGGTCATTTTCATCGATATCACGTGCAAATTCACGGGTGGGATCCCCTGTATGAAGTATCTCTTCATAGGAGTATAGGGGCTGAAGTGCTGATTCTGGAAGATCTGATTTGTCTGTCATTACAACGAATGCTTCTACAGTCTTTAAATGGTTTTGAATTTTTTCCACGAGTGGCAGGATGTCTTCGTCGATAAAGAGAATTTTATCTTCGGCGTGATTAATGATATGGACAATATGTTCCGGTGAAAGGCGAATGTTGATGGTGTGCAATACGGCTCCCGTCCCCGGTGCTGCAAAGTAAATTTCCAAGTGTCGGTGATGGTTCCAAGCTAAGGTGCCGACGCGGTCCCCTTTTTGAATACCTAGTTCGTCCAATACACTCATTAGTTGACGGGTTCGTTTACCAATATCGGCATATGTCAGTGTATGGATTTTATCATGGGTTTGCGAAATGACCTGTTTCTTTGCGAAAAACTTTTCAGCATGTTCAAGCATAGGACCTACTAATAACGGGGTTTGCATCATATCAACCATCTCCCTTATCCTCATTTGATTATATTGTACCATATAATTGTAACTATTTTTAATATTCTTTTTAAAATAACGTACTGCTGCTTTTCGATTAAATGTATGAAGGGAAATCTATCGTTATACATGATAAAATAAGGCATGGATAGAAAGGGAGTAGGTTATGAATAAACAGCAGCATGACTTCACCCGGGGAAATATATTGAAACAGCTTATTGCATTTTCCGGTCCGATTATGCTGGCGAATCTATTGCAGACCTCTTACCAATTTGCGGATAGCTTATGGGTCGGGAATTTGCTTGGAGCGCGTGCGCTGGGATCTGTGGCGGTTTCCAGTACGATTATATTCACGGTGTTATCGTTTGTGATTGGATTAAATAACGCGGCATTAACCATTCTTTCACAGCAAAAAGGCCGTGATAGTATAGAGGGGCTGAAGCGATATTTAAATGCCTTTGTGGTTGTGCTTCTATGCATGGCGGTTATTCTGGGCATAGTGGGCTTTCTGCTTGCAAATCCGTTATTAAATCTATTGGGGACGCCGGAGGGTATGTTGACCGATGCAGCAGCATATTTACGGATTAATTTCCTTGGTATTTTATTTTTATTTGGCTACAATTTCATAAGTACGGTACTGCGATCGCTGGGAGACAGCAAGACGCCATTACGCTTTGTATTGCTTGCCGTGATATTGAATATTTTTCTGGATCCGATCTTTATCGCGGTGTTTCACTGGGGAGTAGAAGGTGCCGCATTTGCAACAGTGGCCTCACAAGGATTAGCGTTTGTCTATGGTCTTAGCTACGTGCTGTATCGCAAGCTGGCACCGTTTCGTCTGCCAACAATGCCAAACAGGCAGGAGGTCGGGTTGATTTTAAATCTGGGAATTCCTTCTGGCTTGCAAATGGCCGTTATCTCGGCAGGGTCAGCAGCCATCATGAGTGTTGTGACCAGGTTTGGAGAAGATGTCGTAGCAGGGTTTAGTGCAGCACAACGATTGGATAGCTTGCTTATGCTTCCGGCGCATGCATTGGGAACGTCGGTAAATAGTATGGCTGGCCAAAATATTGGCGTGAAGAATTGGCCAAGGGTACGTAATATTGCTAAATTTGGCGTCCTGTATAACTTTTCGGTAATGCTGGCGATTGGAATAGCAGTTTTCTTTTTAGCTTCATTTGGCATGCAGTTATTTATTCAGGATGAGGAAGCGGTCCGCTTTGGCACAACCTATTTGCAAATCGTTGCTTTGTGCTATCCATTTTTGGGGATAAATTTTATTCTTAATGGGATTGTGCGTGCTTCAGGTGCGATGTATCAAGTGCTTGTGCTAAACATTATTTCATTTTGGATTCTGCGCTATCCTTTATCCGCGCTTTTTGCAAGCCTGTTTGGCGAACTCGGCATTGCTATCGGTATGGGCTCAAGCTTTATCATCAGCAGTGTTTTTGCCTATTTATATTACCGTCATGGGAAATGGCGGAACAAAGAGTTGTTCAAAAAAAGAGCGAAGAGTTAGACATTTATCCCCAGCTGTGGATAAACTTGTGCATAAAAGCTTATTTTGTAGGGTTTGCTAAAAGTAAATACAAAATATAGAATATACCTGTGGATAAGGTGTTCATATTCCATGAAACTATTAATATAGGAAAGGCGAACGAACATGAAACGAAAGCAGAAAAGGGCCATCAAGCAGGCATTTGGTATTTTTATTGTGTTATGTAGTATCTTTGTAGCTATTTCGATTGCCTCTATCAAACACCATGATACAAATTTTCACATTGATCGTTCCTTGATTAGTGAACAAGTGGTTGCATATGAACCGCTTGTGGATAAGTATGCTGAAAAATATGGCGTGATCGATTATACCGATGTATTATTGGCGATGATGATGCAAGAGTCAGGTGGCCGCGGAAAGGATCCGATGCAATCCTCCGAAAGCTATTGTGGCAAAATTGGCTGCATTGATGATCCCGAGCTATCGATCAAACAGGGTGTTTATTATTTTTCAAAAACGATTGATGCTGCAGAAGGGGATGTGGAACTAGCTGTCCAATCGTATAATTTTGGCAGAGGATTCATAGATTATGTGAAGGATGAAAAAGGTTCTTATTCCCAGGAAGCGGCGATTGCCTTTTCGAAAAAAATGTACAAAGATGCATCGGATAAATCGAATTATACCTGTTTGCGGGAAGAGGCGAAACAATATCATGCCTGTTATGGGGATATTTATTATGTTCGTGATGTGATGAAATATAAAGAATCGCTGGAAGAATGATACAAAATATCCTTGTGAAATGATAAGATGAAATAATAAACATCAAAAAGTTGGGGAGGCAATAGAATGGGAAAAGCAATTTATACAGCAAACGCACCAGAGGCAATTGGGCCATATTCACAAGCAATTGAGGCAGGAGATTTTGTCTATGTATCCGGTCAAATTCCAATTAACCCGGCAACAGGGGAAGTAGAACAAGGGATTGAGCATCAAACCGGGCAGGTGCTGAAAAACCTGCAGGCAATTTTAACGGAAGCAGGAACTGGTTTTTCACAAGTCGTTAAATTCACCATCTATTTAGCATCTATGGATGACTTTGCTACGGTGAATGAAATCTATGGCAGCTATTTAGAACAGCCATACCCGGCACGAGCATGCGTGGAGGTTAGTCGTTTGCCGAAAGATGTTCGGGTGGAGATGGATGTTGTTGTGTATAAAGGATAAAAGAGAGCCGGCCGTTAATAATAAACGGCCAGCTCTCTTTTTATTGCTTCTCTTATCTTATCCAAACATTCCTCCGGCGTTTTCCCATAAACTTTTTTCCCATTGACAAGCGCATATGGACGGACACGGCAAAGTCCGCAGTGCAGCAGACACTCACTAATGATGACCGAGACCTCAGGAAATTCGGACTCAATGATTCCTTCTATATCTAATGTGGTGATTGCATTTCCGTCACAAACATCGATAACGACAATACCCACGATAATCACTTTCTTTCTATAGTATAAGCCTTTACCAGTTGTAGCATATCTGCTTAGGCATTTCAAGGCTCATGCATGTAGGATGAGCATTGGTATGGGAAAAAGTAATCGTCGTTAAGAAAAGTATTGCATTTCTGGGCATACGATCAACCTGTCAACACCGACGTATGGCATTAGAAGATGTATAACATCAATGTGCAGAGCATAAGTAATAGGCTTATGATACCAGTCAGAAACGGGAAAAAGTAGCTTTGTGGTACGAGTTCTGATAACGGTCGGCGGTCTTTATCATCCATGCTGCTGAAAAAATGCTGGAAGCTGAAAAAGACGATATCAAAAAAACGGCCTTTTGTCACGTAGCCCGCTAAAGAAACGAGGATCAGCAGGGCGCCAATGACGAAAGAAACATTGGTGTAGGAAAGCAGACTAATTTGTTTATAAACAGTTAGACAGAGTAGCAGAATAAGTAACTGGGATATCACAAGCCAGGGTAAAAGTCTTTTTAGCATGTCGATCAACGTCCTTTAATAGGTTCATTTTTCACTCATTATTTCCTATTTATTATAGCATGCCCGATAAAGAAATCGACTTGTTCATGTGATTTTATATGTAATTTAATCCTTTTCCCGACATGTTTGCTACAAATATATGGTTTCTATTATAGTTAGTAAATTGGTAATTTAGGTAAAAAGACTCGGGTTACCTCACCTCTCCTCAACCCGCAAAACAACAGGGTTTTTACTAAAATAGATAATGCAAATTATCTAAAAAAAGTTGAAAATAGCATGTATTATTTAAAAAAACAATTTACATTTTAAAATAATATTGTATAATAAAGATTGTAAAACTATTAAAATAAAAAAGGGTGGTCGGGGAATGAAAAAGTCAAAATATTATCTCTTTATTGCGTTTGTCCTTGCCGTGGCTGTGGCACTATCTGCCTGTAGCGGTTCAGACTCAAGCGACAAAGATGATAAAGGTGACAAAAAGGATTCTGATAATAGCGCATCTTCAGAAGAACAAGTCTTTAATATGATTGAAACAGCAGAGATCCCAACTGGTGATCCGGCGTTAGCGACAGATGCTGCCAGCTTTATCGTATTTGGACAGACAATGGAAGGTCTTTATATTTTAGATAAGGATGATAATCCGGTTCCAGCAATTGCTGATGGTGAACCAGATGTAAGTGAAGATGGCAAGGAATATACATTTAAATTGCGTGATGATGCGAAATGGTCTAACGGTGATCCTGTAACAGCAGATGATTTCGTTTATGCTTGGCAACGCGCATTAGATCCGGATACTGGATCAGAATATGCATACATGTTCTCTGGAATTATTGAAAACGCTACTGAAATTATGAATGGTGATAAAAAGCCAGATGAATTAGCGGCAGAAGCGGTTGATGAGCATACATTAAAGGTAACTCTTGAACAGCCGGTTGATTACCTCAATTCCTTACTGGCGTTTGGTACGTACCTGCCATTAAACGAAAAATTCGTTGAGGAAAAAGGCGATGACTTCGGAACAAACAGTGAAAACATGCTGGCAAATGGCCCGTTTGTACTTACTGATTGGGATGGTTCTGGTTTAGATTGGAAATATATGAAAAATGATGAGTATTACGATAAAGATAATGTAAGCTTGGATCAAGTAAACGTACAGGTTTCGAAAAAGCCAAGTACAGCAGTTAACTTATTTGAAACAGACAAAGCAGATCGTACAGCTGCATTGAGTGCGGAGTATGCGAAACAATATGCAAACGATGAAAATGCTTCCACATTTGAAGAAGGTAGCTCTTGGTATCTGAAATTCAACCAAAAACGTGATGGCGAAGATACACCATTAGCAAACAAAAATATCCGTAAAGCATTAGCAATGGCATTTGATAAAAAAGCGTATACGGATCAGGTACTGGCAAATGGTTCCGTTCCTAGTGATGGTTATGTGCCACGAGGTTTAGCGAATGATCCTGAATCAGGTGAAGATTTCCGCGAACAAAGTGGCGACTTAATTGGTTATGATGTAGATAAAGCAAAAGAATACTGGGAAAAAGGCTTGAAAGAATTAGGTGTTGATTCACTTGAACTTGACTACTTGAGTGATGATACAGAGAATGCTAAAACAACGTCTGAGTACTTCAAAAATCAGTTAGAAACAAATCTTGATGGTCTGAAACTTAGCTTGCAAAACGTGCCATTTAAAAACCGTTTGAAGAAGACAACAGATCAGGACTATGATATTGTTATGCATGGCTGGGGACCAGACTATTTGGACCCAATGACATTCCTTGATTTGTATGTTACCGATGGAACAAACAACAATACTGGTTATTCCAGCGATAAATATGATCAATTAATTGATGATGCCAAAGTTAAATATGCAAATGATCCTGAAAAACGCTGGGAAACAATGCTTGAAGCAGAGAAATTATTGGTTCAAGAAGATACCGTTGTTGCTCCTATCTATCAGCGTGGACGCTTGACACTTATCAAGCCATATGTAAAAGGATTGGAAGAGCATCTATTTGGTCCTGATTATTCGCTGAAAAACGTTACAATTGAAAAGTAAATAAAACATGATAGGCAACAAGTACTTGGAGAAGAGGGTATTTTACACAAATACTCTCTTTCCCCTTGTTTAAGAGATTTTAATTAGAAAATTTATATTTTTATTCGCATTTAGGAGGAAACAGGATGGCAAAGTATCTTATGAAACGGGTAGTCTTCTTGATTATTACGTTGTTTATAATAGCCTCTGCAACATTCTTTTTGATGAAGTTTTTGCCTGGTACCCCATTTCAAAATGAAGAAAAGCTGTCTGAAGACCAACGCATTATTTTAAATGAGAAATACGGGTTGGACAAGCCTGTTCCTGTTCAATATGCCAATTATATGGTCAACATTGTAAAAGGTGATCTTGGTGTATCATTTCAGTTTGACAATCAACCAGTTACCCAGCTTTTGATGAATCGCGTAGGACCATCATTGGAACTGGGATTTCAAGCAATGGTTGTCGGAACTTTAGTTGGTTTATTACTAGGAATGTTGGCTGCTATGTTTCAGAATACGTGGATTGACTATGGAAGTACATTTCTGGCTGTATTGGGTAAATCGATTCCATCCTTTGTATTTGCCGCGGTGATGCAGTACTACATTGGGGTTAAGCTGGGGTGGTTGCCGGTTGCAGCCTGGGATGGATTTACTTCATCGATCATGCCCACCATTGCATTAGCAATATTTCCTGTTGCGACTGCAGCCCGTTTTATGCGAACAGAGTTAATAGAAGTGTTAGGATCAGACTATATTACATTAGCAAAGGCAAAAGGGAATTCTAGAATGGAAGTATCCTTCAAACATGCCATCCGCAACGCGCTAATTCCTCTGATAACTGTACTGGGGCCTATGGCTGTTAGCCTGATGACAGGGTCCATGGTGGTTGAACAAATTTTCGCCGTCCCGGGAATTGGTGAACAATTTGTTAAGTCGATTCAAACCAATGATTTTCCGATTATCATGGGAACAACGATACTCTTTGCTTTCTTGTTGACTGTGATTATCTTAGTCATTGATATATTATACGGAATTATTGATCCAAGGATTCGCCTGGCTGGAGGGGATAAAAAATGACAGAAATACAAAAAGATAGATTTGCGCCCGCTCCTAAGGATAATGTTAGCAGTGAAAAAATTGCAAAGCCGCAGCTTTCTTTTACCAAAGATGCCTGGTTGCGTATTCGGAAAAATAAAGGTGCATTAGTCAGTATAGTTGTGTTGGCTCTGATCGTGCTCATGGCGATTATTGGTCCACATTTGTCGCCATATGATGGATATGCCCAGGATGTAACGAAAGCGAATCTTCCGCCAAAGGTTTCCGGTTTAGAGTGGCTTGGTTTTGATGGTACGCAGGAGATTGGCGGCGTAAAGACCGATGTGTATGAACAACAAAATGTGGAAGAGAATTACTGGTTTGGAACAGATAGTCTGGGACGTGACTTATTTACCAGAACATGGCTGGGCACAAGAGTATCATTATATATTGCTCTTTTAGCGGCTTTGATCGATATGGCAATTGGTGTCGTTTACGGACTGGTTTCCGGTTTTAAAGGCGGACGAGTGGATAACGTGATGCAACGGATATTGGAGGTACTTTCTGGTATACCGAACCTAATCGTTGTTATTTTGATGCTGTTAATTTTAAAACCTGGAATTTTGTCCATTACGATAGCCATGGTTATTACCGGCTGGATTGGTATGGCCCGGGTTGTTCGTGGACAAGTATTAAAGCTGAAGGATCAGGAGTATATCCTTGCATCGCGAACGCTTGGCGCAAAGAATAATCGTTTGCTAGGCAAACATTTATTACCCAATTTATCTGGCGTTATTATTATCAATACGATGTTTACAATTCCGAGTGCGATCTTTTTCGAAGCGTTTCTTAGCTTTATCGGGATTGGACTGCAACCGCCAAGAGCATCATTGGGTACATTAATTGAAGATGGGTACGAGACGTTTCAATTTTTACCTCATTTAATGATTATCCCGTGTATTGTGATCTGTATTATACTAATAACTTGTAATTTAATTGGAGATGGACTCCGTGATGCATTTGACCCTAAAATGCGAGACTAATAAGTAGTGAGGTGAAACAATGTGAAAAAATTATTGGAAGTAACAGACCTTAATATATCGTTCCACACCTTCGCAGGGGAGGTACAGGCCATTCGTGGTGTAGACTTCGACCTGTATGAAGGAGAAACACTTGCTATTGTAGGGGAGTCCGGATCCGGTAAATCGGTAACAACGAAGTCGATTATGCGCTTATTGCCACCAGGTAATTCGGAAATAAAAGCTGGCAAAATTATGTTTAATGATGCGGATCTTGCCAAAGCATCGGAAAGACAAATGCAAAAAATTCGTGGAAAAGACATTTCGATGATTTTCCAAGATCCGATGACTTCCTTAAACCCAACGATGACCATTGGCAAGCAGATCATGGAACCTTTATTAAAGCACCAGAAATTAAGCAAACATAAAGCAAAGGAGCGGGCTCTCAAACTGCTGGAATTGGTTGGTATTCCGAAACCGGAAATTCGTCTAAAACAATATCCGCACCAATTTTCAGGAGGAATGCGGCAACGGGTGGTTATTGCGATCGCGCTTGCATGTGCGCCAAAAGTGCTGATTGCCGATGAGCCAACAACTGCTTTGGATGTAACCATTCAAGGTCAAATATTGGACTTGATGAAAGAATTGCAGCAACAAATTGAGACATCGATCATTTTCATCACGCATGACTTGGGTGTGGTGGCTAATGTGGCTGACCGTGTAGCGGTTATGTATGGCGGAAAAATCGTGGAAATTGGAACAGTGGATGAAATATATTACAATCCGCAGCACCCGTATACATGGGGGTTAATCAGCTCGATGCCAAGCCTGGATACGGATGATGAAGAATTGTATGTTATTCCGGGAACACCACCCGATTTGTTAAATCCGCCAAAGGGAGATGCGTTTGCTGCCAGAAACCCTTATGCCATGAAAATTGATTTAGAAGAAGAACCGCCAATGTTTAAAGTTTCTGATACGCATTATGCTGCAACATGGCTGCTGCACCCTGATGCGCCGAAAGTGGAACCGCCGCTCGCTGTAAAAGAGCGAATGGCTAAGTTCCAAGCGAAACAAGCCGGTTCTGGGAAAGGGGAAAAGTAACATGGCGGAAGCGGAAAAGCTGCTGGAAGTAAAAAAACTAAAGCAGTATTTTAATATTGGAAAACCAAAAGAAGTTCGCGCAGTAGACGGCATTACGTTTGATATTTATAAAGGGGAAACATTAGGGCTTGTTGGGGAGTCCGGTTGTGGAAAGTCTACCACTGGGAGATCCATCATTCGCTTATATCAGGCAACCGGTGGGGAAGTCTTGTACCGTGGAGATAATGTCCATGAAAAAAAGTCCAAATCCCAATTAAAAGAACTTCATCGGAAAATGCAGATGATTTTCCAAGATCCTTACGCGTCGTTAAACCCCAGGATGAAGGTAACAGATATTATTGCTGAAGGAATTGACATTCATGGTCTTGCTAAATCATCAAAAGACCGGATGGAAAAAGTCTATTCACTATTGGAGACAGTCGGGCTCAATCGTGAGCATGCTAATCGTTACCCACATGAATTCTCCGGTGGACAGCGCCAGCGTATAGGAATTGCCCGGGCATTAGCCGTTGAACCTGAGTTTATCATTGCGGATGAACCAATATCAGCTTTGGATGTTTCCATTCAAGCACAAGTAGTCAATTTGTTAAAGAAGCTGCAAAAGGAAAAGCAGTTAACTTACTTGTTTATTGCCCATGATTTATCGATGGTGAAATATATCAGCGATCGAATTGGCGTTATGTATTTTGGAAAGTTAGTGGAGCTTGCACCTGCCGAGGATTTGTATCGTAACCCAATGCATCCCTATACACAATCACTGCTCTCCGCAATTCCACTACCCGATCCGGAATATGAACGTACCCGTGTGCGTCAAACATATAATCCGGAGGAACATAACTATACAGCGGATGACGAAGTAACGATGCGTGAGATCGCACCTGGTCATTACGTCTATTGTTCGGACAAAGAATTTAAGGAACACCAAGCAAATTACAAACAAAAATAGTAAATGCCAACTATAAACAAAAAAACGGACACGCTGTTGAGACGTGTCCGTTTTTGTCTATTGCTATTGTGGGGTCGGGAGAGAGCACCCCGAAGTCGGGAGAGAACATCGTCAGGTCGGAAGAGAGCCCGCCCACCTCATGAAAAGTTCGGAGCAAAAATCCATATTAGCTATGATGCGAAGACAAGCGACGATGCGCCTGTTTCCCTGCATACTCGCTCCGATACCAGGCGACCAGCATAATAATGCCACTTAAGATAAGCAGACCGCTGGTTACAAAAAATACGCCGGAAAACCCGAAGAATCCTGCTAACATACCGCCAAGTGCTGGGCCGATAATATTTCCGGCAAAGCGCAATGACGTATTGTAACCTAACACCTCGCCTTGAATCGATAGTGGTGCTTCCTGCCTGATATAGGCAATCCGTACTGGGATGATACCACCGATCGCTATGCCAAGTAAGAACCTTAGTACAGTTAATTGCCAGATATTAGTGACAAATGCCGCTGGGAAATAAACAATTCCAGCCATGAATAGCAGGAATATCACAATTTTAATATATCCGATCCGATCCCCTAAACGTCCCCATCGTCTTGCCATTAATAGATTGCCCAGTCCGGCTGCAGAAAACGCCAGGCCGGAAAATAATGCAATGTTTGCAGTCCCGTGCAGTTCGCTCACATACAAAGACAAAATAGGCTGAACGCTAAAGTGTGCAACCTGGACAAGCATGGAGATTAACATCACAACGAGCAACACAGGGCGTGAAATAATGTGGACAATAACATCCTTGCTAGAGTAGGAGGTTTTACTGTCTTGATCATCCGCGAATGACATGACAATCTCTTTAACACCAAAGTAGACAAGGATGCCTGAGATAAAGATGGAAATTGACGTCCATTTAAACGTTGCTGCATATCCGAAGACATCGGCGAAGGCCCCACCTAATAATGGCCCCATTAGTGATCCTGTAATACTGCCGGTTTGCAATGTTCCAAGAACACGACCAGCGATATGCTTTGGTGTCTGTGTTGCAATGAATGCTTGGGAAATGGGAATAAATCCGGTAAACACACCCATAAAGAACCGTAATATAAACAGCTGCCATACATTGGTGGCAAACCCCATCAATAAAATGGAGACTCCAAGTCCTGCTGCAGAAATCATTAGTACACGTTTTCGGCCGTGTTTATCACCGATTCGTCCCCAGATTGGTGAAAAAATGAGTGCCGTGACAAACGTAATGGAAAAAATCCAGCCAGACCAGTTTTGTACATAAGAAGCTGAAAAATCCCCGTATGATTCAATAAACAACGAGAGAAACGGAAGAATCATCGTCATACTGCCGGCAACAAAAAAGTTAGCAAACCACATGATTGCTAAATTCCGCTTTACCAAATGCTCTTGTTGATCAACGATTGTTACTACCTTCTTTCGTGCTTTTTATTTCGTCACTCTAAATAATAACCATTGCGTTTAGAAAAAGAAAGTATTATGCTCAGGGCAGACTTTTTTTGGTTACCTTGCCCAGCAACAGAGTAGTTTCTAGTACTTGAATTTTAATTCTATGGGAAAAAATTAACGGAAAAGAACAGATTTTACTATTTCTCATTTAATAAAATTCAGTGTTCTATCCTGGTGAAATACGGTATAATCTATATGTACGAGTCTTTCAAAGGAAGTAATCATTCTTTTATTCTTTGAAAATAGCGTACAAATAACCTTGAGGCAACGAATAGTATGGATCTGCACATAAAGGAGGAAATGAATATGCGTAAACGATTATGGAAACGATTAGCAGTCATCGTTATACTCATTGGCTTTATGACGGGGTTAACGACGCCGGTTATGGCAGATGATAATGCAGCTGACAATTCCGATAGTATTAATGAAAAGCTAGGGGTGCCCATTGTTGTTTATGGGGACACCTTAACGGATGATCAAAGGCAAGAAGTCCGTGATTTGCTTAAGATAACCGATCCGGATAACACGGAGGAATACGATGTCACGGGGCAGGATATTGCAAATTACATTGATGGTGACCCCAATTCACGGATGTATTCTTCAGCAAAAATTACCCGTGAAGAAAAAGGAAAGGGATTGACGATCAATATTGTCACCCCGGATAATATCACCGAAGTAACCAGAGAAATGTATGCAAACGCACTATTAACAGCCGGGGTGGAGGATGCGACAGTCGATGTCGTTTCTCCAGTTAAAGTGAGTGGACACTCCGCATTAACCGGTATTTACAAAGCATACGATGTGCAGGGTGCGGATTTAGATAAAGAACGCATGGAGCTGGCGAATGAGGAATTGGATGTTGCTACTGATTTGGCTAAGAAGGATGGGCTAAATCAGGAAAAAGTTAGTGAACTTATTACCGACATTAAACAGGAAATTGCTGATAAAAACCCAGCTACAAAGGAAGAAGTAGAGCAAATTGTCAAAGAACAACTCGATAAATTGGAAATATCGTTAAGTGACAAGGATCGCGAATTATTGACAAACCTGTTTAACAAAATGCGCGATCTGGATATTGACTTTGGTAAAGTGAAAAGTCAGCTGCAAGACATCGCCTCCAAAGTGAAAAACAAAATCGATGACCTTGATTTGGACCCGGGATTTTGGGAGAAGGTTGGCAACTTCTTTAAGGACTTTTTCCAAATGATTGCTAACTTCTTTAAAGGTTTATTTGAATAATAACGAAAAGCAGAGGTGCCCGGTTAGCGGCGTATATGCTGCGCCCTGCCATGCAGGGTGGTTCGGTGTTGCTGCGCAAAGCAGCGGTATTAATCGAACATTCCTACGTAGGAGATAAAGGAGACATGCCACTAAAACAGGGGTATGCCGACGTTGGGCGGCAAGCCCGTTCTAGTCGGCCTTCCTTAATCCGAGAGTTGACCTACGGAAGCGGGTGTTGGCCACTAGCTATTGGGCGCCGGAGCCAGACACATAACGGGGACAGTCCCCACCATGTTAACGCGTTAAAGCGGTGGGGGGACTGTCCCCATACTATTACACTAAAATTTCTAAAAATATGTAATAAATTAAAAAAAGGCTTGTTAACCGTCAGAAAATAAATTATACTAAAATAAATAATTGTTATATTACAAGAATGTTACGCGTGTATGAAAAATATAATCATGATAGAGGACATTATCTTGTTTTTAAGAAAAATAAAGGGGTGTTGGTTCACCAAAGTAGTTTTTCTTATAAAATTATATACAAACAATTTTTGCAATCTTTTATTTTTTTGATAAAGGGGGATAAAAGCAAGTGGTACATCATCAGCAAGAAAACAATCTGCTCCAAATCAATCATTTACATACAGGTTTCATGATAGACGGGGAATTACATAATGCAATCGTTGATATTAATTTAGAAGTTAACCCGAAAGAAGTTGTCTGTGTCGTCGGAGAATCCGGCTGCGGAAAGAGTGTCATGTCGTTATCGATTATGCAGCTTTTGCCGAAGCAAAATTCTAAAATTTCTGCGGGGAATATCTTGTTTGAAGGAAATGATTTGACAAAAAAGTCAGAAAAGGAAATGAATCATGTACGCGGGAAAGACATTGCAATGATCTTCCAGGAGCCAATGACCGCGTTAAATCCGGTATTTACCATTGGGTCACAATTAATGGAAGTACTGTTTAACCATGTCGAGATTTCCAAACGTGACGCACGTGAAAAAGCAGTTCATTTATTAAAGCAGGTTGGCATTTCCCGTCCGGAGAAAATTATCGATGAGTATCCCCATCAGCTCTCTGGAGGAATGCGGCAGCGGGTGATGATTGCAATGGCCATTGCGTTGCACCCGAAACTGCTAATTGCTGATGAGCCGACGACAGCACTTGATGTTACCGTACAGGCGCAAATTTTGGAGCTGCTCAAGGATATTCAGGATAAAGAGGATATGGCCATTATGCTAATTACCCATGATTTAGGTGTGGTTGCTGAAATGGCGGACCGTGTGATCGTGATGTATGCCGGGCAAGTGGTAGAAACGGCAACGGTTGTGGAATTATTTACCAAACCTCAACATCCATATACAGAGTCACTGTTAAGCAGTATACCAAGAATGGATCAGAATGAGGAAACATTAAACACGATTGATGGGGTCGTTCCGTCGCTTGAATATATGCCACAGATTGGCTGTCGATTTGCTGATCGGTGTCCGAAGGCATTTGGTGACTGTACCAAGGTGACACCACAGTTAGCAGAGGTTGCAAATGGGCAATCTGCCAGGTGCCTCCTCCATGATGCATGCTACCCAGATAAGGCAACAGACGGGAAGGAGGAAGTCAAACAATGAGTGAGCAAGCCGTTTCCGTAAAAAAGAAAAAGGACTTATCAGCTAAAGAAGTTCTTCTGGACGTGAAGAACTTAAAGAAATACTATCCGGTACATGCCGGTTTTTTTAAACGAAAAGTTGGTGATGTGAAGGCGGTCGATGATATTTCATTGACACTGAAGAAAGGGGAAACATTTGGTCTTGTTGGCGAATCCGGCTGTGGCAAGTCAACAGCCGGACGAACGATTCTTCGACTGACCGAGTCAACGGAGGGGCAAATCATTTTCGATGGCAAAGATATTACCGATCTGAATGGATCAGCATTACGAAAGGCTCGCCAGGACTTTCAGATGGTATTTCAGGATCCATATGCATCATTGAATCCCAAAATGATGGTTGGGCATTTAGTTGATGAACCGCTTCGCAACTATACGAATAAATCGCATAAAGCATTGAAACAGGAGGTGCAAGCACTATTACGTCGAGTGGGCCTTCGTGAAGAGGATTATTATAAATATCCCCACGAATTTTCCGGTGGACAGCGACAGCGGATTGGGATTGCCCGGTCACTGGCACTTAATCCAAAGCTGATTGTTGCCGATGAACCGGTGAGTGCGTTGGATGTATCGATCCAATCCCAAGTGCTGAACCTGTTAAAAGAGCTTCAAGATGAATTTGACTTAACTTATTTATTTATTGCTCATGACTTAAGCGTTGTAAAACATATGAGCGATTCGATTGGTGTCATGTATTTGGGTCATTTGGTGGAGGTGGGGGACAAAGAGGCTATCTATCGGGAGCCATTACACCCCTATACCAAAGCGTTAACATCAGCCATTCCGGAACCAAATCCATTGATAAAAAAGGAACGCATTATTTTAGAAGGCGATGTGCCAAGCCCACAAAACCCGCCATCAGGCTGTGTGTTCCATACCAGATGTCCGGTGGCCATGGAGAAATGCAAGGACATTGTACCAACGTTGAAGGAGGTGAGGCCTAATCAGCAGGTCGCATGTCTTTTATACGAGGAAGCGTAAGCATTTATAACTTTTTAAGGGGGAATATGCGTTGAAAAAGAAGTTTTGGTTATTATTAGTACTCGTTTTTGCAGTATCAATGGTCTTGTCTGCTTGTGCTGACAGCACTTCGGAGGGGGGATCGGACAAAGACTCCGGATCCGATAGTGGTGATGAGGCGAAAGCAGATGAGGCGCAAAAGGGCGGTACAGTAACATACGGTTTCGAACAGCCGTTTAAAGGATTACTGGAACAAGGGTTGTACGAAGGGGAAGACGATGTTCATATTCTTGAACTTATGACCGATAGTTTAGTAAATACCAATGATGAGCTGGAACCTGAACCTGGCATGGCTGATTACGAAGTAGATAAAGATGCAAAGACCGTTACATTTACAATCAAGGATGGCATTAAGTGGCATGACGGAGAACCGTTGGTCGCAGAAGATGTTGCTTATGCCTATGAAGTGATTGCTGATCCGGATTATGAAGGATCCCGATTTGAAAATGTCGCGATGATCGAAGGCGCAGAGGAATATCGGCAGGGAAAGGCAGATAGTATTTCCGGGATCGACGTTAAAGATGATCAAACGATTGTGCTGCATCTGACCGATGTTGCACCAAATACGATTGATAATCTGTGGAGCTATCCAATGCCAAAGCATTATTACAAAGATATTGCTGTAAAGGATTTGCCAGATTCGGATCAAGTACGGAAAAATCCAATTGGTACCGGACCATTTAAAGTAAAGAATATTGTCGATGGTGAATTGGTCGAGCTGGAGCGATTTGATGATTATTGGCAAGGTGAACCATACTTAGATGGAATCAATTACAAAGTTATCGATGGTTCCTTAGCATCAGGTGCGTTGGAAAATGGCGAAATTGATATTATGAAAATACCGAGCAGTCAGTACGAAGAGATCAAAGAAATGGATAACCTTGAGATTCGGGAAGAGGCGGCATTAAGCTACACATACATTGGCTTTAAATTTGGCCACTATGATAAGAAAGAAAAGAAAAACATCATGGACAACGACAAGTTTCAGAATAAAAAGCTGCGTCAGGCGATGGCCTATGCGATTGACCGTCAAGGTATGCTTGATTCCTTCTCGAACGGTTTAGGGGAATTAATCGAGTCCCCAATGCCGCCAGTAAGCTGGGCGAAAGCGGATGATTCTGAACTGACAACGTATGATTACGATCCGGAAAAGGCCAAAGAATTGTTAGATGAAGCAGGCTATAAAGATGTGGACGATGATGGCTGGCGGGAAGACCCGGACGGCAACAAGTTCACCGTAAACTTTGATGCGATGTCCGGTTCCGATATTTCTGAACCGCGGGCCCAATATGTCCTGCAAAACTGGCAGGATGTTGGCATCAATGCCAAACTAAATGGCGGACTAAAAGAAATGAATTTATTCTATGATACGGTGGAAGCTGATGACGAATCAGTAGATACATTCATGGGTGCCTGGGAACTTGCCAGTGACCCGGATCCAACTGGTTTATTTAAAGAGGGCGATCTGTGGAACTATCCCCGCTGGGTGAATGAAGAGTCGGATAAATTGATTGAGGAAGGTATTAGTGATAAAGCGTTTGATAAGGATTATCGAAAAGATGTCTATGCTGATTGGCAGAAACTTGTAAATGATGAATTGCCAAGCATTTTCATGTACTCACCAGTGGATGTTTATGCTGTGAACAAACGGGTGCAAAACGTGCATACCAACTCGTTTACGGCAGAACAAGATCCATATCTGTGGTGGGTATCCGATGCGGATGAATCGAAGTAAGATAATCTGAGAGTTAAGGGGAAAATAATATGCTCGTTTATACATTACGACGAATTGTCACCATGATTCCGATTATTTTCCTTGTTTCTGTTGTGGTATTCTTCCTGGCGCATTTGATGCCAGGAGATGCCCTGACAGGGAGAATCGATCCATTGAATGCAAATCCGGAGTACATTGCGGAGATGCGCGGTAAATTGGGGTTAAATGACCCGATTTATCAACAGTACTTAAGATGGATTGGCGGCTTTTTACAAGGAGATTTTGGACAATCATTCGTGCATAAAATGCCTGTTTCTGGATTAATTTTATCGCGTCTACCAAATACGATTTTATTAGCTGTTATTGCCATGTTTATTACGTACATAGTTGCCTTTTTAATGGGCAAATACGCAGGAAGACGTCCTAATACGACCGGAGACTATGGTGTACAGATTATTAATTATTTGGCGTTAGCCATGCCAAGCTTTGTTGCTGCCTTGTTATTGATCTATTTTGTATCCTTTCAGTTAGGCTGGCTTCCAGCAACCGGAAGTATCGGATCGGGGGTAGCCCCTGGTTCATGGGGTTATATTGTAAGTAAAGTGCAACACGCCATCTTACCTTCTCTATGTCTTGGTTTACTGCCGATCGCCAGTTATACGCAGTTTTTGCGCAATGACATGATTGAAAGTGCCCAGAAGGACTATGTCCGAACCGCCCGTGCCAAAGGGACATCAGAGCGGCGAATTTATAACAAACATATTTTGCGGAACTCGGTCATCCCAATTGTTACCCTGTTAGGATTTGACTTAGCAGGAATCATTGGCGGTTCTGTTATTATTGAAAGTATTTTCACATATCCCGGAGTTGGCCAATTATTTGTCGATTCGATTAACAATCGGGACTATACGGTGGTAATGGCAATTACGATGCTATTAACAGTCATGACACTTCTCGGCAACCTAATCGCGGATATCTTGTATGCCTTAGTCGATCCAAGGATCAGGTTAGACTAATGAGGAGGGAAAGCACATGGAACCAATAACAAATCAACTACCTGAAAAGCCAACCCCTCCAACGTTAGGATCGGGAAAGACTGTCAAGAAGAGTTTGTCACAATGGGCGCTTGCACGTAAGAAGTTCACTCACAACTATTTGGCCATGATTAGTCTCGTTTTTCTATTTGTGGTAACGGTCTTATCTTTGTCTGCTTCATTTTTAACCGACATTGACCCAAGCCGGATTGAACCGCGATTGATTGATGCGGTACCATCGTCCGAGCATTGGCTGGGAGCGGATGGGGCGGGACGGGATATTGTGACGATGTTGCTTTACGGTGGACGTACCTCACTGCTGATCGGATTCTCCTGTACAGCGATTATTATTCTAATCGCATTGGTGATTGGAACAATATCCGGTTTTTATGGTGGGAAAGTCGATTCAATTTTAATGCGATTTACTGACTTTATGATGAATTTCCCATTTTTAATTTTTGTTATTGTCCTGAAGACGATCTTTGTAGACAGTGGCGTATTAGCGTTAATTCTCGTTATTAGTTTTCTGAGTTGGACAGGAGCGGCAAGGGTTATTCGGAGTAAGGTTATGTCGGAGAAGGAGAATGAATATATTCTCAGTGCAATCTCCATTGGTACCAGGCCGTCTAAGGTTATCGTTAAGCACTTGCTGCCAAACGTTATGTCCACAGTCATCGTCCAAGCCACTCTATTACTTGCAGCGATGATTGTCGCCGAAACTGGTCTGAGTTACCTGGGCTTCGGGGTCCCGGTTGGAACACCAAGCTGGGGGAACATGCTGCAAGCTGCCAGAAACCCTGGAACGCTTAGTGGCAAATGGTGGATATGGATTCCACCGGGTTTGGCGATTACCTTCACGATTCTGTCCATTAACTTTATTGGAGAAGGGTTTAAGGATGCATTTAATCCAAAATCGCGTAAATCATAGTGAAAAGACGTATCTTGTTTAGAAGTATTGGATTTTTTAAAGATCAACTGAATGAAAATAGGAAATAGCATGGGAGCCGACAATTGGTTTTCCGTGCTATTTTTGTATACCATCACTTGCAGACATTACTCGAGAGCGGTAGACAGTTTATTCCTTCCTAGTGGGGACGAAGATCAAATGCTTTGTTCATCAGCAGCAACATGAACTTCATACCCTTTCATTTTCTCCTTTATTATATCCTAGTGAATCAATTTCATAATTGCTCTTTTTAAAAATAGAGAGACCTACAGAATTTTAAAATGCCTTTTTAAAATTTTCTTAAGCAGCTTGTTGTTGATTTAACAGTGTATTGATACGATTTGCAGCCAATTTTGAAGCATTATAAATAAGCGTTACGATGTCAAAGTGTACTTTTGCACATTTCCCTGTACGATTACGAACATTATTGAGTTGAAAATATTCCTTTAAGTAAGCATTGACACGTTCAACTGCACTGCGGCGTTTGAAAATCATTTTCCATGCTTTTGACCCTCGCGCTGGTGCTGTATATCTTCTAAGATCCGTTGTGATTTTGACTTTATAAACCTTTTGACAGAGCTAGAGGACAATCACTGCACTCTTTAGGTCTGGTGTATTTCAATGTTTCATATTTGGCATCGAAACTATCATAACGGTAAGAATGCTCCCTAAAACAGGTCGGGGCAAAATGCTTGTCAAAACCAACTGGTTCCTTTTCGTTTTTCTTGTTATAGGCAATGATAGATTGGTTTCCTGTTTGATGCACTTGTTCATAAATGGGGGCGTAATCATAGCCAGCATCCATTGTCTGATAGTGCAAAGATGAATGCGAAAGACGTTCATCAATCCCCTTTAATAAAGGGGTAGCTGCCTTGCCGTCATTCAGACTGCCAGAGGAAAAAAGAGACTGCAAAATGTATTGACTTGATGTGCCAACGGCTAAATGACCTTTGTAGCCATACCAGAAAACATTCTTTCCTTCGCTGTTCTTCTTCACAACCCATTTTGGGTCCTGTGGAACTTCAGCGCGTAATTCAGCTAAAGGTACAGCCAATTGAGCTTCTATTTTCTTTTCAAAAATGGGAAGATTGGCTTCCTTTTCTGCTTGTTCAATAAGCCATTGTTCACGCTCTTCCACTTCATGGTAGATTTTATCCAGATCTATCGCCGAAATAATCGATTCATAACGATGGGTAGGTTCCATCTCGTATAATTCTTGGATGCCAAATAAGCTTTGTTGTCGTATAATGGTCATAGGGAGTATTCCTCCAGTCTTTTTTTTGGTTGTGTCTCAACTACCATTATACAGGATTTGGGGAGGTACTTCCTTTTTCGTGTCTCAAACGTGTTGGGGCGCAAGGGCTAAGAATTATGAAATTCATTCTAGTATATAAAAATAGTATTCTAGCCTTTATGTTACGAAAACGTTACAGTCTACCAATTCTATTGAGTCTTTTGTTCTACTAAGATACAAGCAAAAGGCCTTTTGTCACGGTGCTAATATTTTTGTAACAGTCAGCTGGATTTCAGTAATCCTTGTAATAGACTCTTAACGATTCTGTAACTGCACAGGCCTGTGGGGTGTGATAGTATAGGCAATGTCAGAATTTGAAGGAGGGACTACTCGATGAAAAAAGTAGTAGCAGCACTTGCCACAAGTGTCATAATTGCTGGCGCAGCTGCAACAAGTGTTTCAGCACAAGAATACAAAGTCCAAGCAGGTGATAGCCTTTGGGACATTGCAGATGAATACAACACTACCGTAGACGATTTAATGACCATAAATAAGCTAGACTCGAAAACAATTCACCCAGATCAAAAACTATCTATCAATGAATCATATAAGGTAGAGAAGGGTGATACGTTAGACGGTATTAGCAAAAAATTCGATGTAAAAGTAGCAGATATTAAGAAATGGAACGACTTGGATTCCGATTTGATTGTTATTGGTCAAGAGCTTGAAATTAAAGGAACAAACATTGTTCAGGATGATACAGCGGACCAATCATCGGATCAAACGCCAAGTAAAACTGCTGAAAACACAACGAAAAATACACAGAAGACCGCTAAGCCAGCATCAACCAAAACGAAATCAACGAAGTCGGAATCGAAAAGCAATGATGCACCAAAAGGGAAAACCATCAGTGTATCAGCAACAGCGTATACCGCTAATTGTGAAGGATGCTCCGGTGTAACATCAACAGGAGTAGATTTGAAAAAAGATCCAGACGCAAAAGTAATTGCTGTTGATCCCGATGTTATTCCAATAGGCTCTGAAGTATATGTAGAAGGCTACGGCAATGCAACCGCAGCCGATGTTGGCAGCGCAATTAAAGGCAAAAAAATCGATGTTCACGTATCAGACAAAGGTGAAGCCAATAGCTGGGGTGTACGTAACGTGAACGTAACGATCTTAGACTAGTATTCGCACATTCGTTCAGTAATTTTTTAGGAAAACATCTTTCGTAAGGTGTTTTCCTTTTTCTATGAAATTGAAACTTGTTTTTTTAGGATTCTATATTCACAGCATTATTGGGCTGTTCAATGACATCGCTTGATTTAGTAGTATATTGCGTAACACCGACAATACTAAATCCAATAATAAGTGCAATAAACAATGCGATCAAGACTTTCTTCATGATAATTCCTCCACTTTCATTGTACTAGATCTAGTATAATGAAAAACACAGACAGTAACCATGCATTTTCCTAACATTTTTCCAGGTAAATCTTACAAAATGGTAAGGTTGTAGACGAAATCGTCATCAATAGATTAAGATAGATGTAAGTAATGATAGGAGGGTGCACATGGCAAAAAAATGGGGTGTTGGTGGTTTTATCATACTACTTGCAACCATCTTGTATATTATTTCGTTATTCTTGCCGTGGATTGATTTATATTTTATAAAAATGAACGGTTTTCAGCGGGAAGGTTACCTTGTTTTGTTATTGTTCATCTATCCGGTTTATTCTGTTTTGGCTAGGAAGTCATTGAATCGAATCGCGGGCGTAGCGGTTTCCGTAATTGCGATCGGTGTGTTAATTTCCTTTTTAACAACATTGCCGGTGGAAGTGATGGGTCAAAGCGTCCAAGCGGTGGGAGCAGGATTATACATAGGACTAGCGGCTTCGGTCATTTTAGGGATAGGTACGGTGATAAAAGTAATGGGAAAATGAAGCAGTGCATGTTGGG
This sequence comes from Lentibacillus songyuanensis, assembly GCF_039548255.1. Taxonomy (NCBI): domain Bacteria; kingdom Bacillati; phylum Bacillota; class Bacilli; order Caryophanales; family Bacillaceae; genus Lentibacillus; species Lentibacillus songyuanensis. The sequence continues at coordinate 415,678 of NZ_JBCLVH010000001.1, forward strand.
CCTTCTGCATAGGATGTAGGGGGCTTATTTTGATCTATGGTTAAACAAATGCGAATAATTATGATACACTATTGAATGGTGAGTTGATATATAAAGCGTTTACATAAAGGAGGATATTGACATGACAAGCAACGTATTACAATCATTTTTGGATGAAAATATTTCCGACTTAAAACAACGTGGTCTGTATAATGAAATTGATCCGGTAGAAGGTGCGAACGGGCCGGTAATTACAATTAATGGGAGCGAGCTAATTAATTTGTCCTCTAATAATTACTTAGGGCTGGCAACCGATGAACGGCTGAAGCAGGTTGCTAAAGCAGCTGTAGACTCCCATGGTGTTGGTGCCGGCGCGGTTCGGACAATCAATGGTACGCTTGACCTTCATCTTGAGTTGGAGAAGAAGTTAGCTATGTTTAAAGGGACCGAGGCAGCAATTTCCTTTCAATCAGGATTTAACTGTAACATGGCCGCGATATCGGCGGTTATGGATAAGCAGGATGCGATCCTTTCAGACGAGTTAAACCATGCTTCCATTATTGATGGCTGCCGATTGTCGCGCGCAAAAATTATCCGGTTTCAGCATTCCGACATGGATGATTTAAGAAAACAGGCTAAAGCTGCTGTCGAGTCAGGGCAATACAAGAAGATTATGGTAATTACTGACGGGGTATTCTCGATGGATGGCGATATTGCCAACCTGCCGGGAATAGTGGAAGTAGCCGAGGAATTTGACCTGATCACGTATGTGGACGATGCACATGGCTCAGGAGTACTTGGTAAAGGTGCCGGTACGGTGAAGCATTTCGGCCTGCAGGATAAAATTGATTTTCAAATGGGGACACTGTCAAAAGCAATTGGTGTTGTCGGCGGTTATGTTGCTGGTAAAGCTAATCTAATCGACTGGTTAAAGGTTCGCTCACGGCCGTTTTTATTTTCAACAGCGGTCACCCCTGCAGATGCAGCAGCAGCAACGAAAGCAATTGAGCTGTTGATGGAAAGTACCGAATTAAACGAAAGGCTATGGGAGAACAGTACGTATTTAAAAGCAGGATTGAAAAAGTTAGGCTTTGATATTGGTAATAGTGAAACACCGATCACGCCATGCATTATTGGTGACGAAAAATCTACCCAGCAATTCAGTAAAAAGCTGAATGAGCGGGGAGTCTATGCTAAGTCAATCGTCTTTCCTACGGTTCCAAGGGGGACTGGTCGGGTGCGCAATATGCCAACAGCAGCACATACGAAGGAAATGCTTGATGAAGCTTTGGCTATTTATGAAAAAGTGGGGAAAGAGTTAGGTCTGATTTAGGTTTTGGTCGGACCAGGTTGAAAAGAGCCGACGCTGGTCCTTTATCATCCAAGTTGATCCAATCAGATATAAGGAGTAAACCATAATGAAGAAGATATTAGTCACCGGTGCTCTTGGCCAAATTGGTTCAGAGCTTGTTCATAAACTTCGAAAAATATATGGCACATCAAATGTCATCGCAACAGATATTAAGCAAGCAGAAAATAGTGCTGGTCCATTTGAAATCGTGGATGTAACAGATGCTAATCATTTACATGCCGTTGCAAAGCACCATCGGGTAGATACGATCATGCACCTGGCTGCCGTATTATCAGCTAAGGCAGAGATGATCCCTAAAAAAGCCTGGGATCTGAATATGGGCGGGTTATTAAATGCATTAGAAGTAGCGCGGGATTTGGGTTTACAGTTCTTCACCCCTAGTTCGATTGGGGCATTCGGACCAACAACACCAAAGGATGCTGCCCCGCAGGATACGATTCAACGCCCAACGACAATGTACGGTGTCAACAAGGTTGCTGGGGAATTGCTTTGTGATTATTATTACCACCGATTTGGTGTGGATACCCGTGGCGTCAGGTATCCTGGCTTGATTTCCTATGTTACCCTACCTGGTGGCGGAACCACCGACTATGCAGTGGACATCTATTATGAGGCAGTGAAAAAGAACGCCTATACCTCGTATATCGCTGAACATACGTATATGGATATGATGTATATGCCGGATGCTTTAAACGCAATTGTTAACCTGATGGAGGCTAACCCAGAGAAGTTAATCCATCGTAATGCCTTTAACATAACCGCCATTTCAGCTGCTCCTGAGGATTTTGCCCAAGCAATCCGCCGGCACATCCCGGAATTCACATTAACATATGACGTTGACCCTGTTCGTCAACAAATTGCCGAGAGCTGGCCGAATTCCCTTGATGCCACAGCTGCGGCAGACGAGTGGGGATTCAAGGCGGAATATGACCTTGATAGAATGACCAAGGATATGCTTGATAAAATTCGTGCTAAATGAAATTGTGACCCTTCCTGTGGTGGGAAGGGTTTTTAGATAGGAGATTAAATAAGAGTTGCCATTAGACAGCAGATAAAAAAATGACGCCCGGAACTGGGAACATCAACCGAAAAGGGGGGAGCATCAACCTAAGCACGCGAACATCAACCGAAAAGGAAGTAACATCGACCGTGAACCGCGAGCATCAACCGAAAAGGAAGTAACATCGACCGTGAACCGTGAGCATCAATCGAAAAGTCGGTAACATCGTCCCGGGCCCGCACACATCTTCCGAAAAAAAGACCTCTTCCTAATTCAAAGAGGCCGCACTACACCCGGATATTTAATACATCCCGGCAATTTCCTTTTGTAATTTTTGATCTTGAATATATTCGTCATAGCTCATTTCTTTATCAATAATCCCGTTTGGTGTCAGTTCAATTAACCGATTTGCCAGACTTTGAATAAATTGATGGTCATGGGATGTAAAGAGAATCGATCCCTTGAATTTGATCAGACCATTGTTTAATGCGGTAATGGACTCCAGGTCTAAATGGTTTGTTGGCTCGTCCAGCAATAGAACGTTGGCATGGCTCAGCATCATTTTTGCGAGCATACAGCGAACCTTTTCGCCACCTGACAGGACGCTTGCTTTCTTCAATGCCTCTTCACCAGAGAAGAGCATTCTTCCTAAGAATCCGCGTAAAAATGTTTCCGTCTCATCCTCAGGAGAATACTGACGTAACCAATCCACTAATGGCAAATCATTGCCCTCAAAGTATTTGGAATTATCCTTTGGAAAATAGGATTGGGAAGTGGTAACACCCCATTTATACGTACCTGCATCCGGCTCCATTTCTCCCATTAAAATCTTAAACAAGGTTGTCTTGGCGATATCATCTCTGCCGACAAATGCGACCTTGTCATCTTTATTGATTGTAAAGCTAACATTATCGAGAACCTTTTTATCGCCGATTGTTTTGGTTAGTCCTTCCACGCGAAGCAAATCATTGCCGATTTCACGCTCAGGAGAAAAAGCGATATATGGATATTTTCGTGATGATGGTTTAAGGTCATCCAATGTAATGCTGTCCAGAAGTTTCTTTCTGGAGGTTGCTTGTTTCGATTTGGACGCGTTGGCACTAAACCGGGCAATAAATGCTTGTAATTCCTTGATCTTTTCTTCTTTTTTCTTGTTTGCTTCCTGGGCCATCTTCGTAGCAAGCTGGCTCGATTCGTACCAGAAATCATAATTCCCGATATAAATTTGAATTTTTCCATAGTCCACATCGGCAATATGGGTGCATACTTTATTCAAAAAGTGCCGGTCATGGGAAACGACAATGACCGTGTTTTCAAAGTTGATCAAGAATTCCTCTAACCATTGAATAGCCTGGATATCTAGACCGTTTGTCGGTTCATCAAGCAAGAGAATGTCCGGATTGCCAAATAAGGTCTGGGCCAATAGCACTTTAACTTTTTGATCCTCCGTTAAGTCAGCCATCGCTAACGAATGAAAGGATTCTTCCAGTCCTAATCCTTTTAAAAGAATTGCAGCATCTGACTCTGCTTCCCAGCCATTCATCTCGGCGAATTCACCTTCCAGCTCGGCTGCACGCATGCCATCTTCCTCGGAAAAGTCAGGTTTCATATAAATGGCGTCTTTTTCCTGTTTTACGTTATATAAACGTTCATGTCCCATCAGGACCGTATCAATCACGTTATATTCTTCAAATGCAAAGTGATCCTGCTTCAATACAGCCATTCGTTCACCAGGGGATAGGGAAACATTACCGGACTGGGGTTCTACTTCACCGGACAAGACCTTCAGAAATGTAGATTTTCCGGCACCATTTGCTCCGATCATTCCGTAGCAATTCCCGGGGGTGAACTTTAAATTCACATCTTCAAATAACTTTTTATCACCATATCGTAAACTGACATTTGTAACAGTTATCATGTGTGTCAAATCCTCCAAAAAAATAGTAATCATGGCTAGCTTACGGGATTTACCAGGTTACGTCAATCGAAAATGCACATATAATAGTAAAAACGGTGAAAATTATTCATTTCTCCTAAAAGCATTTACAAAAAATAAAAAATTGACTTGTATCTTTACTAAATTTCCGCTAAAGTTTATGGTAACTCGAAAACTGTTTGCTTTGGCTTCTCGTGGTCAGTATCGGGGGATGATTCGCTTTAAATGGATGAATCCTAGTGAATGTAAATACTGCTTGCTTGTTATCCAGACTTATTCAAGTGTAACGGAGGGGGAAACTATGGGAGAGAGAACGATTTACTTTCTCTTTACAGATACAGGAACATACCTGGCCAAGGCCATTAATTATTGTACAAAACAATCGCTCAATCACGTTTCCATTGCGTTCGACCCAGCGTTGAAGGAAGTATACAGCTTTGGCAGGAAACGGCCACATAATCCGTTTATTGGCGGATTTGTTAAAGAGGATATTAATAGCGACTTTCTAAAGGAATCGGCCAGTGCAATCTATTCCTACCGCTTAGACGCTGAGGACTGCGAGAAAGTAATCCAGAAGATTAAAGAAATAGAAGCGCAAAAGCATGATTACAAATATAATTTCCTTGGTCTGATCGGGGTGTTATTGCGAATTGAGATTGAACGGGAAAATGCTTTGTTTTGTTCCCAGTTTGTTGCGACCGTATTACATGATGTTGAATCGTTTCGTGTTGAGAAACCGCATTGCTTCGTTACACCAACGGATATCCGCAATCTTGCAGGGCTGCAATTGATCTATCAAGGCAAGCTTGGCGATTATCAGCACTGTATGAAACCGGCAGAACGCAAATTGATGCAAGGGGACCAATCATTTGTAAAGCAATCATTTATTCATTTGTTATCCAAGAAAGTGAAACAATTTGTTATTAAGTAAGAATGAATCATCCTCGTCTGATGGTTCTTTTTTTTAGGGGGGCATGGACAAGATGGAGCGAAACGGTAATTATCGATTACTTAAATTGAAGGAAATTTTATTTAACGAGACGGATGAAGAGGAACACCAGCTGGGTATTGATGATCTGCAGGAAAGGCTTAAAACAGAAATGGACGGCGCAACCTATGATAGCCGTACGATTAAACGCGACCTGCAGATGCTCGATGATATGGATTTTGAAATCGTCCGTAATACTGGGAAATACGGGAAAACACTATACAGCCATCAGACGCGATTGTTCGAGACGTATCAATTAAGGCTTATGATCGATGCGGTATTGTCGGCTCGTTTCATTACAACCAATGAAAAGAAAAAGTTGATTAGGAAGATGAAACAGCTGACAAGCAAGTATATAGCGAAAACGTTGCCAGAGCCTATTCTGTTTAGCCAATCGGCAAATATAGATTATGAATTAGTCAAGCAGAATATTGATTGTGTTCATCGGGCCATATCGGAAAAGCAGGTCCTTACGTATAAGTATGGTAAATTCAATGTGAACAAGGAATTCGTCTATCACCGAAATGGCGATCTGTATCATGTGGAGCCATATGCGTTAATATGGCAAAACGATTATTATTATTTGATTGGACTATTTGAGGAAACCAGTGAAATTCGCCATTACCGGCTAGACCGAATCCGGGACATTTTCATGACGGAACAAAAATTTACAAGAAGAGACTTCCAATTAAATGATTACGTTAACCAAAGCTTTCACATGTTTTCCGGGGATGAAATCTGGATAAAGATTCGTTTCCATATGAATCTTGTCAATGTCGTTCTGGACCGTTTTGGCCATGGGGTGGATATTACACCAATCGATGATGATCACTTTGTATTGTCAACAAAAGCGAAATTATCGGACGGGCTGCTGAATTGGATCCTCACCTGGGGACATCAGGCAAAAGTGCTGCAACCCGACTTTCTTGTTACCAAAGTGAAGGACAAGATTAAACAAATGAGTGCAGTTTATGAAGATGAAGAGCAACGAGAACCGCACAACGAGGTTGGGACATAACGAAATTACTTTTGTCCCAGCCTCGTTGTTTATCAAGTTACAGCCTGATCGTGAGGGTGTTACTAATCAATTCCCAGTGATTCATACGGAACCTCAATTTTGAAGGCTAAATCGTTGGCTTCCAAATCAAACCGCTCCATACTCACTTGAAAGTTACTCTTAATATTCATTTCATTTACAGCTACATAAACTTCTTCACTCTTTGGATCGATCGTTACCCACTCAGGCATAGGAAGGTATTTCTTCATGTATTCCATAATTTTTTGGTTGGGCAGCTCCAGCAACCCAACAGAGATGGACCGCAATTTCAATATGGCATTCCCATCATCCTGAATAATTGGTTCAAGATGAACGGAGAGTGGAACAGTTGATGAAAATACTGGCAATTCGCCAATTAAATGGACATCATCTTCAAGTGAGACCCGATAATGGTGCTTGGAATCGTTTAAAAGCTTATCAATATAGGCATTGACTAATTCATTTAAATTTTCCTTTGTGGTACGCACGACAAACTCGGAGCTCTTTTGATCATAATTGTCATCTGATTTCGGGGGCTGAGTGGATGACACGGGCCAAAAAATGAGTAACAAAAGTAGGCCGACAATAATGATATCAAACAAAAGCAAGCCATAAAACAATCGTTTCCATTTGCGTCGCGGGTTTGTGTTTCTTTTTGCAGTCACAATAATCACCTCTATCCTTTCTTGATTCGGTTCATTCCGAATAACAGCCATACGGATCATAACGATTGTTCCTGTAGATAGCTGTCGCGACATAGTCGTTATCAACCCTGGCTGTCTGGTTATGGAACCTCTTCCCTCTTATGGCTTCAAATATTCTAGTACCCGTCTTGCCATAAGTTTATACCCACTTGTATTTGGATGGAAATTATCGTCTGCAAATAATTCCGCATTTGTGTCCTCGAATAAATCTATTGTCGGTATAAAAGTGGCATTTTCATACTCGTTTGCCACTTTTTCTCCCGTCGTATTCCAATCTTTTACGATTGCACCAAGTTCCTTTATCTCTGGAAAGTATTTTTCGTAAGGGTTGTAGAAACCAATCAGATAAACTTTGGTATCCGGGTTCAATTCGTCTATTTTAGCAAAGATCCTGTTGAGCCGCTTCTCATAATTTGTGCGTTCCTCTCTAAAATCATCATAGGATAAATCGGTGATATTATCTTTGAGCACCTTCATAATGTCATTTGCGCCAATGGTGATGGTTATAATATCGGCATCTTTAATGGAAGCAGAGATTTCTGGTATATCGAGTCGTTTTAGCAGCTGGTCGGAGCGGTTTCCCCGCTTGCCATAGTTGTCAAACTCTGCTAGGTGTTTCTTTTGATTGATCGTATTATCCAGAATGCCAACATATCCACCTTCGTCAGTTGTATCTCCCACACCCTGTGTTAAGGAGTCTCCAATGGCAACCACATGGATTTGGTTATTCGTAAAGTAATTAATCGTGCTTTCCAACGTGTCCTCAAGGAAGGCTTTGATATCGGGTTTATTTTCGTTATGTTCGCTATCCTGTTTTTCTTCCTGCGTCTGATCGGAATCGGTTTGCGGTTGCTTTTCATCTGTAGACCTTTGCTTGGAAGATGGCTCCTGAATGGTCTTTTCTACCTGTTCTGTTGGTCCAAAGTAAATGAAGGATATTCCGATGCCAATCACAACTAGTAAAATCAAAAATATAATTGCAAATTTCTTCAAAATGTATCACACCAATACGAAATAGTTCTTTATTAATAATATGCGGGAATTGTAATGATTAAGAACAAAAGCAACAGCCCTATAGCTGTTAGATTAGAGCGTCCCGCTTCAGGCTTTTATATGTTTATGACGTTTTCTTTGGCTAGTATATCATGTTTTTGTAGTCGATATAGCTTGTTATAAAATTGTAATGAAATTGTTTAAAGGGATGGTCAAAAAATAAAAGAACTGGTGAAAGACACAAGAGGCTGCCCCCTTTTTGCGAGACAGCCTCTTGTATCTTTAACTATTCTTGTTCATCATACGCTAACAGTTGCTTGTTCAGTCGTATTTCCGCGTAAGCGAACAAATTTCTCATATAGTTTTACTCCGGTGACAACCGTGATACCAGCAGCTTCAGCATGTTCAAGTGTTGGCTCCGTTCCAATCAGTTGTTCAATCCAGAGAATCTTGCCTTCCTTGTTGATAAATTGCTCAATCGTGCTGTTAGGGACAGGTCCTTGTTTGAGCCAAACAGTATCAATCGCAGCCTGTGTATCCTGCAGCTGGTTTGTATCATTTACGTGGATAAGCTGATAGCCAAGCTGTTTTAATTGGTTTGTTTCCTGTTCATTATGACCCTCACCAACTACAGCGATCGTTTTTTGCCTTAAAGCACCATTTTCCCGGATGAATGGGGAAGAAAGCAACCATTTTACTGCATCAGCCTTTGTAGCTTGGCGACTTGGCTTTGTATTGGTAGCTTTGGCGATCGCCTGATCTAAATCGCTTAGAACATCATCGACCTGTTCAATACCAATAGAGAGCCGAACTAATTCCTCGCTTACCCCGCTTTTTTTGAGGTCCTCGGCACTCAATTGTTGATGGGTAGTCGATGCCGGATGGATAATCAATGATTTTGCATCACCAACGTTTGCCACATGGGACCAGATAGAAATGTTGTTGATCAGTTTTCTGCCGGCATCTCGTCCGCCTTGAATACCGAATGTAATCATCGAGCCAAAACCTTTTTGTAAATATTTCTTTGCTAAGGAATGTGCCGGATGGTTCTCTAGACCTGGATAATTCACCCATTCCACAGCAGGGTTGGCTTGTAAATAGGCAGCCACTTTTTCTGCATTTTTATTATGTCGTTCCACCCGCAAATGCAAAGTTTCCAGTCCTTGTAATAGTAAAAACGCATTATGCGGGCTTAAGCAAGCGCCGATATCCCTTAATAGCTGAACCCGCAGTTTTGTGGCAAATGCAGCAGGGCCGAGGTCAGCATAACGAATGCCGTGGTAGCTTTCATCAGCTTCGATAAAGCCGGGGAAGTTTGCATGATTCCAATCAAACCGGCCGCCATCAACGACAATGCCGCCAATCGAGTTTCCGTGTCCGCCAATCCATTTGGTTGCAGAGTGGATGACAATGTCAGCTCCCCATTTAATTGGCTGGGCAGAATATGGTGTCGCAAACGTGTTGTCCACAATTAAAGGGATATGGTGTTCATGGGCGATGCCTGCAATCCCTTCTATATCTAGTACGTTTAGACTAGGATTGGTGATGGTTTCACCAAAAATCGCCTTCGTTTTTGAGGTGATAGCTGAACGAATTGCCCCCAGGTCTGTCCCATCCACAAAATTCACTTGGATCCCATAGCGAGGCAAGGTCGTCGAAAATAAGTTATATGTTCCACCGTATAAGTTGCTATCAGCAATAATTTCGTCACCGGCCCCGGCCAGGTTCAAAATAGCTAACGTAATGGCAGCCATACCAGATGATGTCGCAACGGCTGCAGATCCATCCTCAAGCTGTGCTACCCGTTCCTCAAATACGGCGCATGTCGGGTTGCCAAGCCGTGTGTACAGATAGCCGGGCTCGGCTAAAGAAAATAAATTTTGTGCATGCTCAGTGTCGCGGAATACATAGGAAGTAGTTTGATAGATCGGAACAGCACGTGACCCGGTTGTTGGATCCGGTTCCTGTCCCCCGTGAAGTATTACTGTTTCTGGATCGTGAAATTGAAAGTTTGACATAAAAAATTCCTCCTTTTGTGGTTGGTTAATATGTTGGAAGGGAGTATTACAAAAGCCCCCTTCCTAAGAAGAGGGCGTATACGTCAACGTTCCTCCTCTTATCTACCAGATCAAGTCGACCTGTAGGATGTAGCACCTTTCAAAGCTGGTTATCAGCCTGATGGTTGCCGGGCTTCACAGGGCCTAATCCCTCCACCACTCTTGATAAGAGATATGAAATTTTAGAAAAATTAATGTAACAAGAATTATATACCTAAATTCAATCATCCGTCAACTATTTTGATAAAAATAATATGAATTTAAATGAACGTAAATACTGTCCAAGTTAGATAGAATACTGTCGGAACTCAAAAAATACCGTCCAAATCATGGAGGCTGCTAAATAGATTCGTTTTGAAAACCTTTGTATCTCGCACGTATCGGGCTTGCTGACGCACGTTTCAGCCCGTTTTCTTCCAAACGATTATGAAAAGGTGCTTTTTCAGTGAGCTCCAAATCATGATGTTGCCTTTTTTCGCTTTTTCGCTGGTCTATGTTGCACGGACGTCATGTAAATGATTAATGCGATCCAGATGAATGCAAAGGATACCATATGGGCATGGGTGAATGTCTCATGATAAAGAAACACGCCGAGCAAAAGCATGATGGTTGGTGCAATGTATTGTAAGAAGCCGACCATGGATAATGGAATTTGCTTGGCTCCGCTGGCAAATAGCAAAAGCGGAATGGCTGTTGCAACTCCGGCACCAATTAACAAAAGTGGTGTGCTGGTAGACATGTTATTGATAGTAAATATGTGCGCAGGTACGGCAGCAACATAAATCAATGCCAGCGGTGTGACGATCATGGTCTCCATTGCCAGGCCAAACATCGCTCCAATATCCACCGTCTTTTTTAACAATCCATACAACCCGAATGTGATAGCCAACGCTAAAGAAATCCAAGGAAACACTCCATAACTGACCGCAAGATAGATGACACCAATCGCTGCAATGAGAAACGATGCAAGCTGCTGTCGGGTCAATCGTTCTTTTAAAATAATCATGCCTAATAAGATGCTGACCAGCGGATTCATATAATAACCAAGGCTTGCCTGGATCACATGTTCAGTGTTAACGGCCCAAATATAGGTAAGCCAATTGAGACTAATGATAAAGGAAGCAGACGAAATACCGATTAATTTCTTTTTATTTTTAAAAATGGCTTTGCATTCTGCGATAAATGGAGACCACTTTTTTAGTACAAGAATAATAGCGATCATAAATAAGAAGGACCAGATAATGCGATGTGCCAATATAGTGCCTGGTTGGACATTATCGACCAGTTTCCAGTAGATTGGCAGAATCCCCCAAAATATGTAGGCGAATGTAATATAAATAATTCCCATTTTTTGCTCTGCTTGCTTCATTTATTGCTTCTCCTTCCTGGAAAATTCCCCAAAATCCATTGGTTCGAAATAAGCCAATTTTAGAGGGTGGTTGAAAAAAAGGCAATTATCTTGCTTGTGCAGGGACACTCGTAAACGCTTTGCCAACCAAAAAAGTGAGAACAATCTCCGGAAACCGCTTTCAAGGATAAGCCTTTTCCGATATCATAGAAGTAGGAAGAGAAATGCATGAAGGAAAGGGAGAATGACATGACAGAGCGATATAAACATTTCGAAACATCCGTCATTCACGATGGATATGATGCAAAAGAAATGCTTGGCAGTTTAACGCCGCCATTATTTCAGACATCCACTTATACATTTGAAACAGCAGAGCAGGGGGAGCGACGCTTTGCTGGCGAAGAAGCGGGTTATATTTATTCACGATTGGCGAATCCAACGGTGAAGGTGCTGGAGGAACGAATTGCTGCGCTTGAAAATGGCGAGCGCGGATTAGCATTTGCCTCCGGTATGGCTGCCATATCGGCGGTTCTGGTTGCGTTGACCAAAGCAAATGATCACATTGTTTGTTCATCCGGGTTGTATGGATGTACATTTGGTCTGTTGTCGATGATGGAGGAAAAATATGCGATCACCCATGACTTTTCAGAAATGGATTCGCCCGAGGAACTCCAAGCCCGTATCAGGCCGGAGACAGCATGTATTTATGTAGAAACCCCGGTTAACCCGACGATGAAGCTTATTGATTTGGAAATGGTTGCCCAGGTGGCAAAAGAATATAATATCCCGGTGGTTGTGGATAGTACATTTTCTTCCCCATATTTACAGCGTCCGCTTGATCTGGGCTGTGATGTTGTTGTTCATAGCGCAACCAAATATATTGGTGGCCATGGGGATGTGGTTGCAGGACTTGCTGTAGGGACGAAGGAATTCCTGGATTCGGTACAAATGACCACCCAGAAGGATATTGGTGGTATTATGTCACCATTTGATGCCTGGCTATTGATTCGTGGACTAAAGACGTTACCAATTCGTCTGGATCGGCACTGTGATAACGCCGAGAAAATTTTTGCCAGGCTAAAGGATCATCCAAACGTGGCCAAGGTATATTATCCGGGTGATGACACAAACCCGGCGTATGCGATCAAAGAAAAACAAATGAAACGTGGCGGCGGTATTATTGCGTTTGAAGTGAAAGGCACAAAACAGGATGCCCAAGCAGTGTTAAATGCACTGTCATTTCTCAAAATCGCCGTTAGTCTTGGAGATGCGGAGACACTGATTGAGCATCCAGCTAGTATGACACATGCGGTCATTCCGGAGGCATCCAGGCTGGACATGGGGATAACCGATCAACTTATACGTCTTTCGGTTGGACTAGAACGATGGGAGGATATCTGGACAGATCTGGAACAAGCGCTCAATCAAGTAAAACACCAGTCAGTTGCGAGTATGACTAATAGGTAGTCACGAATGTGGCATGTCTCTTGTTTTCTACTATGTAAATTGGAAAAAGCGGTTGGGATAAGGTGTGTTAGTCATAAAGAAATCCGAATGATTCAAGTTTCTTCAAAAGGAATTTGTATGCATTCGGATTTTTTGTGTGTAAGAAGAACGTATATGATTTTTGATCATGAAGTATTCAATCCCGGATAAAAGTTTTTAAGTATCCCATATAGGGAATGTTGATGCTGATTGGATAGAAAATACGACGTAGTGACAATTTTATTACATGACACTCGTTCTATTGGAAGAGGAGTGCTAATGCCGCCGTCCGTGTGAGGGGAGGGCGGAGTATTCTGACGGAGCGAATGTAGGCACCAATCTTCCATTAGAACGGGAGAAGTGCCCTCAAAGAAATTATCACTATGTCGCAGCATTCCTGTAGAACGTTAAATTTGGGGTTTGAAAATATTAGGGCCCCTCGATAAGATTATGGTAGACCA